>NZ_JAZFXT010000001.1:0-45624 GCF_036448855.1 Methylobacterium ajmalii
CTTTCTCAGATGAACTTGTCAAAGAGCCGATCCGGTCGAAGCCGGATCTCGACCTTCTCGGAAACGAAAAGCAGCGCCGGGTTGCCCTGGCCCTTGCTCGCTCGTCTCTGGGGAGGTTCGGCGGGGCGGCCAGTTCGTCGGCGCCCCGTCGGTGAGCGGCTGTCTAAGGGTAGCCGGCTCGACTGTCAACACGGGGCCAGACCGGGCGATGGGTGGGGTTTTCCGGCGTCGAACAGGAGCATCGGACGCCCCGGAGACGGTTCGGTTCCGTCGGGAATCGTGGATGCGCCGACCGATTCTCCGAGCAACTGAGCCAGCGCCACGGAAGCGGGCGGTTCGGGCGCGAAGCTGTGTCGGGTGGTCTTGGGCGGGTAGAGGTGCCCGGCGAGGGCTCGGCGCAGGACCTCGCCGCGGGTCGGGACGATCCCGGGCCGCCAGGACGCGAGGGGCACCGTGTCATAGTCGTAGAGCCGCGCCGGCACCCGGGAAAGGCCGAGCTGGATCGCGGCGGCGAGGCGATGATGCCCGTCGAGCACCGCGAGGGTGTCGCGCTCGACGCAGATCGGCTGGATCCAGGCCTGCTCGGCGAGGATGAGCGCGATCACCTCGCCGATCCGGCCCCGCACCGTCTCCTCGGTCGGGCGCAGCAGGCGCGGCGGGATCAGGGACAACTCGCTCATGGTCATGCCCGCGCCACCCGGCCCTGGTCGAGAAACAGCCGCTCCGGATAGGCATGGCGCAGGAAGTCGTGATGCGAGATGTCCCAGCCATAGGCGCCGGCCATCTCGAAGCGAACGAGGTCGCCGACCCGGATCCGCCGCACGGGGACGTCGCGGGCGAGCACGTCCTTGGGCGTGCACAATTCGCCCGCCAGGGTGACGGCGGTGTCGGCCAGTTCCGGCCGAGTCCAGGGATGGGTCCAGGCTTCCCGCGGGAGGATACTGAACGGGTGGTCGTGCGCCCAGGAGCTCGGCAGGCGGAAGTGGTGGGTGCCGCCTCGCAGGAGCGCGAAGGCGCGGCCGTGGCTGCGCTTCACGTCGAGGACCTCGCACAGGTAGGCCGCGTGGTAGGCCGCCACGATGCGCCCGCACTCGAACTGGAGCGCGGGACCGCCCGCGTCGAGATGGGGGCGCAGCGCCTGCGCGAAGGCGGCGACGTCGAAGCGCCAGTCGGGGTCGGCGTAATCCACGCCCCAGCCGCCGCCGAGATTGACGACGCGCAGGTCCACCCCGTGCTCCGCGGCGAGGGAGCGGGCGAGGGCGAGCTCGGCGGCGCAGAGGGCGGCATGGCCGATGGCGTCGCGGTTGTTCGAGACGGTGTGAAAGTGGAAGCCGTCGAGGCGCAGGGACCGGCAGTCGCGCGCGAGCGCGATGGCGTCGGGGATCGCCCCCTGCTCGATGCCGAACTGGGTGGCGGCGCCCCCCATGGTCAGGGTCGCGCCCGGGACCGGCCCGGTCAGGTTGACCCGCAGCAGGATCGGCAGGGTCACGCCGGCCCGCGCCGCCGCGGCGTTCGCGAGATGCAGCCCGTGCAGGCTTTCGACGTGCAGCCGCTCAACCCCGTGGGCGAGGATCACCCGCATGTCCTCCTCGGTGCGGGCGGGCCCGCCCATCACGATGCGGGCCTCCGGCCCGACCGCCTCGCGCACCCGCAGCACCTCGCCGGCGGAGGCGACCTCGAAGCCGCTCACGCAGGGCTCCAGCGCGCGCAGGACGTGCGGGTCGCTGTTGGCCTTGACGGCGTAGAGGAACGACGCGCCGGGCGGGAGCGGCGCCGTCAGGTTTCGGGCCTGGCGCCGCAGGGCGTCGAGGTCGTGCAGGAAGGCGCAAACCGGCCGGTCCGCGCGCGCGACGGCGGCGACGGTCTCGGTCGTGGGGCGATACAGGGTCATCGGGAGGCTCCCGGAAGGTTGCGCCAGGTGCGGTCGGCGTCGGTGAGGGCGCGGCGCAGCAGGCCGCGATCGTTGGCGACGAGGAGGCCGCGCACGCCCTCCTCGCGCAGGCGCGGCAGGTCCGCCTCGGTGCGGGTGACGGCGAAGGCATGGATGCCGGCCTCCCGGCAGGCGCGGACCACCGCCGAGCCGGCGGCGGTGACGGCCGGGGCGCCGGTCTGCCAGGGCAGGCCGATCGCCTGCGAATAGTCGGCCGCCCCGAAGAGCAGCCCGTCGACGCCCTTAAGCCGGGCGATGGCCGGGGCCGCCTCGAGGCCCGCTGGATCCTCGATCATCGCGATCACCAGGGTTTCGGCGTCGAGGCGGGCCGGCATGGCGGGAAGGTCGACGTCGCCGTAGCGGCCGAGCCGCCCGGCATTGAGGCCGCGGATCCCCAGGGGGGCGTGGCGGGCGCGCCGGACCGCCTCGGCGGCTTCGGATAGGGAGGAGACCCGCGGCACCACGATGCCGGCCGCCCCCGCATCGAGGCTCTGGAGGATCCGCTCGGAGCCCGCCCCCGGCACCCGCACGAGGGCGCTGAGGCCGGCCCGGTCGGCCGCCGCGATCATCCGTTCCAGGTCCGCGCCGTCGACGAGCGTGTGCTCGAGGTCGATGAGCACGAAGTCGAAACCGGCCACCGCGGCGATCTCGACGATCTCGGGCGCGGGAATCGACACGAACAGGCCGCCGGCCGTCCGCCCGGCCTCGATGAGGCGCTTCAGGCGAAGGCGCGCGCTCACAGAAGCGGCCCCAGGCCGGCCAGGGGGTTGGGCCGGCGCCGGCCGCTGGCATTGGCGGGATCGAGGCGGCGCCGCGCCAGGTCCTCGACCACCAGAGTGTCGGCGGCCAGGCGGTAGCGCAGCGCCCCGGCCCGGGCCGCCGGATGGGCCGTGCAATGCCCGGCCAGAGCCGCGACGACCCGCTCCCAGAACCGCGCCTCGGGATAGCCGAACCAGAGGTCGAGGCCGTAGCCGAGCTCGGCGAAATTCACGCCGAACAGGGCGTCGACCATGAAGTCGCGCACGTCCTCGACGTCCCGGGCCTCGACGTAGGAATTGGCGTTGACGCGGGCGTGCTCGGGCGGCGTCGGGGTCAGCGGCGGACGCCGGGCGACGTGGTCGGGGATGAACCGGACCCCGTCGTGGAAGTCCTTGAGGGCGACGCGGGCCGGCCAGCCGTCGCGGTGGAGGAGCGCCATGTTCTGCTGGTGGCTCTCGACCGCGATGCCCTCGGCCAGGAGGAGGTGCACCACCGGCAGCATCGCGACGGCGAGCAGCCGGTCGAGCCACGGCTCGATCCCGTGCCGGGCGATCCAGCCGGCGATGAACGGCGCGCCCCGGTCGTGGTGGGTGAGCGCCGTGAACGGCACCGCCGCCTCCCCGTCGCGCAGGTGCGGCGTCAGGGGATCGCGCCAGATCGCCGAGAGCGCGCCCCGCGTCGTGCCGTCCCGGTCGTGAGGCGGGAGCGCGGTGACCGCGACGCCCATCCGCTCGGCGAGGAGCACCACGCCGCTGTCGCGCAGGTAGGGGTTTTCGGCCGCGATCTCCGCGAGCCAGCCGCTGACGATCGGGGCGTTGAGCACCGTGTGGGGGGCGAGGGTGCGCGCCGTCGAGGTGTTGCGGATCGAGAGCGCGAGCTTCAGCGAAGGCGCGCCCGGCGCCGTGCGGTCGGCGAGCGTGCGGATCGATTGCTGCGCGCCGTAGAGGTGGGGGCTTTCGCCGAGCACCACCACGCGGCCGGCCCGCTCTTCGGCCTCGGTCGCGGCCTCGCCGACCTGGCGCCACTGCCAGGGATGGACCGGGAGGAGCACGAACTCGTCCGCCCGCCCGTCGAGCCGGCCCCGGAACTCCGCCAGGATCTCCGGACCGAGGCTCTGGGCCAGCAGCGCGTCGTCCTGCCCGCCGGCCTCGGCCAGGGAGCCGGCGACCGCGAGCGACCGGTGGACGGCGATCCAGACCGGGCGCAGGGGCCGCCCGAATTCCGGCCCGAAGGCGCGGTTGTCCCGCGGGGTGAAGCCGATCCGGGACTTGAAGCAGGGATGGTAGCGGTGCCCGTCCGGCA
The DNA here is from genome assembly GCF_036448855.1 of Methylobacterium ajmalii. NCBI lineage: Bacteria > Pseudomonadati > Pseudomonadota > Alphaproteobacteria > Hyphomicrobiales > Methylobacteriaceae > Methylobacterium > Methylobacterium ajmalii. The sequence continues at coordinate 3,992 of NZ_JAZFXT010000001.1, forward strand.
GCGCACCCTCCAGGGCCTCGTAGGAGAGGCCGGCGAGGGCCGTGCCGGCGCCCTGGAGGAGGCTCGCGGCGTGGTTTGCCTGCGTGCGCGCCAGTTCCTCGGCGAAGCGGGCGTGGTCGGCGCCCGTGCCGGGCAGGTCCGGCAGCAGGTCGGCGAGGAAGGCCGAAGCGTCGTGAACCGACGGGGCGTCGGGGATGGACCCGGCGGGGGAGGCCGGATCGGTCTCCGCCGCGAGGCTGCCGGGGATGATCAGGACGCGCTCGTATCCCCGCATGCGCCGGCCCCGCGCGCGGTAGCGCGTCCGGCCGTGCGACGGGATGATGGTGATCGACAGGTCCGCGTCCGGCCCGGACAGGGTGGCCACGCAAGCGGGCAGCAGGTCCTCGTGCAGGAGGGCGCCGAGGAGCTGCCCGGTGACCCGGGTGCCGGCCTCGTGCCAGGCCTGCGCCTCGCTTTGCGCGCGGGCGGCTCTCAGCGGGTTGGCGAGGGCGACGTAGTCGGGGCGCTCGCCCCGGCCGGCGAGGCAGCTCGCGAGGTTGGCCTTGGCCGGGAGCGTCGGGGCGGCGAGGAGCCGCTCGATGAGGGCCGTCGTCGCGGCGTCCTCGTCGCAGGCCGCGAGGCTGTGCGCGACGACCTGCCAGAGCGGCGCCTCGGCGAGGTCGGCGGCCCGGGCCACCGTCGCGACCACATGGGCGACCTGGTTGACGACGAGGTAGTAGAGCAGGCGCCGCCAGGCCTCCTCGGCGCCGTAGAGGACGGCCGGGTCGAGGGCGAGGTCGGGTACGCGGCGGCGGAGACGCGCGCCGTCGATGCTCGCACCTTCGAGGTCGCGCACCACCAGGCGGGCCGGCAGGCCGCCGTCGAGGACGAGCAGGCTGTTCTGGGCGTGCGCCTCGAGGCTGATGCCGGTGCGGGCGAACAGGCGCAACGGCGGCAGGATCGCCGCGCGGGCATAGGCGCGCAGCCACGCCGCGGCGTCCTCGGCCGTGGCGAGCGACGCCCCGATCGCGGCGAGGACCGGGCGGCCGTTGCGGGGCGAAGGCTCGAGGAGCCCCGCCACCACCAGGGCCGGGCCCGCCGGGCCCTCCCGTACCAGGGCGCCCGTGACCGCCTCGAGCGCGGGATCGGCGAGGGCGAGGGCTCCGGGCTCGCCGAGGATGTCGAGGCCGCAGGCCGCCACCGTCTCGGGCAGGGCCGCGAGCGCGCGGGCGGCGGACAGGCTGCGGGCGAGGTGCTCGCGGCTGTTGGTGCGGGGGAAGTTGGTGATGCGGGCCGCGATCGGCAGCTTGAGAAACAGGTTCTCGGTGGCGGAAAACACCGTGCGCACGGAGGAGGTCGGCGTGACCGGCGTGCCGGAGGGCGGGGTGATCGCGAGGCGGCCCTGCGCCACGAGGGCCCGGATCGCCGGATCGGCTTCGAGCCGGGCGGCCTGCCAGGGATGGCTCGGGATCACGACCCGGCCCGCCATCGTCTCCCGCGACAGCCCCGACAGGCGCGCGAGCGCCGCGCCGATCCGCGCCTCGGCCTCGGGCTCGCGCCACAGGGTCGCGGCGAGGGCGGGATCGGCCACGAGCCAGCGCAGGCGGAACGAGGCCGCCCGCTCCGGGGCGTAGAGGTCCGAATCCATCTCGGAGAAGCCGTCGACGCTCTTGGCGAGGGGATGGAACGGGTGGCCGTGCCAGAGGCCCTGCTCGAGCCCGGTCGGCGTCGGCGCGAAGGGCCGGGCGGCGCAGGCCCGGGCATGGTCGCGCGAGCGGCGCAGGCCGTCGAGGAGGCGGCGCTTCATCGCCTCCCGCACCGGCGTCGCCTCCGGCACGGCGGCGTCGATCATCCGCCGGGCGAGGTCGGCGGGACCGTCGAGGTCGACGACGCGGCCGTCGGGCAGCCGCAGCCGGCACGGCCCCCAGGCGTGGAACCCGCCGGGCGAGGCGCGCCGGCAGGGTGCCAGCAGCGTCGCGTCGCCGAGGGGGATCGTGCAGGTCTCGCCCTCCGGGGGCACGAGGTCGGGGCTGCGCTCGCGCAGCCAGGTGTTGATCAGGCGCTCGACGGCGAGGCCGGCCTGGACGGCATCGACGGCCTCCGGGGCCGGCCGGGCGAGGGGTGAGGGCATCATGGGGCGCGGCTCCGGGCAACGGGGTGAGGGGCGAGAAGGACGGGAACGAGGGCGAGGGCGCCGGCGAGCGACAGCCCCGCCGCCACGAGGAGCGGGCCCGACGGGCCGAGGGGCGCGAGGGCGAGGCCCGCCGCGACCGGACCGAGGAGCTGGCCGACGGTGAGCCCGGCCCGGGCCCGGGCGAGGGCGGTGGTGCGGCTCGGCCCCGCCTTCTCCGCTGCCGCGAACAGGGCGGGCGCCTGCCCGGCGAACACCGCCCCCTGGAGAAGGCGCAGGGCGACGATGCCGCCGAGCCCGAGGCCGAGCGGGACGCCCGCATAGGCGAGGCCGCAGCCGACGAGCGACAGGCCAAGCCCGAGGACCGGCGCGGCGCCGTCGAGACCCCGCGCCCAGAGCGGCAGGATCAGGAGGGCGACGGCCCAGCTCAGGCTGTGCAGGAGACCGATCAGGCCGGGGGTGTAGAGGCCGGCATCGTGCGCGCTCGCCCAGGTCGGGAAGAAGGCGACGAACGCGAAGGCGCCGGCGCTGCCGCAGGTCCCGGCGAGCAGCAGGGGCAGGAGCGTCGGGGAATCGCAGGTGTCGGCGCGCGCGCGGGGGGCCTCCGGCTCGGCCGCAAGCCCCCGCGCGGCGCGGGCCGCCGCCAGGGTCAGGACGAGGATCAGCCCGGCGCAGGCGAGCATCAGCCCGCCGATCCCGCCGCGTTCGAAGGCGAGCCCGCCGGCGAGCGGGCCGAGGAGGCAACCGGCCGAGACCGCCTGCTGCATCAGCGTGAAGCCGCGCCCCGCGCTGCCGCCCGTCGCCCGGAAGGCGAGGGCCAGCACGACGCCGCCGCCGGCGAGACCCTGGACGAGACGGCCGACCACGAGGAGCAGCGGATCGGTCGCGAGCGCGATCAGCCCGCAGCTCGCCGCCGACAGGAGGCCGGTCCAGACGACCAGGGAGGAGAGCGACAGGCGCCGCGCCAGGACCGTCCAGGCCGGCGTCATCGCCAGGGTGGTGACGGCCGGCGCGGCCAGAACCAATGCGGTCCAGAAGGCCGGGGTCGCGCCCATCCGGGCGGCTTCCATCCGGGCGACCTGGAGCCCGAGCACCGGCAGCAGCGCGAGCGGAGCCGCCGTCACCGCGAGCTGGAGCAGCACCAGGACGGCGAGCCCGGCGCGGCCGATGGCGGGCCGGCCCGCCCCCGCCGTCACCGGCCCACCCCGGTGGCGAGCGGGTTCGGCGCCCGGCCGAGCCGGCTCGGCATCGAGGTGGTCAGCGCCGGCGCGGCGAGCAGCGGCGCCAGCACCTCCTTGAACGGCGCGTCCGGGCGGGCGACGAGGCAGGACGCGACGAGCGCCTTGCGAGGCGCCGGAGCCTCCACCCCGTCGAGCGCGGCCTCGACCGTGGCGATCAGGATCTGGCGCGCCTGCGCCAGGGTGAAGCCGCGGCCCGCCGCCGCGAAGGTCTCGGCCACCGCCCGGAGCGCCACGTCGAGCGCCAGGGTCTGGGCGTAGGCGATCAGGTCCTCCGGCTGGCGCAGCAGCAGGGAATTGCGGAGCGGATCGGTGACCAGATAGGCCGGGACCGGCAGGCCGACGCCGGCGAGCCAGTCGGGGGCGGTGCGCACGGTGTCGTGGTCGCGCAGGATCAGGCGGCGGGGCCGTCCGGACTCGAAGGCCACGAGGGCGTTCTGGCCGTGAAGCTCCGGCACGAAGCCGAGGCAGGCGCACCGCAGGGCCGTGCCGAGGACGAGGCCGGCGATGTCCGTGAACAGGACCGAGAGATCGGGTGCGTCCCCGGCGACCGCCTGCAGGGCCGGCGGCACGCCGCCGCGCGGCGCGACCGCGAGGCTTGCGAGCGGTACCGCCGGGGCTACGGGCAAGCGGCGCAAGGCGCAGCCGAGAAGGCCGGGACGCTCCGCGTAGAGGTCGCCGTCGGCCTCCGCGAAGTGCCAGAACGCGGTTTCGTCGGCGATCAGGACCGTGCGGGCGAGTTCCGGGTCGCGGGCGATCCCGGCGGCGAGGAGCGCCGCGCCGTGCAGGCCGTTATGCAGCGATTGCGGCGGCAGCAGGCGGCGCACCCCGAGGGTCCGCACGTCGAGGGGCAGCTTGAGGTGGAGCCCCGGCCGCGTCGGCAGCGCCACGGTGCGCAACGACGAGGTCGCGGCGACGAGCGGCCCGCGAAAATCGAGGGGCACGAGGCGCCCGCCCCGGATCTCGGGGGCGAAGCGCTCGGGGAGAACGTGCGCGGCCTGCCAGGGATGGAGCGGCAGGGCGACGTGCGAGCCGTCGAGGCCGCACGCCTCCATCTCCTGCGCGAGCAGCGCCCGTTGCGACGGATCGAGGAGCCAGGCGGCGGGATCCAGCGGCGCCGCGCCGGGCGAGCGGTCCAGGCGGTCGCGGGCGAGCGCGCACCAGGACAGGGCGAAGTAGCGCCCGGCCTCGGCGCCGTAGGCGAGGCTCTCGGCCCTGTCGAAGCCGCCGCGGGCGCGGGCGAGCGGATGGAACGGCCGGTCGCGCCAGGCCGCGAGGCGCTCCCAGGCGAGCGGCGCGGCCACCGCATCGCCCGACAGCGCCTGCGCCACCAGAGGGTCGGTCGCGGCCTCGCGGTCGGGCAGCGCGTCGAGGACGCCGTCCATCGCCGCGAGGGTCCGCTGGCGGATGGCGGGCGGGAGGTCGGGCAGCGCATCGAGCGCGAGCGCGAGCAGCCCCGCCGCGTCGAGCTCCCGTGTCCCGCGGGCGGTCTCGAACCGGGTGCCGCCGGCGAGCCGCACGCCGTCGCGCCATTCGTCCGGCCGCACCCGGGCCCGCAAGTGGCCCGGCCCGAGGGCCAGGGCGTAGTCGTGGGTCCCGTCCTCGCTCGGGGCCCCGAGGATTCCGCGGCTGCGCAGGCTCGCGACGTCCTCGATCCAGAGCGCGTCGAAGAGTTCGGACAGGATCTCCCGGGCGGCGCCATGCGGCGCGGGCGCGCGGGGGCGATCCCGGGCGATGTACCGGGAAGGGGCGGGGATCGACGGCACGGCGTTCATCGAGGCGCTCCCTCAGAACAGCGGCAGCACGGTGCCGGCCCCCGCCTCCTCGGCGCGGCGCAGGACCGCGCGGGCGCAGGCGATGTCGTCGATCGCCATCCCCATCGGGTTGAGCAGGATGATCTCGTCGTCGCTCTCGCGGCCCGGCCTGCGCCCGACCACGATCTCGCCGAGCTCGGCGTGGAGCTTGTCGCGGGAGAATTCGCCGGCCTCGACCAGGAGGTTGATGATCTTCTTCTCGCGATTGCACTGGTCCCAGTCGTCGACCACGACCTTGTCGGCCTTCAGGAACACCTCGCGCTCGACATCCATGATCGAGACGTTGGCGAGCAGCGTGCCCGGGCTGAGCCAGCGATAGGGCAGGTAGGGGGTGTCGGTGACGGTGCAGGTGACGACGACCGGGCAGTCGCGCACTGCCGCCTCGGCACTCGGGGCGATGATTGTGCGCAGCCGCGGGAAGCGGTCGCGCAGTCGGGCCGCCAGGTCCTCGGCAGCCTCGGGGCGCAGGTCGAACAAGCGGACCGAATCGAGCGTCGGAAACTGCTCGGCGAGCGTCTGGGCCTGCCGGGCCGCGATCGGACCGCAGCCGATCAGCGCGGCCTCCGAGAAGCCCGCCCGGGCGAGGTGGCGCACGGCGAGACCGGTGACCGCGGCGGTACGCATGGCGCTGATGAGCGCCGCCTCCATGACGGCGACCGGGTGGTTGGTCTCGGGATCGTTGAGGACGATCACCGCGCTGGCGCGATCGAGGCCGCGCGCGGAGGGATTGTCGTGCTTCGAGCCGATCCACTTGAGGCCGGCGACCGGCCGGTCGCCGCCGATCCAGGCCGGCATCGCGATGATGCGGTCGGCGATGTGGGTGGCGCGCGGGCTGCGCAGGTAGGGCTTCAGCGGCTGGACGAAGTCGCGCGCGGCGTGGAGGCGAAAGCCCTCCTCGATCGCCGCCATGTAGAGTTCGGAGCGGTCGCCCCCGATCTCGACGATGTCGGAGCGCGAGAGGTAGCGCAGGCTGGTCGAAGCCATGGTGACGGTCCTTGTCGGTATGTGATGGGGGCGTCGCGGGCGGCTCAGGCTGCGGAGCGGGTCGCGATCCGGCGGTAGGAAGCCTCGAACGGCCTCGTCAGGCGCCGGTCCGCCGCCGGCCAGCTCGGGTCGTAGACCGTGTCGAGGTAGCGCTCGCCGCGATCGGGCAGCAGCGTGACGATCCGCGCGCCGCGGCCGAGATGCGGGATCAGCTTCTGGATCGCCGCGACGACCGTGCCCGAGGAGCCGCCGGCCAGGATGCCCTGGCGCGCCACCAGCGCCCGGCAGCCGAGGGTCGATTCCCAGTCGGTGGCGTGGATGACAGCGTCGACCTCGGGCAGCGAGAGCTGCTCGGGCACCCGGCTCGCCCCGATGCCCGGGATGTCGCGCCGTCCGCCCGGCCCGCCGAAGATGACCGAGCCGTCGAGGTCGACGGCGACGACCTCGATCCGAGGCCAGCGCTCGCGCAGGCGGCGCGCCATCCCCATCAGGGTGCCGCAGGTCGAGACCGCGGCGACGAGGTGGGTCGGCTCCGCCGGCATCTCGCGCACGATCTCGGCGCCGATGCCGTGGTAATGCGCCCGCCAGTTGTCGGGATTGGCGTATTGGTTGAGCCAGACCGCCCCCGGTATGGTGCGCGAGAGCTCCGCCACCCGCCGCACCCGGGTGTGGAGGTAACCGCCGCCCTCGTCCTTCTCCCGCACCATGTCGACCCGGCCGCCGAAGGCCTCGATCAGGCGGCAATTGGTCGGCGCGATGTTCGGGTCGACGACCGCGGTGAACGGGATGCCGACGCGCTGCGCGATCATCGCGAGCGCGATGGCGAGATTGCCTGACGAGCTCTCGACGAGGTGGCTGTCCGCCGTCACCCGGCCGGCGGCCAGCGCCTGCGAGACCATGTAGTGGGCGGTGCGGTCCTTCACGCTGCCGCCGACGTTCAGCATCTCGAGCTTGGCGAAGACCGGGACGATATCCGGCGGGAACAACCTGTCGAGAATGACGAGCGGCGTGTCTCCGACACGGATTTCAAGCGCCGGCTTCATGGACAACTCCCCGTCTGGCGTTCGTTCGACATCGGCCATGATCTCGGCAGACGAGACAGGATGTTTACCCGTCTTCGTGAGATGCCGGTCCGATGTGCGGCGTAGATAGCCATGATGGCGCAGCATTCAAACGATTTTGTTCGCAGTATTCGCAAGCTGTTATTATTCCAGATCGCGATTGTCGCGAGAGAGCGACCGTATCGGAGTTCGACAAATTCGAGGGAGCGGGATTTTTCGAGGGAGAACAGGGGATTGCGATGCACGGCCGGCTCTCGGCGGCACCGGTGCTGTCCGTCCGCATCGCCGGATCGGTCACGATGCCGCAGGAGTCGGATCGATGTCGCGCCGGATCCCGGCAGCATTCATAAGACCGATGTTCTGAATGAGCCCGTAGTTTAGAGATATTATATTTTAAATTTTGTGCCCGAACGGCCACAATCATGCGGATAACCGCAAAGATCGATCGCGAAACCGTTGCGTGCCGCGTCGAGACACCGAATAGAAAAAACGACCCGGCGGCGCGCCGGCGCTCAGACCACTCTCTGCTGGATCGTCATCGCATGCGGTACGCCCGACGCCCCCGTCCCAGGAACCGCCGCCTCGAAGCCGGTCTCGGCCTGGCCACGCTGGTGCTGCCGTGCCTCGTGCAGGGCGCGCTCGCCGAGGGCGAGATCCGCCTCGACGAGATCACCGTGGCGGGCGGCGGCGGCGGCACGCCCGCGGCCCGGCCGGCTCCGCCGACCGGCGTGGTCGGGCCGCCGCCTCCGGCCTATGCGGGCGGTGCCGTCGGCTCCGGCTCGCGCCTCGGCTTCCTCGGCAACCGCAACGTCTTCGACCAGCCGTTCAGCGCGACGAGCTATACCGAGAAGCTGATCCGCGACCAGCAGGCCCGCAGCGTCCAGGACGTGGTCAACAACGACCCGTCGATCCGCACCAACGTGCCGGCCTTCTCGGGGATCCTCGGCTTCTTCATCCGCGGTTTCCCGGTCTTCGCCCAGGACATGGCGTTCAACGGGCTCTACGGCGTCGCCGACGCGTTCAACCCGGCGATCGAGCCGATCGAGCGCGTCGAGGTGCTGCGCGGCCCCTCGACCCTGCTCTCGGGTGTGCCGCCCTTCGGCAATATCGGCGGCAGCATCAACCTGATCCCGAAGCGGGCCCTCGACGAGCCGCTGACCCGCGCGACGATCGGCTACGCCTCCAATGCGACGATCTACAAGGCGATCGACGTCAGCCGCCGCTTCGGCGACGACAAGGAATGGGGCGTGCGCTTCAACGGCGCTTTCAACAACGGCGCGACGCCGATCGACAACCAGAGCGTCCATTTCGGCACCGCCGCGCTCGCCCTCGACTATCGCGGCGAGCGGCTGCGGGCGAGCCTCGACCTCGGCTACCAGGAGCTCGACTTCACCTCGCCGCTGCGCAACCGGAGCGTGGCGGCGGGCGTACGGATCCCGCGCGCGCCCGACCTGACGCTCAACCAGCACCAGCCCTGGGAATACCGCGACAGCGCCAACCAGCAGCTCGCCACCCGGATCGAGTACGACCTGACCCCGGACCTGACGCTCTACGGCGCCTACGGCGTGTCGAACTTCCGTCAGGAATACTTCGGCGGCGTGCTGACGATCTTCAATGCACGGGGCGACTACCGCGATCCCATCAGCTACCTGCCGTTCCACATCGTCAACCAGACCGCGGAGGCGGGCCTGCGCGGCACGGTCGAGACCGGCCCGGTCAAGCACAGCTTCGGCCTCGCCGCGGTCGGGTTCTGGCAGGACCTCGCCCAGCCCCCGGCCCAGACCGTCGGATCGACGATCACCTCGAACCTCTACGACCCGACCTACGTCGCCCCGCGCTCGACCTTCGGGCTGTCGAACGCGACGCCGCGCACCTCGAGCCGGATCAACCGCAGCATCGCCATCGCCGACACGCTGTCGATCCTCGACGACCGGGTGCTCCTCACGCTCGGCGGCCGCTGGCAGAGCCTCGACGTCAATTCCTACAGCGCGACCACCGGGTACCGGACGGGGGCGAGCGAGAGCGGCGCCTTCTCGCCGGGCGTCGGCCTCGTGGTGAAGCCGTGGGAGAGGCTGTCGCTCTACGCCAATTACATCGAGGGCCTGACCTCGCCCGCCGCGCCGGTGAACGCCGTCAACGCCACCGCGGCCTTCCCGGCCTTCGTCTCGCGCCAGACCGAGGTCGGCGCGAAGTACGATTTCGGCACGGTCGGGGTCGGCTTCGCGGCCTTCGAGATCGAGCAGCCCTCCGGCTTCCTCGATTCGCGCACCCTGGTCTTCTCCGTCGACGGCCGCCAGCGCAACAGCGGCGTCGAGCTGACCGTGTTCGGCGAGCCGGTGCCGGGCGTGCGGCTCCTCGGCGGCATCACCCTCCTCGACGGGGTGCAGGTGCGTGCGCAGGATCCCCGCAACGTCGGGCGGACCGCGGTCGGCGTACCGGACGTGCAGCTCAACCTCTACGGCGAATACGACCTGCCGCCGAGCCTCGTCCCCGGCCTGACCCTGACAGGCCGCGTGATCTACACCTCGGCGCAGTACTACGACCTCGCCAACAGCCAGAAGATCCCCGACTGGGCGACCCTGGACGTGGGGCTGCGCTATGCCACGACGTTCCAGGAGCGGCCGCTGACCCTGCGGGCCACCGTCGCCAACGTCACCGGCACCAACTACTGGGCCTCGACCGGGCGCGGCATCCTGAGCCAGGGCGCGCCGCGGACGTTCCTGCTGTCGGCCTCGGTGGATTTCTGACCGGACCCAAGCAAGACCTCCCTCCTATCGGGGCACCGGTACTGCATGTGCGACAGACCACCCTGCCAGATTCGTCCGGTTCATCGAACCGTATGAGCCTGCGGCGGCCGGCGATGCTGATGCCGTCCTCCATCGCCGCTGGGTTCTGCTCCCGGTAGCGTGTCAGGCGGAGATCGCGTGCCCAAGGCCGCCTTCGATGCACCCGCGGCGGGAGGCACTTGGCCCGCGCCTCAGGGGTGGAGACCTTTACGGCCACGCCGTCGGGGGCGTCAGCTTTGTCCATCCGTGCCGCCCGCGCGCCATCGGCCGCTGGCGCACCGAGCCGGCGCGCGCTCTGCGTCGACTCCATCCGAGACACCACGGCGCTATCCCCATCGGGCCTCGATGCTCTAGCTTCCGCAGCGGCGGCGATGCGCCGTGCGAAGGAGGATCGGAGACGATGAGGACGCTTGGGGTGATGGCGGTCATCGGATTGGGCCTGATCGGCGCGGTGGGGACCGCCTCGGCCCAGTCCTGGGGGCCCGACTACGGCTATCGCGACCGCGACTACCGGGATCGCGAATACCGCAGCCGAGACAGCGATTATCGCGACCGCGACTATCGGGATCGCCGCGACGATTACGGCCGGCGGGACGACTACCGCAATCGCGACTACGGCTATCGCGACCGAGACCGGGATTATGGCGCACGTGACCGGGACCGCGGGTCACGGGACAATGGGGCCGCCGCCTTCAACGAGCGTGAGTATTTGCGCTGCAACCCGGACGTCGCCCGCGCCGTGCTCGCCGGCAAGATGGAGTCGGGCTACAAGCACTTCCGGGTCCACGGCTTCCGCGAGGGTCGCAAGCTGAGCTGCTGAGGGAGGACCGACACCCCGTTTGCCCGACGGCCCGTCGGCTAGCGATCGACGCCGGAGCCTCCGTGCTCCGGCGATTCTCGTTTAGAGGGCCGGCCGGCATCGATGTAGCCGGGCGCATGAAGCTCTTCATTATGTCCTCGATCTCCCATAACTCATGGAGATCGAATCACCATATCGATGTTTGAGACACGTTCGAGTCTGTCCGTCCCCGGCCTCGAGTCAGGCGGTCCTGGATCAAGATGTTCTTGGATCAAGGTGTTCTTGGATCAACGCGAGCCGGACATCTGCGCAACCTGATCGAGTAGCGCGGGGGCGTCGGACTTAGTGCACCTCACAAAATCCCGCCGCAATGTCGCTGCCACAGCAAGCCGAGGCGGTGATCGGGAGTTTTGTGAGAGACACTTAAGGCCCGCTGCAGAGGGACGGTCCCAACCATTGGAGCCGCCGCCAAAGCCACGCGCGCAACCGGGCCGTCAATGACAGGCGGCAGATACCTGCGACCACGACGGGCCTTCTTCAACCCAGCACCACTCGACAACAAAGGTCACCGGCAAGGCGGCGGGCATGAATATATTTGCAATGAACTGATATAAAATATGATCAATGCGATTGAATAATAAAAAAATCGCATCTTGCATATCAATCAATAAAATGCATCGACATGAGCACGCAACATCTTTGCTTGCGGGCGATGGCGCGAGCGGCGCAGGCCAAGCCCAGCCATAAATCGCAGCCCTCGAAAAGAACATTTGACGAACATCGGCGACGCGGGTACAAGGGTTTCAGGTTATCCGGGTCTGCGGCCTGCCCCTCGGGGGAGGTGGCTGCTCGACTGCCCCGCCGATGCGGGGATGTGTCCCCGGACCCGGCCCACGGCATCACCGAGGCGAAGAGCGGCTCGTGCCCGCCGGCCTGAGGGCCGGCGGTTCCGCGCCGCGCCTCCCACCTTCCGACGAGGCGACATGGCCAAGATGCCACGAGCAGGGACGCCACCAGCAGAGACGTCGCGGGAACGGACGGCGGCGCAACCGGCATCGACACGAAAGCCCTCGACCGCGAACCATCCGGCCAAGCCCGCGGCCCGGTGCGTCGTCGACTGGACGGGCGTCGCGGCAGCCTACCGGGCGGCGCCGGAGAGCGGGCCCGCCATCGCGCGGCAGTTCGGCCTCAACCCGGAGACGCTCCGGCGACGGGCACGGGCGGGGGGGTGGGACGCCCCGACGGTCGTTCTCCCGGGCAACGGTTCCCCGGACGTAGCCCGTCCCGGCGGCGTGCTCGGCGGCCACCGCATTGTGGTGGCCCAGGGTGCCGCCTTGACCCTGCGGCTTCTCGACGACCTCCGGGCGGCGATCGCCGAGGAGGCCGGGCCGGAGAACGCCCCGGAGGAGAGCGGGCTCGCCCGCGCCGCGGCGCTGCAGAAGCGGGTTGCGGCCCTGCGCGATCTCGCCGCCGCGGCGCGGCTGTGGATCGCCCTCGAACGCCAGGCCTGGGATCTCGACGGCAAGGGGGACGGAAAGCTCCGTGACGACACCGCGTCCCTCGATCACCAGACCGCCTTCCGCCTCCTCGACGGCGAGCAGCGCGCCCAGCTCCGGGCCATCGCCGAGCGCCTGGCTGAGCGACCCGCCGGCCCTGATCCGGGCCCTCGACCGGCTCGATAGCGAGGAGAGCCTGGCGGGCTTCGTGCGCCGGGCCTGGCCGGCGATCGAGCCGGGGGCGCCCTACATCCACGGCTGGCACATCGACGCGGTCTCCGCCCATCTCGAGGCGGTGACCGCCGGCGAGATCACCCGGCTCCTGATCAACGTGCCGCCCGGTACGATGAAGAGCCTGCTCGCCGGCGTGTTCTGGCCGGCCTGGGAATGGGGGCCGAAGAACCGCCCGTCGTTGCGCACCGTCGCGGTTTCGCACACCGAGCGGCTGGCATTGCGCGACAACCTGCGCACGCGCCGCCTGATCACCTCGCCCTGGTACCGGCGCCTCTGGGGGAATCGGGTGCGGCTCACCCGCGACCAGAACCGCAAGGGCCGGTTCGAGACCACGGCGACCGGCCTGCGCGAGGCGGTCTCGGCCGGCTCGATCACCGGATCGCGCGGCGACCGGGTGATCCTCGACGACCCGATCTCGGTCGACGGCGCCGCCTCCGAGCGGGTGCGCGAGGCGGTGGCCCAGTGGTTCCTGGAGGCGGTGCCGACCCGCCTCAACGACCCCGTCCGTTCCGCCATCGTGGTGATCATGCAAAGGCTGCACGAGCGCGACCTGTCGGGCGTGATCCTGGCGAGAAACCTCGGCTACGATCACCTGATGCTGCCGATGGAGTTCGAGCCGGAGCGCGCTTGCGCCACCCGGATCGGCTTTTCCGACCCGCGCCGCGAGCCGGGCGAGCTGCTGTTTCCGGCTCGCTTTCCCAAACACGTGGTGGAGCGCGACACGGCGACGATGGGCGCCTACGCGGCGGCCGGCCAGTACCAGCAGCGCCCGGCCCCCCGGGACGGCGGGTTGTTCAAGCGCGGCTGGTTCACCCTCGTGCGGGCGGTCCCGGCCGGCTGCACCGAAGTGCGGGCCTGGGACCTCGCGGCGAGCGTGCCGAGGCCTGGGCGCCAGCCGGACTACACCGCGGGCGTCAAGCTCGGGCGCAGCCCCGACGGGCGGCTCTACGTCCTCGATGTCCGCCGCGACCGGCTCTCGGCCGGCGGCGTCGAGCGGCTGATCCTCGCCACCGCCGCCGAGGACGGCCCGGCCTGCCGGATCTCGCTGCCGCAGGACCCGGGCCAGGCCGGCAAGGCGCAGGCGCAGTACCTCGTCGGGCGGCTTGCCGGCTACGACGCGCGGGCGAGCCCGGAGAGCGGCGACAAGGCGACCCGCGCCGCGCCGGTCTCGGCCCAGGCCGAGGCCGGCAACTTCCACCTCGTCGCCGGGCCCTGGAACGAGGCCTTCCTCGACGAGCTCTGCACGTTTCCCAACGGCGCCTTCCTCGACCAGGTCGACGCCCTCTCGCGCGCCTTCTCGGCGCTGGCCCGGCCGGGATACGGCCTGCTCGGAGTCCTGTGATGTGGCTCGCCGACCGCCTCGCCAACCTCGTCTCCGGCCTCGGCGGGCCGCGGGACAAGAGCACCGGCAACCTGCACGTCCACGTGCCTCGCGCCCGGGCCGAGCTCGACGCCGCCTACCGGGACAACTGGCTCGCCCGCAAGGTCGTCGACATCGTGCCCTTCGACATGCTGCGCGAGTGGCGTGCCTGGCAGGCGCCGCCCGAGGTCGCGGCGGCTCTTGCCGCCAGCGAGGCGCGCCTCGCCCTGCGCGAGCGCCTGCTCCAGGCCCTGCGGCTCGCGCGCCTGCACGGCGGTGCCGCGCTCCTGATCGGCGACGGCGCGCCCGATCCGGCCCGGGCGCTCGATCCCGAGACGATCGGGCAGGGGGGATTGCGCTACCTCCACGTCCTGCCCCGCACCGCGATCCAGCCCGGCCCGGTCGAGCGCGATCCGCTCTCGGCGTGGTTCGGCGAGCCGAGGGGTTACACGGTCGCCGGCGGGCAGGCGGTCCATCCCTCACGCGTCGTGCGCTTCCTCGGCGCCGCCCTGCCGGACGATGCGGTCGGTGACGGCTGGGGCGACAGCGTGCTCCAGGCGCTGCTCGAGGCGATCGACCAGGCGACGGCGGCGGCCGCCCACATCGCCGCGATGCTGCCCGAGGCCAAGCAGGACGTGATCTCGGTGCCGGGCCTGTCGCAAGCCCTCTCGACGGAGGACGGCACCCGCCTCGTCACCGAGCGCTTCGCCTACGCGGCCCGGATGAAGGGCCTGTTCGGGATGCTGCTGCTCGAAGGCGACGGCCGCTCGCCGGAGGGCGAGCGCTACCAGCAGAAGCAGCTCGACTTCTCCGGCCTGCCGGAGGTGGCCCGCCTCTTCCTTCAGGTCGCGGCGGGCGCCGCCGACATCCCGGTGACGCGGCTGCTCGGGCAGTCGCCAGCGGGCCTCAACGCCACGGGCGAATCGGACACCCGCAACTACCACGACCACGTCGCGGCCCGTCAGACCGTCGAGCTCACCCCCGCCATCGCCCGCCTCGACCGGCTGCTGATCCGCGACGCGCTCGGCCGCGACGAGCCCGCCCTGCGCTACGCCTGGCGGCCTCTCGCCCAGGCGAGCGAGCGCGAGAAGGCGGAGGTCGGCCGCCTCAAGGCCGAGACCGCCGCGATGCTCGCCCGCGAGGGCGTGGTGCCGACGGACGTCCTCGCCCGCGGCGTCGAGGGCTGGCTTTCCGCCGCCGACCTCTTCCCCGGCATCGCCGCGGCCTACGGACGGCCGGCGGGCTGAGCCGGGTTTCCAACCCACTCCCGAGCGGACCGACACTGTCACATCCCCGAGAAAGGCGCGGCTTCTCTCCTCGTCCCGCGGGCGGGGAGAGGGCTGCGGACCCCTTGTCGGGTCTGCAGCAAGCGAAGGCGAAGCCGAAGCGGGGTTGAGGGGGGCTCGACGCCTGAGGCTCCCCCGGAAACACCCCCTCACCCTCGGCTGCCGCCTCGCCGCGTCACCTGAACGGTGGCGCTGCCCTCTCCCCGCCCGCGGGGAAAGGAGAGATGCGCGCGACCCGGCCTGTGACCCCACGAGCCCGATCGGGAGCGAGGCTTCCCCACCTCCCACCACGAGACATCCCCCATGCACATCTTCGACCGACTCAGCCTCGGCCCCGCGGCCGAGATCGCGGGCGCCCGCCCGCTCGGCAACGGTGCCCTGGTAGTGCAGGCCCGCGCGGCGCGGGCCGGCAACGTCCAGGTCTATCGCGGCGACGAGGTCGCCCGGCCGGACCTTGCGCAGGTGCGCATCTACCGCGACCCCGACGAGATCTTTCGGCCCGAATCCCTGCGCAGCTTCGGCCACAAGCCCGTCACCCTCGATCATCCGCCCGAGGCGGTGACGCCGCGGACCTGGCGCGGCGTCGCCCGGGGCCATGTCGGCGACGAGGTGGTGCGCGACGGGGAGTTCGTCCGCATCCCGATGCTGCTCGCCGATTCCGCCGCCATCGCGGCGGTGCAGGGCGGGCGGCGCGAGGTCTCGGTCGGGTATACCTGCGACCTCAACTGGACCCCCGGCACCGCCCCGGACGGCAGCCCCTACGACGCCCGCCAGACGATGGTCGTCGTCGACCACGTCGCCATCGTGGCCCAGGGCCGCGCCGGCCCGGAGTGCCGGATCGGCGATTCGGACCTCGCCCGGCGCCTCGCCGAGGCCGAGGGAAGGGCGCAGGCCGCCGAGACCGCCCTGGCCCAGCGCGACGGCGAGGTCGCGGCGCTCCGCGCCCGGGTGCCGGACATCGCCGCCCTCGACGCGCTCGCGGCCGAGCGCGGCGCCCTGGTGGCGCAGGCCCGCCGCATCCTCGGCGACGCCTTCGAGCCCGCCGGCCTCAATGCCGACGCGATCCGGCGCGCCGCCGTCGCCCGGGCCCTCGGCGAGGCGGAAGCCAGCGGCATGGGCGCCGCCGCGATCGAGGGCGCCTTCCGGGTGATCGCCGCCGGACCGCGCCACGCCTCCGCCCCCCACGCTCCGGATCCGCTGCGCGACGCCCTGCGCCAGCGCCCCGACGCCCCGACGCAAGCCCCGCTCACCCAAGAAGCGGCCCACGCCGCCATGGTCGAGACCCTCCGCAACGTCTGGAAGCCCGCAGGAGCCCGCTGATGCCCCCCGTCCAGACCAGCTATCCCACCCGCCCGGCCGCCGCCTACGAGGGCATGGCCGCCGATCAGAATCCCGCGACGATCCTGAGCCGCACCGTCGAGACCCCGGAGGGAATCGGCTTCGGCCGCGCCGCCTTCCAGGGCGCCCGCGACGAGAGCATCGCCGCCGCCGGCGCGGTCTTCCGCGGCATCGTGCTGGCCGACCGCAACGCGCGGCCGTCCCCGAGCGGCGCCGATCTCTTCGCCAAGGGCGAGACCGCGCCCGTGATGGTGCGCGGCGCGGTCTGGGTGATCACGGCCTCGGCCGCGAGCGCCGGCGGCTCGGCCTACGTGACGCCCGCCGGCGCGATCACCGCCGCCGCCTCCGGCAACGCCCCGATCCCGAACGCCCTGTTCGACACCTCCGCGCCCGCGGGCGGCCTCGTCCGCCTGCGCCTGAACTGAAGTGAGGCCAGCCATGACCCGCACCCTCGTCACCGACGCGCCCCGGGCGCTCGCCTTCCTGGTCAGCCAGCAGGCCTTCATCGAGCCGACCGTCTACCGCGCCCAGTACCCGGCGATCCGCTATCCGCGCCTCGTCCCGGTCGACACCGCGGCGCCCGAATGGGTGCCGACCGTGACCTACTTCTCGGTCGACCGGGTCGGGCAGGCGACCTGGGTCCACGGCGGCGCCGCCGACGTGCCGAAGGTCGAGCTGACGCGCCGCCAGCACGAGACCGCCGTCGCCATGGCGGGGATCGGCTACGGCTACGACCTCGAGGAACTCGGCAAGGCCCAGTTGCTGGGCATGACCCTCGACGCCGACAAGGCGGACGCGGCGCGGCTCGCCTCGGAGGAGTTCATCGACCAGGTCGCGCTCATGGGCGACCCGGCCAAGGGTTTCTCCGGGCTTCTCAACCACCCGGGCGTGACGGTCGGCAGCGCCGCCGCGACGGGCGCCGACGGCAGCACCGCCTGGGCCCGGAAGACGCCCGAGCAGATCCTCGCCGACGTCAACGGCCAGCTGATCGGGATCTTCACCGGATCGAACACCGTCGAGATGGCCGACACCCTGCTGCTGCCCTACGAGCAGATGCTCGGCATCGGGCTTCGCCGACTCGACGGAATCAGCCCGCTCACCCTGCTCGACTGGATCCGGCGCCACAACGTCTACACCCTGGAGACCGGCCAGGAGCTGACGGTCTACGGCGTGCGGGCGCTCGAGACGGCCGGCACCGGCGGCAGCGCCCGCCTCGTCGCCTATCGCCGCGACCCTTCCGTGCTGAAGCTGTGGCTGCCGATGCCGTTCCGGTTCTTCCCGGCCTGGCAGACTGGCCCGTGGCGCTTCGAGGTACCGGGGGCCTTCCGGCTCGGCGGCCTCGACATCCGCCGCCCCGCCGCCTGCCGCTACCTCGACGGCATCTAGGAGGGAGGGAGCATGATGCGGGTGACGAACCACGCCGCCGGCCCTCGGCTGGTCTGGCCGAAGGGCGCGCGGGCGCCCCGACTCCTGGTGCCCGGCGAAAGCGCGGTCCTCGCGCTTCCCGACCGGCCCGACCCCTGCCTCGCCGCCTGGGCGGCGGCCGGGGAGGTGCGGATCGAGGCGGCGGAGCCCGGCCCCGACCCCCGGCCCGACCTCCGGCCCGAGCGCCGCCGCGGCCGCGAGCGTCCGACCACCGGCGGGGAGGCGTGAGATGGCGGACGCGATCGCGCCGGACGCCTTCCGGGCCCGCTTCCCGGCCTTCGCGAGCGTCGCCGACGCCGTCGTCGCCGGGGCGCTTGCCGAGGCAGCCCCGCGGGTCGGGGCGGGATGGCCGGCGGCGGAGGCCGCCCTCGGGCGGATGCTGCACGCCGCCCACACGCTGACCCTCGACGGGCAGGGCGGACCGGAGGCCGAGCTCGCCCGGGCGGGCGCCCTCGACCTCAAGGCCCTGCGCTCCGGCACGCTCCACATCGAGCGCCGGGATCCGGCCCCGGACGCCGCCCCGGGCACCCTCGGGCTCACCTCCTACGGGCGGCGCTTCCACGAGGTGGTGCGCCGCAACAGCCCCGGCGTGGCGGTGGTGTGATGGGACTCGTCGACGGTCTCGGCCGCCATCTCGGGAGGGTGCTCGCCCCCCTGTTCGACGCCGCCATCCTGCACCGGGCCGGCCTCGCCAACGAGCCGGTCCGAGCCCGGATCGAGAGCGTCCGGGAGGCGGGCGAGGAGCCCGGCCTGCCGGGCCGCCTGGTGCGGGCGGTCGTGCTGACGCCGGGGGCCGCCCCGAACCCCGACGACGAGATCACCCTGGCGGGAATCCGCCACCGCATCGTCGCGGTGGAGACCGACCCCACCGGCAGCCACGCCCTCATCCAGGGGAGACCGTTGTGACGCAGAGAGCCGAGACCGGCCCGCTCCAGGCGCGCCTCGCGCGGCTGGCCCGGGCCGGCGGGGAGGCCGCGCGGCGACGCGCGGCGGAGGCCGCCGCCGCGCTCGCGGCCGACATCGCCGCGGAATTGCCGGACGGACGCGCCGAGGCGGTACCGACCCCGACGGGCGCCGCCGTCGCGGTCGAGGCCAAGGGGCTGGTCGCGCGGGAATTCGGCACCGCGACGCGGATGCCGCGCCCGGTGATCGGCCCGGCGGTGGCGCGCCTTGCGGAGCCGGGCTGATGGCCGGCCTCGATCTCTCGCCCGGGCTGCTCCGGGCGGTGCATGAGCGCCTCCTCGCCGATCCGGCCCTCCGTGCCCTGGTCGGCGACCGGGTGCGCGAGGTGGCCGGGGCCCGGGAGGAATGGCCGTTCCTGCGCGTCGATCCGCCGGAGGTCGGCCCCTACGAGGCGCAAGGCTGGCGCGGCTGCACCTGCCGCCTGACCGTCCACGCCTTCCTGCGCGGCGCCCGGAGCCTCGGCCCCGTGCAGGACCTGCTCGCCGCCGTCGCGGCCGCCCTCGACGAGGCGGACCTGGCGCTGCCCCGCGGCGAACTCCTGTGGCTGTCCCACGAGCGCAGCCTCGTCCTGCCGGAGCCCCTCGGGCCCGGCTCCTGGCACGGTGTCGCCCGCTTCGGGGCGGTCGCCGCCGAGACGACTTGACCCACTCATTCGGGAGCGAACTCCTCATGGCCCAGCCCACCACTCTGCCTTTCTCGGCCATCGCCGTGAAGCTCGAGAGCCTCGCGAAGGCCGGCACCTTCGAGGCGCCCTGCGGCCTCACCGAGCGCGCAGCGCAGTTCACCAAGGAGACCAACAGTTCGGTCGTGCCCGACTGCGCCAACGAGGACGCCGCGCCCTTCGTCGACCGGTTCGCGGTGTCGAAGTCGGTCGCGGTCTCCGGCAAGGGCGTGATGGCGCGCCAGAGCCTCGTCCGCTGGCGCGCGGCCTACGAATCCGACGCGCCGGTCAAGGCCCGGGTCGAGGTGAGCGGCACCGGCGCGGAGGGCGGCGGCGCCTGGGAGGGACTGTTTCACCTTACGAGCTTCGAGGTCGGCGCCGTCCGGGGCGAGCGCTGCAGCGTCTCGGTGGCGCTGCAATCGACCGGGGCGGTCGCCTTCACGGCCGCGGCGTGAGGCGCCGATGAGCCGCGACGGCCATGTCGACCTCGACCTCGATGGCACCACCCACCGCTTCCGCCTCGCCATCGGCGACCTGGAGGCGCTGCAGGAAGCGACGGGCCTCGGCCCGGCGGCCCTCCTGCAGCGCCTCCATGCCGGATTGTCCTACCGGTTCCGGGACGTGCGCGACGTCCTGCGCCTCGGCCTGATCGGCGGCGGCGTCCCGGTGCCGCGAGCCCACGCCATCGCCCGCCGCCTCGACGGGCTGCCCTGCATCGCGCTCATCGCCAAGGCCGCCCTTGTGCTGGCGGCGGCGCTGGAGGGGGCCGAGGACGAGCCGGTCGGCCGTCCAGCCGCCGCCGCCGGCCCCGAGGGGCGGATCGCCTTCGCGGCCTTCTACGGCGCGGCGGCGGCCATGGGACTGCCCGCCGCCGACCTGCGGGCGATGAGCCTGTGGCAGCTCGCCGCCTACATCGACGGCTTCAACCGCGCCCGCGACCCGGACGCGGCGGACGCCCCGACACCGCAGGAAGAGGACGCGCTCTGGGCCTGGATCCGGGACGCATCCGACGAGGGCTCCGCATGACGACCGAGATCGAGCGCCTGGTGGTCTCGCTGGAGGCCAACGTCGCGGCCTACGAGCGGGAGATCTCTCGCGCCGGGCCGGTCGCCGAGCGGGCGATGGCGGAAGCCGAGCACGCCGTCGAGGCCGGGTCCGGCCGGATCGCGGCCGCGATGGCCCGGGCCGGCGCCTCGCTGCGCGACGAGCTCGCCCGGATGGCGGCGCCGGAGAGCCTGGGACGGATCCAGCGCGCGATGGAGCAGGCGAGCGCCCTGCCGGCGACTGCGGGCGACGGCGCCGCCCTGCGACGGGTCGACGACGCGGTCGGGGGCCTCGCCGCGCGCCTCGGCGAGGCCGGCTCCGCCTCCCGGGAGGCGGTGGCGGGGTTCGCCGCGGTGGCGGGCGCGGTCGGGGACATCGCGCAGAAAATCCCGGCCGCCGCCGACCTCGTCGCCGATCTCGGCCGGCGGGTGAAGGCGGCGTCGGGGGAGGGCGCGGCGATCCGCGCCCGCATCGCCGACGCCTTCGCGATCAGCGAAGTGGCGCCCCGCGGTAGCCTCGCGCAAAGTCCCGAGCCTGTACCGCAAGGCCCCGCGCCGACACCCGCCCCCGTCCGGGCACCGGCTCGGACGAGGCCTGCCCGGCCGGCGGCGGAGGAAGGCGACGATGCCTTCCGCGACGAGGTCGCCCGCCTCACCCGCCGGACCGGTCTCCTCAAGATCGAGGCGGATTCCGTCGGCCGGGAGGAAGGCGCCGCGGCCAGGGCCGAGGCGGCGTTCCGCCTGCTGGAAGCCGCCAAGAAGGCCGACCTCGCGGTGACGCCGGCGCTTCGCGCGGAGATCGACCGGGTGGCGGAGGCCTACGGCGCCGCGACCGCGCAGGTCGAGCGGGCCGAGGCCGCGCAGCGCGCCGCCCAGTCGGCGTCGCGGGAGCTCGGCTCCGCGCTCGCCGACAGCTTCAAGGGCGCGATCCTGCACGGCGAGCGCCTGACGACGGTCGTCGCGCGGCTCGCCACCACGCTGGCGAGCCGGGGCCTCGACCGCGCCTTCGATGGCCTGTTCGGCCGCGGCAGCCCGGGGGCCGACCTGATCGGCGACGCCCTCGGTTCGCTCGGCCTGACCCAGAACCCGACCGGCCGCGCCGCCGGCGGCCCGGTCACCCCGGGCGTCGCCTACACGGTGGGCGAGAGCGGCCGCGAGACCTTCGTGCCGCTCCAGCCCGGCCGCATCCTGCCGGCGTCCCACGGCGTCGCGCCGTCGCCTACCGCCCCGACCGTTCAGGTCTCGGTCTCGATCGCCACCGCGGACGCCCCGAGCTTCCACCGCTCGGAGGCGCAGGTCAGCGCCGCGCTCGCCCGGGCGGTGCAGCGCGGCCTCCGGGGTCTATGAGAACAGGGCCCCGTCACCCTCAGGAGGCCGCGCGCCATGTCCAGCCCCTTCCACGAGGTGCGCTTTCCCCTCGCCCTGTCCTACGGCTCCCGCGGCGGCCCGGAGCGGCGCACCGAGATCGTGACCCTCGGCTCCGGCGACGAGGAGAGAAACAGCCTCTGGCGCCACTCCCGCCGCCGCTACAATGCCGGGCCCGCCCTGCGCTCGGCCGAGGACGTCGCGGCGCTCCTCGCCTTCTTCGAGGAGCGTCGCGGCCCCCTCTACGGCTTTCGCTGGCGCGACACCTTCGACCACAGCTCCGCTGCTCCCGGTCAGACCCCCGCCCCCACCGACCAGCGCCTCGGCACCGGCGACGGCACCACCCGGCTGTTTCCCCTCGCCAAGACCTACGGCGCCGCCTTCGCCCCCTATGCCCGACCGATCACCAAGCCGGTCGCCGGATCGGTCGCGATCGCAGTCGGCGGCGTCGCGCTCGGGGCCGCCGCCTTCACCCTCGACGCCGCCACCGGCCTCGTCACCCTGAAAGCGGCGCCCGCCGCGGGCGCGATCGTCACCGCGGGTTTTCTCTTCGACGTGCCGGTGCGCTTTGCCACCGACCGCATCGAGATCGACCACCAGGCCCTGCGCGCCGGCCTCGTCGCCGACATCCCGGTCATCGAGATCCGCCGGTAGCCCCCATGAAGATCCTCTCTCCCTCCCTCGCCGCAAGCCTCGCGAGCGGGGTCACCACCCTGTGCCAGTGCTGGATCGTCACCCGCACCGACGGCCTGCGCCTCGGCTTCACCGATCATGACGAGGACCTGGTGGTCGACGGCGTGACCTGTTCGGCCGAGAGCGGCGCCACCGGCACGGCGGTCGAGCAAGGCACCGGCCTCTCGGCCGACAACCTGGAAATCGTCGGTGCCCTCACGAGCGGGCGCCTGGCCGAAAGCGAGCTGGCGCGGGGCCTGTTCGACGGCGCCGCGGTCGCGGTGTGGCGGGTCGATTGGGCGAACCCGGACGATCGGGTGCTGATCCTCTCGGGCACCGTGGGCGAGGTTTCGCGCGGGCCCACCGCTTTTACGGCGGAGGTGCGCGGCCTCGCCGATCGGCTCAACCAGCCCCGCGGCCGGGTCTACCAGCGCTCCTGCGACGCGCTGCTGGGGGACGCCCGCTGCGGGGTCGACGCCGCGGCCGCCGCGATCCGCGGCGGCGGCACGGTCGCGACGGTGAGGAGCGCCCGCAGCGTCACGGCCTCCGGCCTCTCCGGCTACGTCTCGCGGTGGTTCGAGGCCGGCCGGCTGGTCTGGACCTCCGGCGCCAATGCCGGCGCCGCGGTCGAGGTGCGGGCGCACGGCCTCGCCGGCGGGCTCGCCAGCCTCGACCTGTGGGAGCCGATGCCGGCCCCGATCGCGCCCGGCGACACGTTCCAGGTCGTCGCCGGCTGCGACAAGTCCCTGGCGAGCTGCCGGGACAAGTTCGCCAACGTCCTCAACTTCCGCGGCTTCCCGGACCTTCCGGGCAACGACTACGCCGTGGCCTACGCCGTGCAGGGGGCAGACAATGACGGAGGCCGCCTCGGCTGAGACGCGGGCGCGCATCGTCGCGCTGGCCCGCACCTGGCTCGGCACGCCCTACCACCACCAGGCCAGCGTCCGGGGCGCGGGCTGCGACTGCCTCGGCCTGCTGCGGGGCGTCTACGCCGAGGCCTACGGCGCCGAGCCGGAGGTGCCGCCGCCCTACTCCCCGAGCTGGGCCGAGGACCGGGGGCGGGAGACGCTGCGGGAGGCCGCCGCCCGCCACCTGGCGGTCCTCGCGCCCGACGCGGCCGAGCCCGGCGACGTGCTGCTGTTTCGCTGGCGGGACGGGCTGCCGGCCAAGCACTGCGCCATCCTCACCGGCCCGGCGCAGATGATCCACGCCTATGACGGCCACGCGGTGGTGGAAACCTGGATCCCGCCGGCCTGGTCCCGGCGCATCGCCTACGCCTTCCGGTTCCCCGCGATCCCGCCCGCAATCCCGCCGGAGCCCCCACCATGAGCACGCTCGTCCTCTCGGCGGTCGGCCAGGCGGCCGGCTCCGCCCTCGGCGGCCCGATCGGCGGCGCCATCGGCCAGGCGCTGGGCGCCGCCGGCGGCAGCGCCCTCGACCGCGCCATGTTCGGCTCCCGCCCCAAGCCGCAGATCAACATCGGGCCGCGGCTGGCGGATCTGCACGTCACCGCCTCGACCGAAGGGGCGGCCATCTCGCGCGTGTTCGGCCGGGTCCGCGTCGGCGGGCAGATCATCTGGGCGACCAAGATCAAGGAAGTCCAGAAGGTCGAAAAGGTGAAGTCCGCCGGCGGCAAGGGCGGCGGGGGTCAAAAGCAGTTCAACGTGACGTATTCGTACAGCGTCAGCGTCGCGATTGCCTTGTGCGAAGGTCCGATCGTCGCCGTGGGCCAGGTCTACGCGGACGGCAAGCCGATCGCGCTCGCCGCCTACGGCGCCCGGGTCTATCTCGGCGACGAGGCGCAGGGCCCGGACCCGAAGATTGCCGCCATTGAGGGCGCCGACAACGCCCCGGCCTATCGGGGCCTGGCCTACATCGTGTTCGAGGACTTGCCCCTGGCGGGCTTCGGCAACCGGGTGCCGGTTCTCACCGCCGAGGTGATCCGCCGCGCGCCCGACGCCTCCGGCCGGCCGGCGCTCGAGGACCTGGTGACGGCGGTGACGATGATCCCCAGCATGGGGGAATTCACCTACGCCACCGTGCCGGTCAACGCCTCGACCTTCGGCGGGATCGCGGGACAGAACACGGTGTCGGGCGGGGTCGACGCGCTGAAGGCCCTCGACCAGCTCGCCGTCGAGGCGCCGCGCTGCCGGCACGTCTCGCTCGTGGTCGCCTGGCAGGGCACGGATCTGCGGCTGGGCGCCTGCCGCATCGTCCCGAAGGTCGAGACGGCGAACAAGACCACCACCCCGGAATGGCTCGCCGGCGGGGTCGACCGGGCGAGCGCGGGCCTCGTCAGCCGGGATGCCGGCGGGGCGCCGATGCTGGGCGGGGCGCCCTCCGACCTGTCGGTGGTGCAGCTGATCCAGGCGCTCAAGGGGCGGGGCTACGCGGTCACGCTCTACCTGTTCGTGATGATGGACATCGCCCCCGGCAACGGCCTGCCCGATCCCTACGGGGCGGCGGAGCAGGCCGCCTTCCCGTGGCGCGGGCGGGTGACCTGTCATCCGGCGCCCGGCCGGCCCGGCAGCCCGGACAAGACCGCGGCGGCGGCCGATCAGGTCGCGGCGTTCTTCGGCAGCGTGGCGCCGGCGGACCTGGCGTGGAACGGCAAGACGGTCACCAGCGCCCGGGCCGAGTTCTCGTTCCGGCGCTTCATCCTGCACTGCGCCCGGCTGGCCGAGGCCGCCGGCGGGGTGGATACCTTCCTGATCGGGTCCGAGATGATCGGGCTCACCACCGTTCGCTCCAGCGCCTCGACCTTCCCGGCGGTGGCGCAGCTCATCGGCCTGGCGGCCGACGCCCGGTCGATCCTGGGAAGCGGAACGAAGCTCGGCTATTCGGCCGACTGGACGGAATACGCCTCGCATCGGCCGGCGGACGGCTCGGGCGACGTGTATTTCCATCTCGACCCGCTGTGGTCGAATGCCAATATCGATTTCGTCGGCATCGACAACTACATGCCGCTCGCCGATTGGCGGGACGGGTTCGACCACCTCGACGCCAAGGGCGGCACTTTCACATCGGGCGTACCCTCGCCCTACGATCCGGCCTATCTCACCGGCAACGTCGCGGCCGGCGAGCTGTTCGACTGGTACTATCCGACGCCGGCCGATCGCGACGCGCAGGCCCGGGCGCCGATCGCCGATACGGCTTACGGCGAGCACTGGGTGTTCCGCCTCAAGGATCTGCGCGGCTGGTGGGCGAACCCGCACCGCCACCGGCCGGGCGGGGTGCGCCAGGCGCAGGCGACCGCGTGGGTGCCGCAAGGCAAGCCGGTGCGCTTCATCGAAGTGGGCTGCCCGGCGGTCGACAAGGGCGTGAACCAACCCAACGTCTTCGTCGACCCGAAGTCGTCGGAAAGCTTCCTGCCGTACTACTCGAACGGCCGGCGCGACCTCGCCGCGCAGCGGGCCTACCTCGAAGCGACGCTCGCGTACTGGCAGGGGACGGCGGGCAACCCGGTCTCGGCCGTCTATGGCGGGCGGATGGTCGATCCCGAGCGGCTGTTCGTCTGGACCTGGGACGCCCGGCCCTACCCGGACTTCCCGCGACAGGCGGCGGTGTGGAGCGACGGGCCGAACTACCGGCTCGGCCATTGGATCAACGGCCGGCTCGGGCTCACGCCGATCGCCGACGTGGTGGCCGAGCTGTGCGGCGGGCTCGGGGTGCCGATCGATGTCGGCGGGCTCTATGGCTTGGTGGAGGGCTACGCCATCGCGGAGGTTCAGACGCCGCGGGCCTCCCTCGACCCGCTGCGGGCGTGCTTCTTCTTCGACGCGGCGGAGTCGGCCGGGCGGCTGGTCTTCGCGCCGTTCGCCCGGGCGCCGGCGGCCACCCTGACGGCCGATGACCTGGTGGCCCGGGGCGGCACCGGCGGGGACTACCGGCGCACACGGGGCGAAGAAACGGCCCTGCCGGGTGTGGTGGCGCTCACCTACATCGATCCGCAGCGCGGCTACCAATCCGCGTCGGTCGAGGCGCGCCGCGTGAACGGCCGGGCCAACGCGGTGCAGCGGGTGAGCGTGCCGCTCTGCCTGGACGAGGGGGCGGCCCGGGGCATCGCGCAAGCGCTGCTCTATCAGGGCGTGGTCGAGCGCGAACAGCTCGGGGCGACCCTGCCGCCGTCCTGCCTGGCGCTCGATGCCGGCGATGTCGTCACCCTGTCGCTCGCCGGGGGCGGCACCGATTACCGGCTCACCCGGCTCGGCCTCGAGCTGGGCCGGCCGGCGAGCGCGATCCGCACCGACCTCGCCGTCTACGCCTACCGGGACGGCACCGCGACGCCGCGGCCGGCCGAGCCGCCGCCGACCGTGGGGGTGGCGTTGTTCCGGTTCCTCGACCTCCCGCTCCTGCGGCCGGACGCGGTGCCCCACGCCCCCTACCTCGCCGCCTACACGGCGCCGTGGTCGCCCGTCGCGGTCCTGCGCTCGACCGCCGGCGGGGCGTTCCAGGAGGATGCCGTGGTGGGCGCCCGGTCGATCGTCGGGCGGCTGACGGCGGACCTCTATCCCGGCCCCTGCGGGCGGTGGGACCGGGTAAACAGCGTCTATCTCGAGGTGCCGCGCGGGGTCGAGCTGGCGTCCGCCCCCGAGGTCGACGTGCTCAACGGGGCCAACGTGGCGGCGCTGCTCACCCCGTCCGGGGAATGGGAGGTGCTGCAATGGGCGCAAGCGACCCTGCTGGCGCCCGGCCGCTACCGGCTCGCCACGCTGCTTCGCGGCCAGCTCGGGACGGACTTCGCCCTCGGCAGCCCGACGCCGATCGGCGCCCCGTTCGTGGTGCTGACGGACGCCCTGGTGCAGTCGGGAATGCCGCTGTCGGCCCGCACGGTGCCGCTCGCCTGGCGCTGGGGACCGCTCGGCCGGCCTCAGGACGATCCGAGCTTCACCGGCGCGACCCTGGCGTTCCGGGGCGTGGGCTTGCGGCCCTACCCGCCGGCGCAAGGCCGGCTGGTGCGGGCGGCCTCGGGCGACCTTCGGCTGTCGTGGATCCGGCGCACCCGGATCGACGGCGACCCGTGGGAACAGCTCGAGGTGCCGCTCGCCGAGGAAACCGAGGCCTACAGCCTCGACGTGCTGGCGGGCCCGGGCGCGGGCGCCGCGGTGCTGCGCACGTTCGAGGTCGGGACGCCCGCGCTCACCTACACCGCCGCCCATCAGGCGGCGGATTTCGGCGGGCCGGTCACCAGCCTGTCCGTCGCCATCCACCAAGTCTCGGCAACCTACGGCCGCGGCGCGGCCCTGAGGGCGACCCTGTATGCCTGACGCCATCACCGCCAACCTGTCCCTGCCGCTGATGGCGGCGGCGCAGGCGCAAAAGCACGTCACCCACAACGAGGCGCTGGTCGGCCTCGATACGCTGGTGCAACTCGCGGTCCTCGACAAGGACCTGACGGCGCCCCCGGCGAACCCGGCGGAGGGCGACCGCTACCTGATCGCCGGCGCCGCCCCCACGGGGGCGTGGGCGGGCTGGGGGGCCCGAGTGGTGCGCTACCAGGACGGGGCGTGGCGGTCCTTCCCGCCGCGCCCCGGCTGGCTCGCCTTCGTGGCGGACGAGGCGGACCTGTACACCTATACAGGTATGGCCTGGGCCTCGTTCCGCTCCACCCTGACGGTGCTCCAGAACCTGACGCGCCTCGGCATCGGCACCACCGCGGATGCCGGCAACCCCTTCGCCGCCAAGCTGAACAAGGCGCTGTGGACCGCGCTGACCACGGGCGAGGGCGGGAGCGGGGACCTGCGCACCACCCTCAACAAGCAAGCGGCCGGCAACGTGCTGTCGCTGCTGTTCCAGTCCGGCTTCTCCGGCCGGGCGGAGCTGGGCTTGACCGGCGACGACGACCTGAGGGTGAAGGTCTCGGGCGACGGCGGCACTTGGCGCGAGGCCTTGCGGGTCGACCGGAACACCGGCGGTCTCGACTTCGCCGCGGCCGAGGCCTCGGCGCCGATCGCCGGCACGGTCGACCTCGGCGGGCTCGGGGCGCTGCGGGTCGTGCTCACCGGCTCGGGCACGGTGACGAGTTTCGGCACCGCCCCCAACCGGGTGCGGCTCCTGCGCTTCACCGATGCGGCGACCCTCACCCACAACGCCGCGAGCCTGGCGCTGCCGGGCGGGGCCAACCTGGTGACCGCCGCCGGCGATACGGCGGTGGCGGTGTCGGATGCGGCGGGCACCTGGCGGGTGGTCGACTATGCCCGCGCCTCCGGCAAGGCGGTGACCGGCCCGGCCGCGGCCGATATCCTGGATGCCAGCGGCTCCGGCCGCAGCGTCCTCACCGGCTCGCCCGGGCAGGGCGCGACGGCGATCGGGGTCGGGCTCGGCAACATCCCGACCTTCGCGGGCCTCAACGTGGTGACCGGCTCGTTCGACGGCACGGTGTCGTTCGAGACCCAGCAGGCGCCCGCGAACTCGTATCGCCGCAAGACGCTGTTCAGCTCGATCAATGTCGGGGGCGGCAACGACCTTCTGATCCGGTCCACCCGGCCTTCGGATGGCGGGTTCGTCGATCACGTCCTGTCGGCCTCCGCGCCGGGCACGATCCTCACCACCGGCAGCACCGCCGTCAGCCCGACCTTCGCGGGCATGACCGTCACCAACGGCGGCGTCTTCGGCGACCTCCGGGTGAATGCCGGCGGCAACGCGTTCGAGGCCGGCGGTAGCATCGCGTTCGGGATCGCGCAGCTCCAGAACTACGGGCCGATGGCGATGGTCCAGGGGCGGTTGGGCAACGCGACCGGATCGGAGTTGCAGGGCGACCTGGTGGTGATGACGCGCCCGGTCGGCGCGAGCGGCGCGGCGCTGCTCGAGCGGATGCGGGTGACGAGCCGCGGCCTGGTGGGGATCGGCACCGCCAATCCGCAAGTCGCCCTCGACGTGGGCGGGGGCGCCGGCGCCCGGCTCGGCGGCGTGACCGCGGCGGCGGCGTATTTCGGGATCGGCAATAACGCGGCCTGGGGCGGGATCGTGCTCGGGTCCGGGGCCAACGGGAACACGCCGTTCGTGGCCGCCTCGCGCGACGGCAACGGCAACCCGCTGGCGCTCTCCCTGCAAGCCGGAACGGTGACGGCGGCGTGCCTGCTGCCTAACGGCAATGTCGGGATCGGGACGACCAATCCCGGCGCGCTCCTCGACGTGGCCGGGTCGGCCGCGATCGGCGGGACGCTCAAGCTCGGAACCTACATCGTCTCGACGCTGCCGGCCGGCGTGTTCGGCAGCGTGGTGCACGTCTCGAACGGCCGCAAGGTGGGCGAGGGCTCGGGCTCCGGGACGGGCGTGGTCGCCTACTACTCCAACGGCAACTGGCGCCGGCTGTCGGATGACAGCCCGGTCGCGGCGTGAGGTCCCCATGGGTGAACCCTACCTGTACGAGTTCCTGTATCGCGGCCGGCCGGCGGGCTCGGCCGAGGCGCCGGCCTGGCACGTCGTCATCGGCCAGCACGTCACCCCGCCGGGGGCCGCGGAGGCGCAGTTCGTGGCGAGCGGGGCGCTGACGCCGGTGCAGGCCGAGGCCGCGGGGTTCCCGCTCTCGGCGGTGCTGGCGGGGATCGACGCGGCGGCGCTCGCCGGGCGGGACGCCGCCGCGGCCGAGGCGGCAGCGCTGCGGCGCGAGCGCGACGCCCTGGCGGCGGAGCGCGACGGCCTCGTGGCGCAGCTCGCCGCGCGCGAGGCGGCGGCGCAGGCGCTGCCGGCGATCTCGGATCGGCAGTTCTTCCAGGCGCTGGCGCAGGCCGGCGCGATCACGGCCGACGAGGCGCTGGCGGCGGTGATGACCGGCCGGCTTCCGGCGGCGATCGAGGCGGCGGTGTCGGCCCTGCCGGCGGCGGAGCGCTTCGCCGCCCGGATGCTGCTGTCGGGCGCGACGGCGTTCGAGCGCGGCCACCCGATGGTGGCCCGGCTCGGCGCGGCGATCGGCTACGACGCGGCGGCGCTGGACGCGCTGTGGCACCAGGCCGCCGCCCTCTGATCGGCAGTCCCTGACCAGCGGCCCCTGATCGCGGTCCGACGCCCGGGCCCGACGGCCGGCGCGCCGCCCCCCTCTGCACAACCTGGAGAGACCGATGACCGCGACGACGTTCGAGCGGGCGATGACGCTCGTCCTGGCCCACGAGGGCGGATGGTCCGACGACCCGGCCGACCCGGGGGGTGCGACGAACCTCGGGGTGACGATCGGCACCTTGAGCCTGTGGCTCGGCCGGCCGGCGACGAAGGCGGAGGTGAAGGCGCAGACCGTCGCGAGCGTGTCGCCGCTCTACCGGCGCCGGTTCTGGGACGCGGTGCAGGGCGACGCGCTGCCGGCGGGTCTGGATTACGCGCTGTTCGACTTCGCGGTGAACAGCGGGCCCAAGCGCGCGGTGATCGGGCTGCAGCGCGCCTTGGGCATCGCCGACGACGGCCGGCTCGGGCCGGTGACGCTGGCGGCGCTCGCCGGCCGGGACGTGCCCGGGCTGGTGAACGCCCTGTGCGACGGGCGGCTGGCGTTCCTGCGGGCGCTCTCGACCTGGCCGCGGTTCGGGCGCGGCTGGGGCCGGCGGGTGGAGGAGGTCCGCGCCGCGGCGCTGGCGCTCCACACCGCGCCGGCATCCGCCTCCAGCTGCCCGGCCTGCGGCCGGCCTGCCGCGGCCTGACCGCACACCCTCCTCACCGCGAGATCGCCATGAACCAGGAACAGCTCGCCGCGCTGCTGCGCACCCTGCTGCAGTTCGCCGGCGGCATCGCCGTCGGGTACGGCTGGATCGACACCGACACGGCCGCCACGCTGACCGGCGCCCTCGTGACACTCATCGTCACCGTCTGGGGGCTTTACGCACGGCGCAATGCCGGCCTCGTCGCGGCGGCCGCCGCTTTGCCGGCGGTCAAGACGATTGTGGCGGCGCCGGAGACGGCACAGGCCGTCCCGAGTTCCAAGGTCCGACCTTCGGAGTAGGAGCGATCATGCCGGACAGGCGGGGCGACGGTGGAACACCGATGCAGGACGCGATGATTCTGCCGTCGCCCGCCCGTTTCAGCCCAGCACCACCACCTGCGCACCCACCGGCACGCGGGCATAGAGGTCGATCGCGTCCTGGTTGATCATCCGGATGCAGCCCGACGACACGCTGCGACCGATGCTTTCCGGCTCGGTGGTGCCATGGATGCGGAAGAGCGTGTCCTTGTTGTTCTGCCAAAGGTAGAGAGCGCGGGCGCCGAGCGGGTTGCGCGGGCCGCCCGGTACGCCGAGGCCGCTCTGGAGCTTCGACACGCTGCGGGCGAGCGCCGGCTGGCGGGCGATCATCTCCTTGGGCGGATACCAGTCCGGCCAGGCCTGCTTGGAGTTGATGGTAGCCGCGCCGTTCCAGGCGAAACCCTGGCGGCCGACGCCGACACCGTAGCGGCGGGCCCGGCCGCCCTCCTGGATCAGGTAGAGATGGTGCGCCCGCGGATCGACGACGATCGTGCCCGGCGCGTAGCGGCCGCCATAGGCGACCTCCTGGCGCAGGAAGGACGGGTTGGCCCGGCGCCAGCGGAAGGCCTGGACCGGGAACGGCTCCGTCTCCACCGCCGCGTAGGCGCGGGCGTAGTCGATCGGCCCGTCATCGACCACGACCGCGGCGTTCGGGTCGACGGCACCCTGGGGCGGCGGCGCTTGGCGCCGCGGGCCGCCCCAGAACGAATCCTCCTCCGGCGTCTCCACGGGCGCGGGCTCGCCCCGGTAGTACGGATCGGCAGCCTGGCCTCGCGTGTCGTAGAACGCACCGTCATCCGCCGGCACGGGATCGCGGGAGCGCCGGCGCCGGGCGGGCGCGAAATCCTGGTCCGTCCAGGCCAGAGCCGGACGGGACCAGGCGCCCGCCAGCAGCGTCGAGGCAAGGCCGGCTGCCGAGCCGGCGACCAGGAAACGGCGGTTCTTGTCGGTCATGGGAGGTCTTGGGATCGTGCTGACAGGAACGGAACGCCGGATGGCGCAATGCAGCGACAGCTAGGGCATTTACCCGCGGAGGGGAAACCACCGCGCACGAAAAAACCGTCAGGACCAACACGCTAGGGCGATATCCCACGCCGGTGTGGCCCCGGCGCCGCCCCGACCGGTGCCGCTCTCGGCCGAGGCGTCAGCACGCAGCAGATCGGGTACGATACTTTTTCCGCTTCGTGTCCCGATCTTCGAAACCTGTTGTTGTCCATATCTGCTACGGTTGACGCCTGCCGGAATACGTGGCCTCCTGAGGCGATCACTTCAATCCGGTGTGCCATGATCGACGATGACACGACCCGACCCCTCGATCTGATCGAGCTCGCCGCCGACATCGTATCGGCCTACGTGGCGAACAACTCCGTTCCGGTAGCGGAGCTTCCGGGGCTGATCGCGGCCATCCACACGTCGCTCGACCGGCTCGGCGCGCCGCAGGCGCCGGAGCCCGAGCGGGCGACCCCGCCGGTGCCGATCAAGAAGACCGTCACGCCCGACCACATCATCAGCCTCGAGGACGGCAAGCCCTACAAGACGCTGAAACGCCATCTGTCCGGCCGCGGGCTCACCCCCGAGCAGTACCGCCAGAAGTGGGGCCTGCCGCACGACTACCCGATGGTCGCGTCCAACTACGCCGCCCAGCGCTCCGAACTCGCCAAGACATCGGGCCTCGGCCAGAACCGCCGCGGCCGCGGCGCGGCGCGCTGACGGGAAGCCGGGTTGCCCCTCTGAGGCATGGAGCACCCGCAGCCCCGGGCCGATCGGGCGTCGACCGGCGTGCTCAGCCTGCGTTCAGGTCGTTAGCGTCTATCCTGAAGGGGTAGGGCGGTGCTCACGTCCGCCCTCGTCCTGAAGGAGAGATCCCACGATGATGCACGTCAAGGTGCTCGGGATGGCCGGCCTCGTTGCGGGCGGCCTGGTTCTCGCGTCGGCGGCGCAGGCCGCCCCGATCGGCCTCGGCGCAGCGGACTCGCTTGCGCCGGAGACCGGCGTGACAAAGGTGGCCGGCGGCTGCGGCCCGGGCTTCGCCCCGAACCGGTTCGGCTATTGCCGTCCCTTCTATGGACCGCGGCCGTTCTACGGGCCACGCCCGTACTATTACGGCCCGCGACCGTACTGGCGCCGTCCGGTCTACGGTCCGCGCCGTTTCTACTACGGCTACTGACTAAATCCTGCGAGGCGCCCGACCGGCCGGTCGAGCGCCTCGTCGCGTTTTCGGGGCGTTAGCCGCCGCCTATCCGGCTCGCGCCGCGGGCTTGCGCCCGAAAGGATCGAACTCGATCACCGGGGCCTTGCGGCCGTGCAGCACGGGCAGCACCCGCTCGCCGAAGGCGTCGATGAAGGCCGGCTGGCTCCCGCCGACCTGATGCAGGTCGATGCTGTCGAAGCCGAGGGCCGCGCAGGCCGCGATGCGCTCGGTCAAAGCCGGCAAGTCGTGGGAGATCAGCACGGTCTCGTGCATGTCCTCGGGCCGCAGGTAGCGGGCGGCGGCCTCGAAATCGGTCGGCCGGGGCAATTCCCAGGCGACCGAGGCCGGCAGGGCGTTGAAGCGCCACTCGGCATGGGCCTGATGCAGGGCCTCGGCCGGGTCGGGCGCGTAGCTCAGGTCCATCTTGAGGAAGACAGGCTTGTCGGCGCCACCGTTCTCCCGGAAGGCGTCGACGATGGGCCCGAGCGCCTCAGGGTTCGTCCCGACGGTGAGGAGGCCGTCGGCCCAGGCACCGAGCCAGGCGGCGGTCTCGATGCTGGTGGCCGCGCCCACGAGCCGCGTCGGGGTCTCGGGCAGGGACCACACCTTGGCCTCCACCGCCGTCAGGCGGCCGCGCTGGGTCACGGTCTCCCCGGCGAGCAGGGCCCGCATGATTTCGGCGCCCTCGCGCAGGCGGGCGTTGCGCTCGGCCTTGTCGGGCCAGGACCCGCCGGTGGCGCGCTCGTTCATCGCCTGGCCGCTGCCGAGCGCCACCCACGGCACCCGGCCGGGAAACATTTGTCCGAGGGTCGCCACCGCCTGGGCCAGCACGACGGGATGGTAGCGCCAGCCCCCCGGCACCGAGATGACGCCGAAGGTCAGCCGCTCCGTCGCCTGGAGCGCGGCGCCGAGCCAGGCCCAGGCAAAGCCCGACTCGCCCTGGCTCGGCGACCAGGGCTGGAGGTGGTCGGAGGAGAAGGCCCCGTCGAAGCCGGCCTGCTCGGCCCGCTGAGCCAGCGCGAGCAGCGCCCGGGGCGGGCACTGCTCGTGGGAGATGTGGTAGCTGTAAAGGGTCATCGCGCGTCTCCCGGCCCGGGGAATGCCCGAGCCCGGGCGGTCGTTCCGGCGGGGTGCGGTTGCGCCGCGGACCCGACCGGTCGTCGCTACATTCCGACCGCAACCTTGCGACTGTTGCCCCGCTGGAGGTTGCGGTAGCGCGCCAGCGCCCAGAGCGGGAAGAACTTCGCGTAGCCGTGATAGCGCAGGTAGAACACCCGCGGGAAGCCGGTGCCGGTGTAGAACTCCTCGCCCCACAGCCCGTCCGCACCTTGCGTGCGAGCGAGATAGTTGACGCCGCGGGCCACCGCCGGATGGTCGGCCTCGCCGGCCGCCATCAGGGCGATCAGCGCCCAGGCGGTCTGCGAGGCGGTGCTGCCGGCGCGCTCGTAGCCGCGGTATTCGAGCTTGTAGCTCGTCGCGTCCTCGCCCCAGCCGCCGTCGGGGTTCTGGATCGAGACCAGCCAGTCGACGGCCTTGCGGACCGGCACGGAGGCCGGGTCGTGCCCGGCGGCGTTCAGCGCGCACAGTGCCGACCAGGTGCCGTAGATGTAATTCATGCCCCAGCGGCCGTACCAGCTGCCGTCCTCCTCTTGGTCGGCGAGCAGGTAGTCGACGGCACGGGCGAGAGGCGCGCTGGTCTCCTTGGTCTCGCCGAGCTGGGCCAGCATCGAGATGCAGCGCGCCGTGACGTCGGCGGTCGGCGGATCGAGCAGCGCGCCGTGGTCGGAGAACGGGATGTAGTTGAGGTAGTGGTAGGTGTTGTCGGCGTCGAAGGCGGCGAAACCGCCGTCGCGGCTCTGCAGGCCCTCGATCCACTCGCGGGCCCGAGCGATCGACTGGGTGTAGTCCGAGCCACCCTCGCCGGGGCCGAGGCGGGTCTGCGCCCGGTCCATCGCCATCGCCACCACGGCGGTATCGTCGAGGTCGGGATAATGGGCGTTGTTGTACTGGAACGCCCAGCCGCCGGGACGCACGTCCGGCTTGCGGGCCGCCCAGTCGCCCTTGATGTCGAGCACCTGGAGGGGCTTGAGCCATTCGAGGGCGGCGCGGGCCTGGCGCTCGTTGTCCTGGCCGCCGGCCTCCATCAGGGCGTGGGCGGCGAGCGCCGTGTCCCAGACCGGGGACAGGCAGGGCTGGACGTAGGCCTCGTGCTCCTTGACGGTGACGAGCTTCTCCACCGCCGAGCGAGCGGTGACCACCAGCGGATGATCCTCCGGATAGCCGAGCGCCTCGTACATCAGCACCGAGTTGGCGATGGCCGGGTAGATGGCCCCTAAGCCGTCCTCGCCGTTCAGCCGCTCGCTGACGAAGGCCACCGCCTTGTCAATGGCGCGGGCCCGCGGCTTCTTCGGGAAGAACGGCTCGACCACCCGCAGGATGTCGTCGATCGCCGCGAAGACCGGGCGCCAGGGCGACGATTCCTGGGCGCCGGAGGGCCAGCGCCGGATCCGCTCCGGATCCTGGGTGAACAACTCGCGCACGCCGATCCCGCGCGGGTTCTTGGCGCGCGGCTTCTTCACCTGCAGCACGAAGAGCGGCACCATCACGGTGCGGGCCCAGTACGACACCTTGTCGAGGTGGAACGGGAACCACCGCGGCAGCAGCATCACCTCGACCGGCATCACCGGCACGGCGTTCCACGGCACCTCGCCGTAGAGGGCGAGCAAGGTGCGGGTGAAGACGTTGGCGTGAGCCGCACCGCCGCGTTGAAGGATCGCCTCGCGGGCCCGGCGCATGTGCGGCGCGTCGATCGGATCACCGATCATCTTGAGAGCGAAATACGCCTTGACGGACGCGCTCATGTCGAACGGACCTTCGTGGACGAGGGCCCAGCCGTGGTGCAGGGCGCTCTGCGTCCGGCGCAGGTAGACGGCGATCTTCTCCTCCAGCTCCCGCGGCGGGATCGAGGCGCGGAAGTGGTGGTAGAGGATGTACTCGGACGGGATGGTGGCGTCCGCCTCGAGCTCGAAGCACCAGTGCCCGTCGGCATGCGCCAGCTGCGTCAGCGCCCGGGACGCGGCGGAGACCCGCCGCTCGACTTCGTCGAGGGTGATGTCCTGCGTACTCTTGCGTTGCAGCGTCTCGACCTTGGCCACGGTGTGTCTGCCTTCCTCTAGGGAGGGCGGCTCCGCCCCGCCGCCCATGATGCCATCCCAATTCGTTTTCGCAGCGCACAAAACGCCGCTTACGCCCACGCTGTTCCCGAAACAGGGTCCCGTCGTCAAGCCGCTCCGCGCAACGCAGCGTTGCCACGGTTACCGATGTCGGCGCCTGTCAGAACCTGCGCCGCCGTGGCGCCCGACCGGATCGCGCCCTCGATGGTCGAGGGCAGCCCGGTCGCCGTCCAGTCTCCGGCGAGCGCCAGGTTCCCGATGTGCGTGCGCGCACCCGGACGGCGCGCCGCCTCCGCCGGGGTCGCCGCGAAGGTCGCCCGCTTCTCCTTGACGATCTGCCAGCGCGGCATTGCCTGGCCTGCATACCCGGAGAGCCGCGAGACCTCGTCCCAGATCGTGCGGGCGAGTTCTTCCCGCGGTACGTCGAGCAGGCGGTCGGCGCCGCTGATCGTCACCGAGAGCCGGTCGGGATAGGAGAAGAGCCACTCGGTCACGCCGCCGACGACGCCGAGAAGCAGCGGCGCCTCCGGCTTCGGAAGAACCGCGAAATGCGCGTTGACGATCGAGCGATGGCTCTGCGGCACGCTCAGACCCGGCATCAGGCCGGCGGCGACCCATGCCGGCAGCGCCAGCACCGCCGCGTCGTCGGGCCCGAGCTCCTCCATGCCGTCCGAGAAGTCGAGCCGGGCCAGCCGCCCGCCCTCGATCCCGAGTGCCCGCAGGCGACGGCCGAAGCGCACTTCGGCCCCGGCCGCGGCGAGGGCCGTCAGCGCCGGATCGACGAAGGCCGCCGACAACCCCTCGACGGCGATGAGCGGCCGGCAGGCCCGGCCACCGGCACCGAGCGTCTCGCGCAGGATGGTGGCGGCGAGCCCCGCATCGCTCTCCTGCGGCTCGGTGTTGAGGGCGGCGAGCAGCACCGGGTGCCAGAGGCGGTCCCACAGCAGCCCCTCGCAGGCCATGCTCTCGCCGATCGTGGCGGAGCGCGTCGCGCCGCGGAAGATGCCCAGCGGCGCGAGATAGTCGCGGGCGCGGCTGCCCGGCACCCGGCGTCGGGCATCGAGCACCCACCAGGGCAGGCGCCCGGCATTGGGGCGCAGGGTCCAGCGCTCGCCGGTGGCGAGATCGGCGAAGGCGAAGGCAGCCTCGTCGGGCCCGGCGAGCACGCCGTCCGGCGCACCGGCGAGCTTGAGAAAGTCGAGGGCGTCGCGGTTGCCCGACAACAGCAGGTGGTTGCCGTTGTCGATCGTGAGTCCGAGGGCCGGATCGAAGTAGGAGCGGCAGCGCCCGCCGGCCTGCTTGGCCGCCTCGTGCACCACGACGCGCCGGCCGGCCTTGGCCAGCCGCAGGGCTGCCGACAGGCCGGCGAGGCCGGCCCCGAGGACATGAACCGTACCCATCAGACCACCGCGTGACGCAGGAGGACGCCGACGAGCGCGAGCTTGCCGGGCTTCACCCGCGCGCGGGGCGCCGCCCAGCCGCGCTTGCGCAGGCCGACGAGGATCAGGTGGTAGGCCGCCCCCATGATCCTCGGCGCCTTGGTGGCGCGGCGCGACTGAGCGTGCATGATCGCCCAGGACGCGTCGTAATGCGCTTGCGCCTCGTCGAGGAGCCGGGCGCAGACCTCCCCGAGACGCGGATGAGCGAGCGCGCTCTCGGGCGTCGCATGGGACAGCCCGATCGCCGCCAGCGGCTCGGCCGGCAGGTAGAGCCGGCCGCGCTCGGCATCCTCGTCGATGTCGCGCAGGATGTTGGTGAGCTGGAGCGCCCGGCCGAGATGATGGGCGAGCTTGATCCCGGGCTCCTCGGGCAGGCCGAAGATCCGCACCGACAGGCGGCCGACGGCGCTCGCCACCCGGTCGCAATAGAGGTCGAGGGTCGCGGAATCCGGGGCGACGATGTCGGCCTCGGCGTCCATCGCCATGCCGTCGATCACCGCCTGGAAATCCTCGCGCTTCAACCCGAACTGCCGCACCGGCCCGACGAGGGCTTGCGTCCGCGGCACGGGCCGGCCGGCATAGAGCGCGTCGATGTCGGCGCGCCAGCGGTCGAGCTCGGCCGCGCGGACCTCGCGGGCGCCGCCGTCATCCGCCACGTCGTCGACGGCGCGGCAGAAGGCGTAGACCGCGTACATCGCGTCGCGCTGCTCGGCCGGCAGCAGCCGCATGGCGGTGTAGAACGACGAGCCGGCGGCCGGCAGGGCCGCGGCCTCGGTCGTGGCCTCGACGGGCGAGGCGGGCTGAGAGGCGAGGGCGGTCACGGTCGGGCTCCCCGCAGGGCCGGATGGAGGTGGCGGCGGAACGGCCGCCGGGCGAGCGTCGTGGCGGCGGCGCCGAGCGCGGTCAGCGCGAAGGCGGCCTTGCCGTGATGAACCTTTTCGCTCAGCGGATCGCGAACGAGGAGGCCGCGGGCGAGCAGCACCGCGAGGCGGTGGATCGCCGCGATCTCCATGGCGAGCCGCGTATCGTCGATGAGATCCGGCAGGGGCCGGCCCTCGTCGAGGAGGTCGAGGCAGCGTTGCGCCAGGTCCTTGATCACGGCACGGAGCGCGGGGGTGGCGCGCTCGGCACCCAAATCCTCGATCCGGGCCCCGTGCTTCTCGAGGGTCTCCCGCGGCAGGTAGACCCGGTCGACGTTGCGATAATCCTTGCCGCAATCCTGCAGGTGGTTGATCACCTGGAGGGCGGTGCAGATCGCGTCCGAGGTCGGCCAGGTCCGGCCCGGATCCTCGCCGTGCACGTCGAGGACGAAGCGGCCGACCGGGACGGCCGAGTAGCGGCAGTAATGCGCCAGCTCGTCCCAGGTCTCGTAGCGCGTCTTGTGCGCGTCCATCCGGAACGCGTCGAGCAGTTCGAGCGCATGGCGCGGCGGCAGACCGCGCTCGGCGAGCGAACGGCGCAGGGGCGCGGCTTCCGGGTCGTCGGGGCCCTTAGCCGTCAGCGCGTCGGCGAGGCCGTCGAGGAGCGCGATCTTGCGCTCGGGCGACAGGCCGGCATTGTCGGCGACGTCGTCGCCGGCCCGGACGTAGTAGTAGAAGTCCAGGATCGGGCCGCGGTGGCGCGGATGGATCAGGTGCGAGGCGACCGGAAAGTTCTCGTCGCGATGCCCCTTGCCGGAGCGCGCCTCGGTAACGGTTGTCATCGAATATATCCCGCCTGACGGAACCAGGCGACGGCGTCGGACAGGCCGTCGCGGTAGGGCCGGGCCGCGTAGCCGAGCTCGGCCCGCGCCTTGGCGTCGGAGAAGAACATGCGGTAGCGCGACATCCGGATGCCGTCGATCGTCGCGAGCGGCGCCTTGCCGGTAATCCGCGCGGCGAGCTCGGACACGAAGGCCACCGGATAGACCGCCGCCCGCGGCAGCCGCACGGTCGGGGGCTTCCGCCCAACGAGGCCGGCGATGTCGGCGAGCATGCGTGACAGGAGCACGTCCTCGCCGCCCAGGATGTAGCGCTCGCCGATGCGGCCCCTGTGCAGGGCCAGGAGATGGCCCTTCGCCACGTCGTCGACATGGGCGAGGTTCAAGCCCGTATCGACGAAGGCCGGCATCTTGCCGTTCGCCGCCTCGACGATGATCCGCCCGGTCGGGGTCGGCTTGACGTCGCGCGGGCCGATCGGGGTCGAGGGATTGACGATCACCGCCGGCAGGCCCTCGCGGGCCACCATCTCCTCGACCACCCGCTCGGCCACCACCTTGCTGCGCTTGTAGGCGCCGATCGCGGTCTCCGGGGTCAGCGGACGGGTCTCGTCGGCGGGGGTACCGTCGTCGTGCGGCTTGATGGTGGCGACGCTCGACGTGTAGACGACCCGCTCGACGCCGGCCTCCAGCGCCGCCCGCATCAGGGCCCGGGTGCCGTCGCGGTTGGTGCGCACGATCTCTTCCGGATCCGGCGCCCAGAGCCGGTAATCCGCCGCGGCGTGGACGAGGTAGCGCATGCCGCGCATGCCCTTGGCCGCCGCCTCGGGATCGCGCATGTCGCCCTCGACGATCTCGACGTCGGGCCAGGTCAGGTTGGTGCGCGGGCTGGTGGCGCGCACCAGCACCCGCACCGGGAAACCGGCGGCGCGAAACACGTCGACCAGCGCCGGGCCGAGGAAGCCGCTGGCACCTGTGATCAGCACCGGGCCGGGCT
Organism: Methylobacterium ajmalii; assembly: GCF_036448855.1. Classification (NCBI taxonomy): domain Bacteria; kingdom Pseudomonadati; phylum Pseudomonadota; class Alphaproteobacteria; order Hyphomicrobiales; family Methylobacteriaceae; genus Methylobacterium; species Methylobacterium ajmalii. The sequence continues at coordinate 45,067 of NZ_JAZFXT010000001.1, forward strand.
CGAATCCGGCGCCGGACGGGTTGGGCGCTGTGCGGTGCTGGGCCTCGGTCATGTGTTCCTTCTCGGCGGCTCGGGCGGCGGGCCCGCCCTTGCCGACAGTGACATCAATTTCGGGAAGCCGGGCCGCTTCTGCCAGCCCGGCGCCACGCTCGCAAGGCGCAGTCCGTTGATCGCGGACGGGCGTGCCGCCCGCGCATCAGCATCCCGACCCCGGGACGAATCCGTCCGGCGAGACGTCTCAGGCGAGGCGCAGGCGCCCGCCGCGCTCGGCCGCCGCCCCGCGGGCCGGGAGGATCTCCTCGACGACCTTGACGATCGAGGGAGCGTCGAGGCCCGCCTCCGCGTACATCCGCTCCGGCGTGTCATGGTCCTGGTAGCTGTCCGGCAGCGTCAGCGTGCGAACCCGCACCCGGCCGTCGTCGAGCGCCCCACGCGACGACAGCAGGTGCAGCACCATCGCGCCGAAGCCGCCCACCGACCCCTCTTCCAGCGTCACCAGAACCTCGTGGTTTGAGGCCAGGTCCAGGATCAGGGCCTCGTCCAGCGGCTTGGCGAACC
>NZ_JAZFXT010000002.1:0-85884 GCF_036448855.1 Methylobacterium ajmalii
GTGGTCAGAGCGGGGTGATCAGAACCCGATCCCATCTCGAACTCGGCCGTTAACCGCCCCAGCGCCCATGGTACTGTGTCTCAAGACACGGGAGAGTCGGTCACCGCCAGACCTGCCAAGCACGTCATGCATTCCCTCATTACGAACACACCCTGGCGCGGGGTGGAGCAGCCCGGTAGCTCGTCAGGCTCATAACCTGAAGGTCACAGGTTCAAATCCTGTCCCCGCAACCAAACCAAACAAAAAACCCCGCTCGGCATCGCCGGCGGGGTTTTTCGTGTGTTCAGGCCAAGTCGATGCGCACGCGGCGGTTCTGCTTGCCCTTCTTCTCGATCGCCGTGACCGTCACGGAGCCGATCTCTCCGGTCCGCGCGACGTGGGTGCCGCCGCAGGGTTGGAGGTCGAGGCCGTCGATCGCCACCAGGCGCACGCGCCCGCTGCCCATTGGCGGCTTCACTGACATCGTTTTCACGAGCCCCGGATTGGCCAAGAGCTCCGCGTCGCTGATCCAGCGCGTGGACACGGCCGCGTCCCGCGCGATCATCTCGCGCAAGCGACCCGTCACCGCCTCCTTGTCGAGCCCGGCATCCGGGATGTCGAAATCGAGCCGGCCCTCCTCGCCGTCTCCGATCGATCCGCCGGTCACCGGGTAGGGGAGGGCGACCGAGAGCAGGTGGAGAGCGGTGTGCACGCGCATGCGGGCGTGACGCAGGGGCCAGTCGAGAACGAGGCGGACCGCCTCTCCCGGCCGCGGCAGCGTCTCGGTCGGCGCCACCTTGTGCAGCACCGTGCTCTTGTCGGCGCCGTAGACGGTGTCGGCGACCGTGATCGCGCGGCCGTCCTCCCGCACGATCCGGCCGCGGTCGCCGGGCTGGCCGCCGCCCTGGGCGTAGAACACGGTCCGGTCGAGGACCACGCCGGTCTCGTCGGCTGCGACGACCCGTGCGTCGGCCTCGCGCAGGAAGGCGTCGTCGCGAAACAGGAGAGTGGTGGACATCGGGCCTCGCGAATCGGTGAGTCGTGGCCGCGAGAGTGGCCCGTCGCCGTGCTGCCGTCGAGATCACCAAGAATTAACCACGTCGATTAGCGAAACCGTAGGGCTGCCCGTTCAATCTCTGGCAAGATTCGAGACGAAGCCCGCGATGATCGCCACTCCGACCTTCCCGGACCTCTCGGCCCTCGTGGTCGACGAGAGTCTCTACATCCGCCGCATCGTGCGCGACATGCTGATGCGCGTCGGCATCAAGCGTCTCCTGGAAGCGCCCGACGGCGCCGAGGCGCTGGGCGTGCTGGCCGAGAGCAAGCCCGACCTCGTCGTGCTCGACTGGGACCTGGCGATCCTCTCGGGCGAGGAGTTCATTCGTCTCGCGCGCACGCCCGCCACCTCGCCGGCGCCCACCGTGCCGATCATCCTGATGCTGGCCCAGCCGCGCCGCAACGTGGTCGATCGCGCGATCAACCTCGGCGTCAACGAGATCATCGCCAAGCCGTTCTCGCCCAAGACCCTGTGGTCGCGCCTCGACGAGGTGATCAACCGCCCGCGTCCGTTCTCGCAAGTGAAGAGCCTGCTGCGGCCCCAGCCGCGGCTGGCCGCCGCGGCCGCGGTCAAGGGACTGCTGTAAGGGTGTCGCGATCAGGTTCTGACATCGGCGAACCGTGGTCCGGATTTAATCCCGGAGTCTAAAGTCTTAGCGTCGGCCCCGCGATCACGCTTCCGCCAGCCTCGACTTTTGTCCAAGATCCCGTCCGAACCGATTCAGGCCCGCCAGTGGCCGGACGGACAGGGAGTGAAGCATGCTCAAGCGCCTCGCCGCCGTCGCCGCCGCCCTGGCGGCCATCTCCGGCCCGGCCGCCGCCCAGGACGTCGTGCGCCTCGGCAACCTGAAATTCGCCCATTACGGCGCGATCTCCTACATGAAGGAGATCGCCGGAAAATATAACCTCAAGATCGACGAGAAGCAGTTCGCCAAGGGCGCCGACATCTATCCGGCGATGGCGGTGGACCAGATCGACATCGCGGCCTCGGGGGCCGACGGCGCGGTGGCGGCGCGCGGCAACGGCGTGAAGCTTCTGGTGGTGGCGGGCTTCGCCAATGGCGGCGTGCGCATCCTCGGCCGGCCCGATCTCGGCGCCAAGACGCTGGCCGACGTGAAGGGCAAGAAGGTCGCGGTGGTGCGCGGCGGCACCCAGGACCTGATGCTGCTCGCCGAGCTCGAGAAGAACGGCATCACTTGGTCCGAACGGCCGGGCAAGGACGTGCAGCTCGTCTACTTCAACAACTACGCCGACCTGAACCAGGCGCTGGCGCAAAAGTACGTCGACGTGATCTGCCAGAGCGAGCCGCAATCGACGCAAGCCATCTCGAACGGCTGGGGCTACGAGATCGTCAAGCCCTACGACACCCCGGTCGGCGTGCCCTACCGCCCGCTCGTCATGACCGAGAAGATGTATACCGAGAAGCCCGAGATCGCCGCCCGGGTTCTCAAGCTGTTCGTCGAGGCGACCAAGACGTTCATCGAGAAGCCGGATCTCGCCGAGAAGTACGTCCGCGAAACGGTGTTCAAGGGCCAGCTCAGCAGCAAGGATTTTCGCGATTCGATGGAGAACGCGGATTACACCTACGACATGCCGGCCGGCCACATGCAGGTCACGGCCGACCTGATGCACAAGTACGGGCTCGGCAAGATGGTCAACCCGCCGAAGGGAGACGCCGAGTGGGTCAAGCTCGACCTGCTCGAAAAGGCAAAGGCCGAACTCGGCGCCAAAACGAACTGAGCCGTCATCGTGAATCGTCTCTCCGCCTTCCGCGGCGCCCTGCTGCCGGTCGGGCTCCTGATCCTGTGGGAGGCCGCCAGCCGCGCCGGCCTCTTCTCCGCCGTGGTGCTGCCGCCGCCGAGCGCGGTGGCCTCGCGCTGGATCGCCAGCCTCGTGCCGGCCCTGCCCTACGACCCCGCGACCCAGAGCTACGCCGCCTGGCTCTTCTCCGGCGAGCTGCCGCACGACGCGGTGGCGAGCCTGGGCCGCGTCATCGCGGGCTTTGCCATCGGCGTCGGCCTCGCGCTGCCGGTCGGGCTCCTGATGGGCACGAGCGACCGGCTCTACGCCCTCGTCAATCCGCTCCTGCAGATCCTGCGGCCGATCCCGCCGATCGCCTACATCCCGCTCGCCATCGTGTGGTTCGGGCTCGGCAACCCGCCGGCCCTGTTCCTGATCGCGCTCGGTACCTTCTTTCCGGTCCTCGTCAACACGGTGGCGGGCGTGCGGCAGGTCGATTCGATCTATATCCGGGCGGCCCGCAACCTGGGGGCCAATTCCTGGACGATGTTCCGGCGGGTGATCCTGCCGGCGGCGAGCCCCTTCGTGCTCGCCGGCATGCGCATCGGCATCGGCACCGCCTTCATCGTGGTGATCGTCGCCGAGATGATCGCGGTCTCGGACGGGCTCGGCTACCGGATCCTGGAGGCGCGCGAGTACATGTGGTCGGACAAGATCATCGGCGGCATGCTGACGATCGGCATCCTCGGCCTCGTCATCGACGGCGCGATGTCGCGCCTCAACGACCACCTGCTGCGCTGGCATCGCGGCCTGGAGCGCTGACCATGACCGCGCAAGCAAAGACCGCGACGGCCCCGCTCCGCCGCGCCGAGCCCGCCGCCCGCCCCGGCCCGGGCGCCGCCGAGATCGTTATCGAGAACGCCTCGAAGGTGTTCGGCACCGGCGAGGGCGCCGTGGTGGCGCTCGACGGCGTGTCCGCGGCGATCCCGGGCGGGCAGTTCGTCTGCCTGCTCGGGCCGTCCGGCTGCGGCAAGTCCACCCTGCTCAACGCCATCGCGGGGTTCTCGCCCCTCACCGGCGGGTCGATCCGGATGAACGGGCGCCCGGTCGTCGATCCGGGCCCCGAGCGGGGCATGGTCTTCCAGGAATACGCCCTGTTTCCGTGGATGACGGTCGAGCAGAACATCCGCTTCGGCCTCGACATCAAGGGCGTCGCCCGGTCCGAGGCCGACGCGGTGGTCGCCCGCATCGCCCAGAAGCTCGGCCTGTCGGACTTCCTCGGGCGGTTTCCCAAGGACCTGTCGGGCGGCATGCGCCAGCGCGTCGCCATCGCCCGCATCCTGGCCCTCGACCCGCCGGTGATGCTGATGGACGAGCCGTTCGGCGCCCTCGACGCACTGACCCGGCGCACGCTCCAGGACGAGCTGCTGCGGATCTGGGCCGAGTACCGCAAGACCATCGTGTTCGTGACCCACTCGATCGAGGAGGCGATCTACCTCGCCGACCGCATCGTCGTGCTCACCTACCGCCCGGGCCGGATGAAGCGCGACCTGATCGTGCCGCTCGCCCGCCCGCGCGACACCGCCTCGGCCGAGTTCAACGCGCTGAAGCGCGAGCTCGCCGGGCTGGTGATGGAGGAGCAGCAGCGCTTCACGCAGGCCGAGCTGACCGGGTCGGCGGTCGATTGACCGACGAATCCCGGTCGTCGATCGACGGCTGTGCTTGGTCGGAGCCGCGTCGTCCCGGTGCATCGGCGCGCGGCGCGGCACGATCGCGGCTTTGCGTTCGGCCCGGAGCCACGTAAGCTTGTCTCATGTGATGGGCTTAATCCGTCCCGCCAGGGTCGGAGGTGAAGGATATCGGCATCGCCGATGAGGGATGAGACGGCCGTCTCCGTGCCGGCGCGCGCCGCGGAGTATGCCGAGACAGCGCGCGCGACCGCGCCTCCGCCGGATCCGGCGGGGGTCGACCCCCCACGTCGTCCGGACCGGCGCGCCTATGCGGCGCTCGATCTCGGCACCAACAACTGCCGGCTCTTGATCGCCGAGCCGGCGCCCTACGGGTTCCGGGTGATCGACGCGTTCTCGCGCATCGTGCGCCTCGGCGAGGGCCTGGGGACCACGGACCGGCTCAGCGACGACGCCGTCGAGCGCACGGTCGACGCGCTCGCGGTCTGCCTCGGCAAGATGCGCAGCCGCGGGGTGGTGCGGTCGAAGTCGATCGCCACCGAGGCCTGCCGCCTCGCCGTCAACGGCGCGGCCTTCGTCGACCGGGTCCACCGCGAGGTCGGGCTCGACCTCGAGGTGGTGGACCGGCGCACGGAAGCCTATCTCGCGGTCACCGGCTGCGCGGCGCTCGCCGACCGGCACGCCGAATCGGTGGTGATCTTCGATATCGGCGGCGGCTCGACCGAGATCATCTGGCTCGACGGTTCGGCCGCGCTCGCCCGCAGCGCCGACCCCACCTTGCGCATCCGCGCCTGGGATTCGCTGCCCGTCGGCGTCGTCACCCTGGCCGAGCGCTACGGCGGGGCCGACGTGACCCGCCCGGTCTTCGAGGGCATGGTCGAGGAGGTCGCCGACCGCCTGACCAAGTTCGCGCTGATCGCCGGCGCGGCGGCCCACGCGCCGAACTTCCACCTGCTCGGCACCTCCGGCACGGTGACGACGCTCGCCGCCACCCACCTGCGCCTGCCGCGCTACGACCGGCGCCGGATCGACGGGTTATGGATGCGCGACCGCGAGGTCACCGACGCCATCGACGGCCTGCTCTCGACCCGCCTGTCGGACCGGGCGCAGAATCCCTGCATCGGCCGCGACCGGGCCGATCTAGTGCTGGCCGGCTGCGCCATCCTGGAGGCGATCCGCCGGGCCTTCCCGTCCGAGCGCCTGCGCATCGCCGATCGCGGCCTGCGCGAGGGTCTCTTGATGAACATGATGCGCGAGGACGGGGTGTGGCGCCGGGGAGGGCGGCCGAGCTGACGGCCTCCGGGCTTGCTCGCGCAGGACTCCTCGGAGAAGCGGGCTTGCGCCCGCGGGCCCGGAGCGTCATTGACCTCGTGCGCCTCACGATCGCTCCGTGATCGCGAAGCGCTCTAGGTGTTTGATTTTGCCGCATTTTCTCCGACGAACCGGTATCTACTTCGTCGAAAAATGCTCTAGAACGATTTTTTTCGATCATCGAAGGTCACGGGATATGAGCGATCGTCGCGGCGGCGGCCTCCGGGGCGACCTGAAGCAGCGGGTCAAGACCGGGCGCGGGCGCACGGTCTCCTCCAAGCTCTGGCTCGAGCGCCAGCTCAACGACCCCTACGTGGCCCGCGCCAAGCGCGAGGGCTACCGCTCGCGCGCGGCTTTCAAGCTCACCGAGATCGACGAGCGCTTCCGGCTGCTCAAGCCCGGCCAGCGCGTGGTCGATCTCGGTGCGGCGCCGGGCGGCTGGTCGCAGGTGGCGGCCGCCAAGGTCGGCAGTCATCCCGGCGCGTCGGCGCCGCGGGGCCGGGTGGTCGGCATCGATCTCCTCGAGATCGAGCCGATGCCCGGGGTCGACTTCGTCACCCTCGACTTCCTCGATCCGACCGCGCCGGGTCTCCTCACCGAAATGCTGGGCGGGCCGGCGGACGTCGTGATGTCCGACATGGCCGCCAACGCCACCGGCCACAAGAAGACCGACCACCTGCGCATCATGGGGCTCGCCGAGACCGCCTTGGCGTTTGCCCGCGAGATCCTGGCGCCGGGCGGCACCTACCTCGCCAAGGTGCTGCAGGGCGGCACCGAGGGCGGGCTTCTCACCGACCTCAAGCGCGATTTTTCGAACGTGCGCCACGTCAAGCCGGCGGCGAGCCGGGCCGATTCGAGCGAGCTCTACGTGCTGGCGACCGGCTATCGCGGCGCGGAGGCGACCGACGGGCCGTATCGCGAGACCGAGGACGGCGGCGAGGAGGACGAGGCGGGCTGGCGGCCGTGACGCCGGCGGCGGCGATCGACCGCGCCCGGGCGCTCCTCCTGGCGGAGGGTTTTTCGGAGGTCGGGCAGGGGACGCGGGGCGAGAGCTTCTACTTCGGCCTGCCCGGTGCCGAGGGGCAGGTGCGGGTGGCGAACCATGCCCGCACGCCGAAGCAGCGGCTCAAGCATCCGGAGGTGGTGGCGAGTCTTGTCGTGACGGGGCCGCTGTCGGAGGCGGCGCTGCGGGAGCGCTTGAGCGCGACCTTGCGAGATTTTCGGGGACGGCAGGAGCGGCCGACGATGGCGATCACGCCACACTGAGCCTTATGAGGCGGATGCGTTCTTCCTCTCCCGTCGAAGGGGGGACTTGCGGTTCCTCGTCGATCGTCCCAGCGGCAGGTAGGTTGGTGCCGCAGGCTCGCCCGCGATGACGAAAACGCCAGATCGTCCGCGCTCGCCGTCTTCGTCCTCGCCGCAGCCATGATCCTCGCCAAGCGCTTCGCAGGGGCAGGATGAGGCGGGCCGTTGCGAGCGGCTGGTCACCGGACCGAGGTCATGCCATGTGTCGCCGGGTGACCGATCTTCCCCATTCCCTCCCGCCTGCGCCGCTTGCGAGCCTGGGTTGGCTCACCTTCTTCGAGGAGCAGCGTGAGCCGCACGAAGCCGAACTCGCTCCCGTGCGGATCGCCATGGTTCACCGCTCACGCCTGAGCGCCCTGTCGGAGGCGGGGTCAGTCGAGCTGACGCTACCCGTTCATACGAATACCGGTGATTTCGCCGTGGGCGATTGGGTCCTGGTTGATCCCCGGACCCGGATGCTTCACCGACGCCTGACCCGCAGGACGGTCCTGGAGCGGCGCGTCGAAGGCAGCCGAACCCTGCAGCCGGCCGCAGCCAACGTCGATACGCTGTTCATCGTCACCTCCTGCAACGCCGACTTCAATCAGGCCCGACTCGAGCGCTATCTGGCTCTCGCCAACCAGGGCGGCACGAATCCGGTGATACTGCTCACCAAGGCCGACATGGCGGCCGATGCTGACGTCTACCACCGTCAGGCGGCCGAGTTGCAGCGCGGGCTCGACGTCGTGACCGTCAATCCCCGGCTTCCGGAGGCTGCCCGCACCTTGGCCTCGTGGTGCGGGGTGGGCCAGACCGTGGCGCTGGTCGGCTCTTCCGGTGTCGGCAAGTCGACCCTGGTGAACACGCTCGCCGGCCCGGGACAAGCGCGTCCCCAGGAAACCGGAGGCATTCGCGAACACGACGCCAAGGGACGCCACACCACGACGGCGCGATCTCTGCACGCCATCGCGGGGGGCGGCTGGGTGATCGATACACCGGGAATGCGAACGCTGCACGTCAGCGGCGCGACGGAAGGGATCGCAACGCTGTTTGCCGAGATCACCGAACTCGCACACTCGTGCCGGTTCCGCGACTGCACGCACGCGCACGAACCCGGCTGCGCCGTGCAGGCCGCCGTCGCCGACGGGACGGTCAACCCCGAGCGCCTGACCCGCTGGCGCAAGCTCCTCGATGAAAACCACGACAACACGCCAGCCTTCACGGGTCCGCGCGGCCGACGGAGTGCGGGCGGGTAGACATCTCTGCCCACCCTATGCGGTCGTTCTGCCTATCGGGCTCAGGGTGGCGGACAACATGGCTAAGCGGACGGGAGAGTCCGCCGACCACCAAGCGCATCGACCTTACGCCACAGAGGCTATGCGACACATCCTTTGGGATCGACAGGGTGCGGGGATACGCGGTCTGAAGGGCTTTGCGTGAGAGACCCCGCTCACCCCGCCCGCTTCGCCGCATCCGCCAGGAACTCCGCCACAGCCTCCACGAAAGGCTGCCCATAGGCATCCCGCTTGCGCTCGCCCACCCCGTGGACCGAGCGTAGCGCCCAGAGGTCGACGGGCTTGGCGCGCGCCATCTCGATCAGGGTGCGATCGGGAAAGATCATGTAGGCGGCGACGCCCTCCTGGCGGGCGAGCGTCGCGCGCAGGCCGCGCAGGTGCTGGAACAGCGCCTCGTCGGTGTCCGAGAGGCCGAGCGTGTCGTCGTCCTGGGTCGCGCGGCGGCGCTCTTTCGGGGCTTTCGGTTCGGGATCGGGACGCAGCTGCACCGGCTCGCGGCCGAACAGGATCGCCTCGCCCTTGTCGGTGAGCGAGAGACCGCCGTAGCCGTCGCCGTTCTCGGCAACCGCGCCCGCGGCGAAGAGCTGGCGCAGGATCGCCCGCCAGGCGGCCACCGGCTTGTCGGAGCCGACCCCGAAGGTCTTGAGCTGGACGTGGCCGTTGCGGCGGATCTGCTCGCTCTCCTTGCCGTGGACGAGGTCGCAGATATAGGCGGCGCCGAAGCGCTGGCCGGTGCGCACCACCGCGGAAAGAACCTTCTGGGCCGCCACCGTGCCGTCGATGAGCGAGACGCCGCCGCGGCACAGGTCGCAGCGGCCGCATCGCTCGCTCTGCTCGCCGAAATAGCCGAGCAGCGACTGGCGCCGGCAGGTCGCGCCCTCGCACAGGCCGATCATCGCCTCGAGCTTGCGGCGCTCGACTCGGCGGCGGTCGTCCGGCACCTCCTTCTCGTCGATCTGGCGACGGCGGAGCGCCATGTCGTCGAGGCCGTAGAGCGTGAGCGTGTCGGCCGGCAGCCCGTCGCGGCCGGCGCGGCCGATCTCCTGGTAGTAGCTCTCGATCGTCGAGGGCATGTCGGCGTGGCAGACGTAGCGCACGTCCGGCTTGTTGATGCCCATGCCGAAGGCGATGGTCGCCACCACCACGACGCCGTCCTCCTGCAGGAAGGTGTCCTGGTTGCGCATCCGCACGCTCTGCTCCAGGCCGGCATGGTAGGCGAGCGCGTTGAAGCCGTCCTGCTGCAGGATCTCGGCGATCTGCTCGGTGCGCTTGCGCGACGAGCAGTAGATGATGCCGCTCTCGGCCTTGCGCGGGCGCAGGAACCGCGAGAGCTGGCGGGTCGGGTGCTCCTTCGGCGCGAAGGTCAGGCGGATGTTCGGCCGGTCGAAGGAATGGACGAAGAGTTCGGGCTTGCGCCCGCGGGGAAACAGCCGCTCGGAGATGTCGGCCCGGGTCGCGGCGTCCGCCGTCGCGGTCAGCGCCACGGTCTGCACGTCGCCCAGTGCCTCGCGCGCGCGCGCGAGGTCGCGATATTCGGGCCGGAAGTCGTGGCCCCATTGCGACACGCAGTGGGCCTCGTCGACGGCGAGCCGGCGCACGCCCGCACCCTGCAGCGCCTCGATCAGGCCGTCCATCAGGAGCCGCTCGGGCGAGACGAAGAGCAGGCGCAAGCTGCCCTGGCGGATGCCGCGCCAGGTCTCGCGGGCGCTCGATTCCGACACCGACGAGTTGAGGGTGCCGGCCGCGATGCCGAAGGCCTCCATCTGCTTCACCTGATCGTGCATCAGCGCGATCAGCGGCGAGACGACGACGGTCAGCGACTCTTCTACCAGGGCGGGGAGCTGGTAGGTCATCGATTTGCCCGAGCCCGTCGGCATCACCGCGAACACGTCGCGCCCGTCGAGCACGGCGCCGATCACCTCGGCCTGGCCGGGACGGAAATCCTCGTAGCCGAAGGTTTTGCGAAGGGCGGCGCGGGCCTCGTCGAGGCGGTCTGTCATGGGGTTCGATCGCTCTGCGCGGCCTTGCGACGGGGCGCGAGGCGTGTAGACATGCTGGCGACGGTGTCTACACAGGATCGCGTCCCATGTCGCTCAACATCCGCAGCCAGGAGGTGAATCAGCTGGCTGACAAATTGGCGACGATGGCCGGCGTGAGCAAGACGGAAGCGGTTCGCCTGGCGCTGGCTGCCGAGATCGCCCGCCGCGAGGAATCCGTGCCGCTCGTCGAGCGCATCAAGCCGATCCAGGATTATATCGCGTCGTTCCCGCGCACCGGGCTGAAGGCGGACAAGGCCTTCTTCGACGATCTGAACGGCGAACCCTGATGTTCGTCGATGCCTCGGCGATCGTCGCGATCCTGCTCAAGGAGACCGGAGCGACCGATCTGACCAATCAGATCGACGCGGCGTCAGATCCGGTCACCTCGACCCTCGCGGTCTTCGAAGCCGTCACGGCGATCAGCCGCGAGGCCGGCCTGTCCGTCGAGGATGCCGACCGGCAGGTGAGGGGGTTCATGACGATCGGCCGCATCGGGCTCGTTGCCGTCGCGGAGGCCGAGGTCAATGGCGCCCTCTTGGCTTACGCCCGCTACGGCAAAGGGCGGGGCCATCCCGCGCGGCTCAATCTCGGCGACTGCTTCGCTTACGCATGCGCGGCCGTCCGCGGCCTGCCGCTGCTGTTCGTCGGCAACGACTTCAGCCGGACGGCGCTGCCGCCGACGCTCTGAGGCCGTTCAAACCCGCACGCTCCCCTCCGCCACCTGCACCATATCCGCCCGTTCGCCCAACTCCCCGAACAGCACCGGATCGGCCCCGGTCATCCAGACCTGGCCCGGCAGGGCCTCCAGCGCGTCGAACAGACCGGCGCGGCGGCGGGGATCGAGATGGGCGGCGACCTCGTCGAGAAGGACCAGGGGGCTGAGCCCGCTCATCCCGGTGACGAGGCGGGCATGGGCCAGTACCAGGCCGATCAGCAGCGCCTTCTGCTCGCCGGTCGAGGCGGTGGCGGCGGGCACGTCCTTGGGGCCGTGGCGGACCACGAGGTCGGAGGCCTGGGGGCCGGCCAGCGTCCGGCCAGCGGCGCGGTCGCGAAAGCGGTTTTGGCGCAAGGTGGCGCGGTACCGGTCCTCGGCATCGACCGCCGGCCACACAGCCACGAGGTCGTCGATATCGCCCTCGAGCCGCACCCCGGCCCAGGGGAAGGGCGAGGCCTCGTCGCGGGTGGACAGGATCAGGCTGTCGAGGCGTTCCACCGTCTCGCGGCGGGCGAGCGCCACGGCGACCGCGAGTTCCGCCACCTCGCGCTCGATCGCCTCGAGCCACGGCCCGTCGTCGGGCCGCTCCTCCAGCAGGCGGTTGCGCGAGCGCAACGCCCGCTCCATCGCGCTCACCCGGGCGCCGTGGCCGGCATCGACGGCGAGCACCAGCCGGTCGAGGAAGCGGCGCCGGTCGCCGGCCGGCCCGCGGAACAAGGCGTCGAGATCGGGGGTGAGCCAGACCACCCGCACCTGCTCGGCGAACGCCGTGGGGGAGGGGGCGGTGGCCCCGTCGATGCGGCAGAGCCGGCCGCCGCGCTCGTCGCGGCCCCGCGGCGGCTCCCAGGCGGTGCCGATGCGGTGGTCGCCGTTCGGCCCCTCCAGCGTGAGCGAGACCGCGAAGCCGCCGGCCCCGCCCTCGCGCGCCATCCCGGCGAAATCGGCCCGGCGCAGGCCCCGGCCGGGGGCGAACAGCGACAGGGCTTCCAGGATGTTGGTCTTGCCGGCCCCGTTCTCCCCCACCAGCGCGACGAAGTGGCGACCGACCGCGAGGTCGAGATCGGCGTGGTTGCGGAAGTCGCGGGCGATCAGACGGGTGACGCGCAAGGGGTCGGGCTCGGTCATCCCCGGGCCATATCACAGGTCGGCGCAGGCGCTCGGGACCACGCTCGTTTTTCGGCAAGCCTTATCCCATCCGCCACCTCATCCTGAGGTGCCGGAGTGAAGCGGAGGCCTCGAAGGAGGGCTTCAGGGATCACAGAGACGTCTGGAGCCCTCCTTCGAGGTCAGTCGATTTCAATCGACTGACACCTCAGGATGGGGTCGTGGGTGGGAAAGGCTGGCGCTGCCCGGCATTTCGAACCTCCGAGAGCGCGCAATCCCGCCCTCACACCCGCATCGGCATCAGCACGTAGAGCGCGGGCGCCCCCTCGCGGTCCTGGATCACCGTCGGCGAGCCCGGATCGGCGAGGCGGAACAGCGCCGTGTCGCCGTCGAGCTGGGCGGTGATGTCGAGGAGGTAGCGGGCGTTGAAGCCGATATCGAGGGGACCGGACTCGTAGTCGACGTCCAGCTCCTCGGTCGCCGAGCCCGAATCCGGGTTGTTGACCGAGAGCGACAGGCGCCCGTCGGTCATGGCGAGCTTCACCGCGCGGCCGCGCTCGGACGAGATGGTCGAGACGCGGTCGACCGCCTTGGCGAACTGGTCGCGCTCGACCGTCAGGCGCTTGTCGTTGCCGGTCGGGATGACGCGGGCGTAGTCCGGGAAGGTGCCGTCGATGAGCTTCGAGATCAGGGTGACGCCGGACGAGAAGCTGAACCGCACCTTGGCCGACGAGATCTCGACGCCGACGGTCTCGCCGCCATCCTCGACGAGCTTCTGGATCTCGGCCACGGCCTTGCGCGGCACGATGATGCCCGGCATGCCGCCGCTGCCCTCCGGCGCCTCCATCTGGACGCGGGCGAGGCGGTGGCCGTCGGTGGCGACCGCCCGCAGCTTGAGCGAGCCCTCGGCGTCGATGGTGTGGAAGAAGATGCCGTTGAGGTAGTAGCGCGTCTCCTCGGTGGAGATCGCGAACTGGGTCTTGTCGATCAGGCGCTTGAGGTCGGCGGCCGGCAATTCGAAGCGGTGCGGCAGCTCGCCGGCGGCGAGGTCGGGAAAATCGCCCTCCGGCAGGGCGCCGAGGGTGAAGCGCGAGCGGCCCGAGCGGATCAGCATCTGGCCGGTCTCGCCGCTGGTCTCGAGCGAGACCTGGGCGCCGTCGGGCAGTTTGCGCACGATGTCGTAGATGACGTGGGCCGGCACCGTGATGGCGCCGCCGTCGACCACGTCGGCGGGGATCGTCTCGGTCACCTCGATGTCGAGGTCGGTGGCCTTCAGCTGGAGGCCGTCCGGCCCCGAGCGCAGCAGCACGTTCGACAGGATCGGGATCGTGTTGCGCCGCTCCACGACGCGGTGCACGTGGCCGAGCGACCGAAGAAGGGCCGCGCGCTCGACGGTGACTTTCATCAGGGTGATCCGTGTCTCGAACGACCGACCGTTCAAGGCCGGCAACCGCACTCGTTGCCCCGTGCACGCACGGGACGGGAACTTTGGCGAAGGCGCTCCCCGAAGGCAAGCCGGCGGGGGAGGCTCATCCACGAGCCTCCCCCGCGCGCGGCCATCGGTTCCGGAGCCTCAATCCTGGAGCATGCGCTTCAGGAGCTCGACCTCGTCGCACAGCGCCGTGTCCTCGCCGATCGCCTTCTCGATCTTGCGCACGGCGTGGAGCACCGTGGTGTGGTCGCGCCCGCCGAAGCGCCGGCCGATCTCCGGCAGGGAGCGCAGCGTCAGCACCTTCGAGAGGTACATGGCGATCTGGCGCGGCTTGACCACCGCGGCGGTGCGGCGCTCGGAGAGGATGTCGGAGCGCGAGACGTTGTAGCGGCTCGCCACCAGCTTCTGGATGTCCTCGATCTTGACCCGCTTCGGCTCGCGGTTCTTCACGAGGTCGCGGATCGCCGTCTCGGCGGTGTCGAGGGTGACGGGTGCTCCGGTCAGCGTCGCGTGGGCGAGCAGCCGGTTGACCGCGCCTTCAAGGTCGCGGCCGTTGGCGGTGATCGCCTTCGCCACGTACTCGGCGACTGCGGGACCCACCTCGAAGGCGGGGTGCGAAGCCCGCACGGCCTCCAGGCGCGACTGCAGGATCGAGGCGCGCAGGGCCTCGTCGAGGGTGCCGATCTCGACCACGAGGCCACCGGCGAGGCGCGAGCGGACGCGCTCGTCGAGGGCCTCCAGCTCCGTCGGCGGCCGGTCGGCCGCCACCACCACCTGGCGCCCGGCATCGATGAGGGCGTTGAGGGTGTGGCCGAACTCCGCCTGGATCGAGCGGCCCTGGATGAACTGCACGTCGTCGAGGATCAGGACGTCGATCGCCCGCAGCTTCTCCTTGAAGGCCAGCGCGCTCTGGGTCTTCAGCGCGTTGACGAAGCCGTACATGAAGCGGTCGGCGGTGAGGTAGATCACCCGCCGCCCGGCATTCTTCACCGAGTGGCCGATGCCGTGCAGGAGGTGGGTCTTCCCCAGGCCCACGCCGGCATGGAAGTAGAGCGGGTTGTAGAGCGCGGGGCCCCCGTCGTGGCGCGCGACCCGCTCGGCGGCGGCGTGCGCCAGGGCGTTCGAGCGGCCGACCACGAAGCTCTCGAAGGTCAGGCGCGCGTCGAGCGGCGCACCGCCGAGATCGCCCTCCGGGGCGGCACCGCGGGCCTGGCGCTCGGGCTCGGGCAGCTCGGCGACCAGGCCGGCGGAGGCCGCCGGGCGCGGGGCCGGGGCGGGCTTGGCCGCCGCGGCGGCGCCCGGCCGGGCCGGGGCCATGGCGCCGCGCACCCCGACCTCCAGGCTCTCGATGCCGTCGGCCTCGCTGCGGAAGGTGGCGAGCACCCGGTCGATGTAGTGCGACTCGATCCAGCTCTTCAGGAACCGGGTCGGCACGGTGAGGCGGGCGACGCCGCCGGACACGTCCTGAAGCTCGAGCCGGGCGAACCAGCTCGCGAACACGTCCTCGCCGAGCTCCGCCCGCAGGCGGCGCTTCACCCGCTGCCAGGCTCCCGCGATGTCGGCGGTGCCGCTGGTGCGGCCGTCGTCGCCGTTGCCGCCACGGCCGGAGCCGACTCCTTCCGCCAAGCTGCCGTCCACACGCATGACTGGTCCCTTCTCGGCCCGTCCGCGGTTGCCCGCGACCCGGTCCGTACGCAGATACGCTTGCCGCACCCCGGACGAGGGGCCCGGCGGCCGGGTCGAAGGGCCGAGGGAGTCAACGGCTCCCGTGCCTTTTTCCCGTGGTTCACCCCGGTCTATCAACAACTGGTCTCGTTTCTCTTAAGGACCGGGGACCCCGAAATCCGCGAGGCGGCGCCAAGGGTTGGCGGCAGCCCACGGCGACGCCCGGGCGCGTCGTGCCCGGAAGCCGGTCCGGTCGATCATCTCAGAGCGGGACGAGACCCGCGCGAAGGGCGGGCATGGGCCAAAAACTAGGCTGTCCTGGTGACGCCTCGCAACAGGAACGATCGACCGCAGGGTGAACCGATCGTTACACCCTGCAGCCACCCCCACCCGATCCACAGCCTGTCCGGCGGCAAGGTGCTGGAATCGTGACCGTTTCGTTGAAGCGACGTTGCGAGCGCCAAAAGATCCCTACCGGCTCAACGACTTGTCGAGAACGGGGAGGGCCCGGGGGACAGTCCGGTGGAAACCGCCGCCGTGTCTCCCGCGCACTTGACAGCCGGGGCGGCCGCTCCAGGCCACGGCAGCACCGTGATCTCGGGCCAGAGCGCCCGTGCCCGTTCCGCCTTGGCGGCGTAGGCCGGCCCGTTGGCGATGGCGGGGTTGGGGCGCAGGACCATTCCGAACAGGTCGGCGAGGCCGAACGGCGCGACGATCGAGAGCGCGTCGTCCGGCTCGAACCGCACCCCGACCGCGTGGACGACCGCCGCGTAGCGGGACAAGGCCGCATCGGCGCTCGGCAGGGGAGGGTAGGGGCTGCCGAAGCGGCGCTCGAACCAGAGATGGACCCGGGCCTGGTTGCGGATCTCGACCGGGCCGACGCCACCCGCGAGAGAAGGGGCCGCGCGTCGCAGGACTGCGTCCTCGGCTTCCCAGGACAGGTCGGCATCGTCGAAGTAGATCAGGTCGTAGTCGCGGATGCCGTGCCCGCGCGGCCGCCCGGTCAGAGCGTTCCAGACCGTCTGGTACAGGCAGCCGGCGACGAGGCGCCATTGCGGCAGGGCGAGGTCGCGGGCCTTCGCCAGGAGCGCCATCAGGTCGGGATCGGCCCGGACGATGTCGGCAAGCCGCTGCTGATGCTCCACCTCGTCGGAGCCTGTGCGAGCGGGCTTTTCGGTCGGCTGTGTGAACACGGCAGAGTGACCCTGTTCTCTCACCTCATCCCGAGGTGCGACCAACGGGAGCCTCGAAGGGGGGCTTCAGATGTCGTCGTGATCCCTGGAGCCCTCCTTCGAGGTCAGTCGATCTTCGATCGCGTGCGATCTGCGATCGCCAACACCTCAGGATGAGGTGAGAGGATAGGAGCGCCTGCTTTCCGGATCGCCGACTGACATGTGCGCTGGAACAGGCACTCCGTGTCACGCCCCGGTATATTCCGCCCACGACATCGGCGTCTCGAACACCTTGACCGAGGACAGGAGCGGCAGGGCCGGCCGGGTCTTCTCCCAGATCCAGACCGCGATGTGCTCGGCGGTCGGGTTCTCGAGGCCCGGCACCTCGTTGAGGCAGTAATGGTCGAGCCGCTCGAGCACCGGCCCGAAGGCGGCCTCGACGTCGAAGAAGTCGACGACCCAGCCGGTCTCGGGGTCGACCGGCCCGTCGAGGGTCAGCTCGACCCGGTAGGAATGGCCATGCATGCGGTGGCAGCGATGGGTCGCGGGCACGTTCGGCAGCCGGTGGGCCGCCTCAAACGTGAAGGCCTGGGTGATCTTCATCGGTCGTCTGTTCTGGATATGGAGTTGGGCGGCCCCTTAGCACCGATGGGGCCGGCGGGCGAACCCGTGCGGGCCCGTGCGGCGGCTACGGGATCTCGATCAGCTTGTGGGTCTGCAGGCTGAGGCGCCAGCGGGCGTCGCGCAGGCAATGGGCCACCGCGGCCTGGGTGTTGGCGATCCGGTCGGGCCCGTCCATCGGCTGGAGCCAATGATGGCGGAAGTCGAGCTCGGCGAGCGCGTCCGGGTCGAGGCCGGCCTGCGGGTAGACGAGCTTCAGCTCGTGGCCGCCGGTGAGGCGCAGGGGTGCGCCGGCCTTGGGGCTGACGCAGATCCAGTCGATCCCCGCCGGGGCGGCTTGCGTGCCGTTCGTCTCCACCGCGACCTCGAAGCCGCGGGCATGGACGGCGGCCAGCAGGGCGTCGTCGAGCTGGAGCAGCGGCTCGCCGCCGGTGAACACCACGTAGCGCCGGCCGCGCGCCCCGTTCCAGGTCCGCTCGATCGCCTCGGCCAGGGCCTCCGCGTCGGGGAAGCGGCCGCCGCCGACGCCGTCGGTGCCGACGAAGTCGGTGTCGCAGAACCGGCAGGCGGCTTGCGCCCGGTCGGCCTCGCGGCCGCTCCACAGGTTGCAGCCGGAAAAGCGGCAGAACACCGAGGCGCGCCCGGCCTGGGCGCCCTCGCCCTGGAGGGTGTGGAAGATCTCCTTGACGGCGTAGCTCATGATGTCGGTCGTCGGGCGCCGCCTTGCGGCGTCGCGCGGTGCTCCCCTGTGGATCGAGACGGTCGCCCCGGCGTGTCAGATGCGGCCCGCGCCCGCAAGGGTGCCCGGCGCAGGGCCGGTGCGCGCGTCCCCCGCCTGTGGACGGGCCTGTGCGCGGCCGGGGGAGGGGCGGGCCGCCATCCTCCCGCCATGGATGTCGGGTTCATGGGCGCATCGCGCGGCGCTGTCAAAAGCTTCGCCGCTGCCCTACAATCATGGCCGGTCCGCCGTGCGGTGCCCGGGGCGGCGCGATCGGACGGCCCGGAGCAAGGGGCCGGACGGTCGCGGGGCGCGCCGCGGGGCGGCACCGGTACGACGGGAATCCATCGGAATGTTCAACGCTGCGCTGCTGCCGCGCCTCGCCGGACGCCTCCTCGGCCTCGGTGCTCTTCTGGCTGCCGGAACGGCGGGGGCGGTCACCGCGCCGATGCTGGTCGTGGACGTCGATTCCGGCAAGGTGATCTACAGCCAGGGCGCCACCGATCCGTGGTTCCCGGCCTCGATCACCAAGCTGATGACGACCTACGTCGCCCTCGACATGGTGCGCCAGGGCCGCGCCTCGATGGACCAGCTGCTCACCATCTCGGAGGCCGCGGCGGCCGAGCCGCCCTCCAAGATGGGCTTCAAGCCCGGCACGCAGCTCACCCTCGACAACGCGCTCAAGATCATCATGGTGAAGTCGGCCAACGACGTCGCCTGGGCGATCGGCGAGAATCTCGGCGGCTCGATCGACGGCTTCGCCGCGCAGATGAACGAGACCGCGCAGCGCCTCGGCATGCGCGACAGCCGCTGGACCAACCCCAACGGCCTGCCCGACCCGCGGCAATGGACCTCGGCCCGCGACATGGCGGTGCTCGGCCGGGCGCTGCTGCGCGACTTTCCCGAGAACCGCGACCTCTTCTCGATCTCGGCGATCCAGTTCGGCCGCGCCGTGATGCCGAACCACAACGGCCTGCTCGGCCGCTATGCCGGCGTCGACGGGATGAAGACCGGCTTCATCTGCTCGGGCGGCTTCAACGTGGTGGCGAGCGCCAACCGCAACGGCCGGCGCATCCTCACGGTAGTGATGGGCCAGTCGAGCGCCCGCGAGCGCGACCTGAAGGCCGCCGACCTGTTCGATTACGGCTTCGGCCAGTCGGGCTTCAGCTTCGGCGGCCAGACCCTCGCCGAGCTGCCGGCCTCGTCGATCGCCACCCCGCCCGACATGCGGCCCTACATCTGCGACAAGCGCCGGCCGATGCCGACGGATGCGGATTCCGCCGCCCTCACCGCGAGCGCCGCGGCGGCCGGGGGCAACGCCGACAATGCCAACGCCCAGCTGATGGCGGCCGGGGCGCCGCCCTCCTCGGCTTTGGCCTTCGCCACCATGAACAGCGCGGCCCTGCGCAACCGCGCCCTGCCGCCGCGGGCGCCGCTGCAGCCGGTGCTGGTCTGGACCGGCCGCGACCCGGCCGAGAGCGCCATCGCGGCGACCGACGAGGCGGCGCCGGCGAAGCCCGTCGCCGCGAGGCCCGCGGCCCGGGTGAAAGTGGCCAAGCCCGTGCCGCAACGGCCCGCGCCGAGCCGCAGCATCGCGGCGACCGGCGCCACCGTGCCGCAGCCGAAGCTGCTCGCCCGCCACAAGGGTGCGGCGCCGGCCGCAGCCTCGGCCTTCGCCTCCACCGGTCCTTCCACCGCGGTGATCGCGGAGCCGAAGGGCCACAAGGCCGCGGCGAAGCCCGCCGCCAAGCACGACGCCAAGCAGGATTTGAAGCCGGCGGCCAAGCCCGCTCCGAAGGCCGAGACCAAGCCGGCGGCCAAGCCCACCGTGAAGTCCGCCCGCAAGAAGGACGACTGATCCTGGCGGCCGGGCCGGTCTTCTGCCCGGACGAGGCCCTGGCCTATCGGCGCAGCCGCACCGTCTTCTCGCCGGGCCACGGGCTCGTCCTCGATGAATCCTACCGCCTGGCGCACCTGCCCCTGGTGGCGCCCGGCCACCCTCGCGTGATTCCATCGCGGGAAGGCCGTCATTACGATCACGGGCGCCATCCCCGGGTCGTCTCGCTGGTTCTGCCGGTGCCGCAGGCGTCGCTTGCCGCCGCGCCGGCCTTCGCCGCGCTGGAACGGGAGCTGCGCGCCTCTCCCCTTGCCGGAAAGATCGCCTGGGATGTCGCCGCGTGCCGCGCGGACCGCCTGCACGCCACCCTGTGCGGCTCCCTGGCGGTCGGGTCCGACGCCGAGCCGTCGCTCACCGACGGGCAGCGCGCGGCCCTGGCGGCGCTCGGCCCGGTCGCGGTGGAGCTGCGCGGACTCTTCTCGGGCAACGTCAATCTCGGGCGCCTCTATCTCCGGGTCTACCCGGAGCGCCGCGACGGCGCCGACATGCTGGCGACGGTCCAGCGGATCGTGGGCCGGCCCCCGAGCGGCCTCTACGTCGTCGGCCTGCACGCCCTGACCGACGACCTCGACCCGGCCGAGGCCGCGTGCCTGGCCGATTTGATCGAGCGCTGGTGGGACCGGCCGATCCTGCGCCTCACGGTCGAGGCCCTGTGGCTGCTCTGGGCCACCGACGACCAGGTGCTCGACGGCGGCGTGCTGGCGACCGTGCCGCTCGCCGGTGGCGCGGCCTGAGCGGCTGCCGACGTCCGGCCCTTCTCCCATCCCGCGGCAAGGCCGGGGCCGGACGGGACCGCGGCGGACGGGTCGGGGCCCGAGGGGCGAGGGCGATCCGCCCTCAGGCCCGCCCCTGCACCGGCAGGTCGGCGAGTCCCGGCCGGGTCCGCTCGACGAGGGCCGCCGCCAGCATCGCCTCGAGCCGGATCAGGTCCTCGTCCGGCTCGGGCTGCCAGCCGCAGCCGCAGCGCGGCGCCGGGCCGTGCAGGGAAGCGATCTGGCGATAGAGCGCGCCGACGGTGCGGGCCGCGGCTTCGAGCGCGGCCATCGGCGGCAGCGGCCCCCGCTCCAGGGCGTCCCAGAAGGCCAGGGTCAGGGCCCGCTCCAGGGCCGATTGCGCCCGCATCTCGGCCTCGGCCCGCGTGCGCTCGTGCTGGTGGAAGGTCATCGTGCGCGCTCCGCCTCGCTCAGCAGGACGACGAGCCGCTCCCAGGGCAGCCCGACCGGGGGCCATCCCTCGCGGAACAGACCGGCACAGCCGTGAATCAGGATCAGCGCTCGCGCCATCGCGGCCTCCATCTCGGATCGTGCCGGGGATCGGCAAGCCCTCCATGCAGCAAGACATTCGCGACGGCAAGATCATCATGAAATATTGGAGATTTTCTACATTGCGGCCAAAAATTATACTTTGATCCGAATTATGAAAATTCCAAACGGCGGGAAGGCGCCCCGGGGCGGATTGGCAGCGGCGCCGGGAGCGGCTACCTGGGGCGCCGATTGAATCCCGGAGACCGGCCCGATGTCCGACACCCCGCCCGACCGCCTGAGCACCGACCCGCGCAGCCCGTTCCACGACGCCGCCCTGCTCGAGCGCGGCGTCGGCGTGCGCTTCAAGGGCGTCGAGAAGACCAACGTCGAGGAATATTGCGTGAGCGAGGGCTGGGTGCGGCTCGCCGCCGGCAACGCCAAGGACCGCTTCGGCAACGCGATGACCGTGAAGCTGAAGGGCCCGGTCGAGCCCTATTTCCGCGCGCCCGAGGCTCCTACGGCCGAGTGATCTGCGCCCGAGTAAGCTCAGCCCGCAGGGACGCGAGGTCGAGGCGGCGTGTCGCCATCCGCAGGGCGCCCGCCTCGTCCCGCGGCCATTCCGCCTCGGGGCGGTCGCGGTACAGTTCCACCCCGTTGCGGTCCGGGTCGTCGAGGTAGAGCGCCTCGCTCACGCCGTGGTCGCTGGCTCCGGTCAGCGGGATCCCGGCGGCGTCGAGGCGGGCCAGCGCGTCGGCGAGCGCTGCCCGCGTCGGGTAGAGGATCGCGACGTGGTAGAGCCCGGTGCTCCCGGGCGGCGGCGGCGACCCGCCGGCGCTGTCCCAGGTGTTGAGCCCGATATGGTGGTGGTAGCCGCCGGCCGACACGAAGGCGGCCTCCCTGCCGTAGCGCTGCATCAGCGTGAAGCCGAGCACCCCGCAATAGAAGCCGAGCGCCCGGTCGAGGTCGGCCACCCGCAGGTGGACGTGCCCGATACGGGTCTGCGGGTCGATCGGCGTCGTCATCGGGCTCTCCTCGGCGTCCGGGCCGGTGGGATCGCCCCCGCGGCCCGCGTAGACTGCCTCGGTTGCAAACAAGGTGGAATGCTGCATTCCGTCGGTTCACTTCACGCCCATGGAGTGAGATCGCCCCCGTGCTCGACCGGCTGACCGCCATGCAGACCTTCGTGCGCGTCGCCGCGACCGGCAGCTTCTCGGCCGCCGCCCGGACGCTCGGCCTGTCGCAGAGCGGCGTCACCAAGCACGTCGCCACCCTCGAGGAGCGCCTCGGCGCCCGGCTGCTGCACCGCTCGACCCGCCGCCTGACCCTGACCGAGGCCGGCCGGCGCTACCTCGAGGCGTGCGAGCGCATCCTCGCGGAGATCGACGAGGCCGAGGCGGAGGCCGGCGCCGAGGCGGCGGAGCCGCGCGGCACCCTGCGGCTCAACGTGCCGGTCTCGTTCGGCGTGCTGCAGGTCGCCCCGGCGCTCGCCGAGTTCGCCCGTGCCCATCCCGGCCTCGCCGTCGAGCTCGGCCTCAACGACCGGCCGGTCGACCTGATCGAGGAGGGCTGGGACCTGGCGCTCCGGATCGGCCATCTGCGCGATTCGCGCCTCGTCGCCCGGGCGCTCGCCCCGTGCCGGATGTGCGTCTGCGCGGCGCCGTCCTATCTCGCGGTGCGGGGCCGGCCCCGCCGCCCGGCGGAGCTACGCGGCCATAACTGCCTCGGCTACACCCTCGCCAGCAGCGACGGCTGGCGCTTCGCGGGCGGTACCGTGGCGGTCGAGGGCTCGCTGCGCGCCTCGAACGGCGACGCCCTGGTGGCCGCCGCCGCCGCCGGGCTCGGGCTGATCTACCAGCCGACCTTCCTGGTCGCCGACGCCCTGCGCCGCGGCAGCCTGGTGGCGCTCGATCTCGGGCCGATCCCGTCGCTGCCGCTGCACGCGGTGATGCCCTCGCGCCGCAATCCGCCCGCCAAGGTCCGGGCCCTGGTCGCGTTCGTGGCGGCCCGCTTCGCCGATCCGCCCTGGGACCGGGACCTGCCCGCCCCGCTCGGGGTCGATGCGCCGCTGCCCGGCGAGGCCCCGGCGCCGATCGACGGGCCGTATCGGCCCGCGGAGGTCGACGCGTGAGCGGGCTCGGACCGGAGGGCGCCATCCCGGGCGGCCCGCAGCGGACCCTGGCCTTCGCGGATCGCGATTGGCTCCAGCTGATCGAGGCCCATGGCTTGACCGGCACCTGGACCTGGACCTTCGCCACCGACGAGCAGACCTGGTCCCCCGGGCTCTTCCGCCTGCTCGGTCTCGAGCCGGGCGCGGCGAGGCCGGCTACAGACCTGTTCTTCAACCTCGTCCATCCGGACGATCGCGCGCTCATCGAAGGCGGGGCGCAGGCGATGCGGGATGGCATCGTCACCAACTACTTCTTCCGGATAGTCCGGCCGGACGGGTCGGTTCGCGTCCTGTCCGGCCACGGCACGGTCTACTTCACCCTTGAGGGTCGACCTCGGGCGGCCGCCGGCGTGCTGATGGACGTGACCGATCCCGAGCACATGGCGGCCCTGCATCGCGAGGAGCAGCGGCGCCGCCGGATCCTGTTCGAGCAGGCGCAGACCTGGCAGCACGCCTCGCCGTACTCGGAGACGTTCCGCGTCGCGTCGCGGGAACTCCTCAGCCTCACGGGCCTGAGCCAGGAAGCGTTCCGTGCCGACTGGACCAGGGTGACGGCGCCGGACGAGCGCCGGCGCGTGAGCGAGCTGTTCGAGGAGATGATCGTCGCCGGGCGGTCCTTCACGGTCGACCAGCACCTGTGTCTCGCCGAGGGCGGGACCGGCCGGTTCCGCGGCGTCTTCGTCCCGGTGCGCGGCCCGGGCGGGGGGATCCTGTGCTGGGCCAGCGTGAATTCCCGCGTCGGCGGGCAGCGGGTGCAACCTACCGGACAGATCAGGCAGGGACTGGAGCAGGCGGTGCAGGCCCCGCACCTGCGCGCCGCCCGCGGCCTGCTCGGCTGGTCGATGGGCGACCTCGCCGGGGCGAGCGGCCTGTCGCTCTCGACCGTCCGGCGCCTGGAGGAGGGCGGCGAAGGGCCGGCGGCGAGAAGCCGCCACGCCGCCGTCGCCGCCCTGCGCCGGGCCGGCGTCGGCTTCCTGCTGGTCGAGGGCAGCACTCTGGCGGTCGCCAAGGTGCGGTGACGCGGGCTCTTTCCGGGCCCGGTGCGGCTTGCCATATCTGCCGCATGCCCGCCCCGAAGAAGCCCCGTCCGTCGACCGGCAAGGCCTCGAAGCCCGAGCTGAAGCCGCTCGATCCCTTCCTCGCCGAGCTGCTGAACCCAGCGCTGAACCGCGACCGCCTGCCCGCCGCCGCGCCGCCACCGCCGCCCGAGCCGCCGAAGCGGGGCCGCCCGCGCAAGGACGCGGCGCAGGCCAAGCCCGCGGAGGCGAAGGCTGCCGACAAGCCGGCGGCCCGCCGCGCCCGGGGCCCGGAGGCTGCAGGGCCTGACGGTTTCGGCGAGGCGCCGCAGGCCGCCTTCGCGCACGGCGCCGCGGCCGATGTCGAGCCGGCGCTCGCCGAGGCGCTCGGCCTGCGCGAGCCGGACGGCGAGGCGGTGGAGGAGCGCGGGTCGCTGGCGGCCGAGGGCGTCTCGGCGACGGTCGACGCGCTGACCAAGCTCCTCACCGAGGGCAACCCGCTGTTCAAGAACGGCGAGCTGTGGCGGCCGCACCGGCCGGAGCGGCCGCAGAAATCCGAGGGCGGCGTCCCGTTCCGGCTGAATTCCGAATTCACCCCGGCCGGTGACCAGCCCCGGGCCATCGCCGAGCTGGTGGCGGGCGTCCAGGGCCAGGAGCGCGACCAGGTGCTGCTCGGGGTCACGGGCTCGGGCAAGACCTTCACGATGGCCAAGGTCATCGAGGAGACCCAGCGCCCGGCCCTGATCCTCGCCCCCAACAAGACCCTAGCGGCGCAGCTCTACGGCGAGTTCAAGAGCTTCTTCCCCGACAACGCTGTCGAGTACTTCGTTTCGTATTACGACTATTACCAGCCCGAGGCCTACGTCGCGCGCTCCGACACCTTCATCGAGAAGGAATCGTCGATCAACGAGCAGATCGACCGGATGCGCCACTCGGCGACCCGGGCGCTCCTGGAGCGCGACGACGTCATCATCGTCGCCTCGGTGTCGTGCATCTACGGTATCGGCTCGGTCGAGACCTATACGGCGATGTCGTTCACCGTCAGCCTCGGCGAGAAGATCGAGCAGCGCCAGCTCGTCGCCGATCTAGTGGCGCTGCAGTACAAGCGCATCCAGTCCGATTTCGCCCGCGGCACCTTCCGGGTCCGCGGCGACGTGATCGAGCTGTGGCCGGCCCACTTGGAGGATCGCGGCTGGCGCATCGGCCTGTTCGGCGACGAGATCGAGGCGATCTCCGAGTTCGACCCGCTCACCGGCAAGACCCTCAACACGCTGAAGTTCGTCAAGGTCTACGCCAACAGCCACTACGTGACGCCGCGCCCGACCCTCCAGCAGGCGGTCAAGGGCATCAAGGACGAGCTGAAGTGGCGGGTCGAGGAGCTGACCCGGATGGGCCGCTTGATCGAGGCCCAGCGCCTGGAGCAGCGCTGCACCTTCGACCTTGAGATGATCGAGGCCACGGGCGCCTGCAACGGCATCGAGAACTATTCGCGCTACCTCACCGGCCGCAAGCCCGGCGAGCCGCCGCCGACCCTGTTCGAGTACCTGCCCGACAACGCGCTGGTCTTCACCGACGAGAGCCACGTCACGGTCTCGCAGATCGGCGGCATGTACCGGGGCGACTTCCGCCGCAAGGCGACGCTGGCCGAGTACGGCTTCCGCCTGCCCTCCTGCCTCGACAACCGTCCGCTGCGGTTCGAGGAATGGGACGCGATGCGCCCGCAATCGATCCACGTCTCGGCGACGCCGGCGAAGTGGGAGCTGGAGCAGACCGGCGGCGTCTTTGCCGAGCAGGTCATCCGCCCGACCGGCCTCGTCGACCCGGTCATCGAGGTGCGCCCGGCCCGCTCCCAGGTCGACGACCTGCTTGGCGAGGTCAAGGAGGTGGCGGCCGCCGGCTACCGCACGCTGGTGACGACGCTCACCAAGCGCATGGCCGAGGACCTGACCGAGTACCTGCACGAGAACGGCGTGCGGGTGCGCTACATGCACTCCGACATCGACACCCTGGAGCGGATCGAGATCATCCGCGACCTGCGGCTCGGCGCCTTCGACGTCTTGATCGGCATCAACCTCCTGCGCGAGGGCCTCGATATCCCGGAATGCGCCCTCGTCGGCATCCTCGACGCCGACAAGGAAGGCTTCCTGCGCTCCGAGACCTCGCTGATCCAGACCATCGGGCGGGCCGCCCGCAACGCGGACGCCCGCTGCATCCTCTACGCCGACCACATCACCGGCTCGATGGAGCGGGCGATGGCCGAGACCGAGCGCCGGCGCAAGAAGCAGCTCGCCTACAACGAGGAGCACGGCATCACGCCCCAGAGCGTGAAGCGCAACATCTCGGACATCCTGGAGAGCGTCTACGAGCGCGACCACGTCCAGGTCGATACGGGGCTCGCCAAGTCCGCCGTCACGGTCGGCCACAACCTCAAGGCGGTGATGGCCGACCTCGAGAAGCGGATGCGGACGGCCGCCGCGGACCTCGACTTCGAGGAGGCGGCGCGCCTGCGCGACGAGCTCAAGCGTCTCCAGGCGACCGAGCTCGCCATCGCCGACGACCCGATGGCGGCCCAGGCCGACGTCGAGCGCGACGCCGGCCGCTTCGGCGCCAAGCGCAAGCGGCGCGGCCCCGAGCCCCTGGGATACGGCCCCGGCGGCAAGGGCACCTCCGACGAGGGCACCCGCATCCGCCAGCCCGACCTCGACGACATGGGCCCGGGCACCGACCGCGAGGTGCCCTTCTCCTACGCCGAGCGCCCCACCGGCCGCTCGACGCAAGGCTTTCCGGGCCAGAAGCCCAAATACAAGGGCCGCAAGGGGCGGGGCTGACACCCGTCCGACGGGCCGGCGCGGCGGACAGTCCCGCGCCGGTCGAATTCCGGGAGGGGCCTGCCTCATCGTACGATCGACCCGCGACATCCCCGTCTATCACCCCGGTTGCTGCGGCCGTGCGCCGCTTTTTCGAAGCCGCTTGCGGAACACTTGCGGAACGCTTACCATGTTCGCGATTTGTTTCCGGAGCGCGGCAGCGCGGGGATGAGAGTGTCACATGCTCACGCGTAAGCAGTTGGACCTGCTCCGCTTCATTCAGCAGAGAATGCGCGAGACGGGCGTCCCCCCGTCCTTCGACGAGATGAAGGACGCCCTCGATCTCAAGTCGAAATCGGGCATCCACCGCCTGATCACCGCCCTGGAGGAGCGCGGCTTCCTGCGCCGCCTGCCGAACCGGGCCCGGGCGATCGAGGTGATCCGCATCCCCGAGACTGTGACGGGGCCGGCGACGGCTCCCGCGGCCGGGGCCGAGGTGGTGCGGTTCAACCCGAGCGTCGTCGAGGGCGGGCGCGCTCACGAGCCCAAGCGGCCCGCCGGCATCCCCGCCATGGCGACGGCCTCGGACGAGAACGGCCAGTCGGTCAGCGTGCCGGTGATGGGCCGGATCGCCGCCGGTACGCCGATCTCGGCGATCCAGAGCCAGAGCCGCACGGTGGCGATGTCGCCGGACTTCCTCGCCAGCGGCGAGCACTACGCCCTGGAGGTGCGCGGCGACTCGATGATCGAGGCCGGCATCCTCGACGGCGACCTCGTGGTGATCCGCCGCCAGGAGACCGCCAATACTGGCGACATCATCGTGGCCCTGATCGACGACGAGGAGGCGACCCTGAAGCGCCTGCGCCGCCGCGGCTCGTCGATCGCGTTGGAGGCTGCCAACCCGGCCTACGAGACCCGGGTGCTCGGGCCGGACCGGGTGCGGATCCAGGGCCGGCTGGTGAGCCTGGTTCGGAAGTACTGAGGCGGCGCTTCGTCTTCACGAAAAGGCGCGAGTTTCCCCTCTCCCCGCCCGCGGGGAGAGGGGAGAGCCCGCGCGCTACACCTTGCCCGGGCAGCCCTGCCGCGGAGGGGGGGAGGGTTGAGGACGGCAGCGCCCGTCAGTGCGCACTCCCCGTCGCCACGAACTTGAACAGGAACACGCCCGCGATCACCCACACCACCGGCTTCACCTCCCGGAAGCGGCCGGTGAGCAGCTTGATCACCGCATAGGTGATGAAGCCGAAGGCGACGCCGTTGGCGATCGAGTAGGTGAAGGGCATCAGGAGCGCCGTCACGCAGGCCGGCAGCACCTCGGTCAGGTCGTCCCAGTCGAGATCGACCAGCTCGTGCAGCATCAGGCAGGCGACGTAGAACAGAGCCGGAGCCGTGGCGTAGGCCGGGACCGAGCCGGCGAGCGGCGCGAAGAACAGGCAGGCCAGGAACAGGACCGCCACCGTCGCCGCGGTGAGCCCGGTGCGCCCGCCCTCCTCGACGCCCGACGCGCTCTCCAGATAGGCCGTGGTGCTCGACGTGCCGAGGAGCGAGCCGACGAAGATCGACGAGGAATCGGCCATCAGCGCCTTGTCGAGGCGCTCCATCTTTCCCTGCGTGAGGAGTCCCGCCCGGTTGGCGACGCCCATCAGCGTACCGGTGGCGTCGAACAATTCGACGAGGAAGAACACCAGGATCACGTTGAGCAGGCCGCCCGACAGCGCGCCGGTGATGTCGAGGGCGAACAGCGTCGGGGCGATCGAGGGCGGCAGCGAGGCGACACCCTGGAAGGTGTTGTCGGCGACGACGAAGCTCAACGCCGTGACGGTCAGGATGCCGGCGAGCAGCGCGCCGCGCACCTTGCGCACGGAGAGCACCGCGACGATCAGGAAGCCCAGTACCGCCAGCACCGCGCTCGGCTTGTGCAGGTCGCCGAGGGTGACGAAGGTCGCCGGGCTCGCCGCCACCACGCCGGCGCTCTTCAGCGCGATGATCGCCAGGAACAGCCCGATGCCGACCGTGATGGCGATGCGCATCGACCGGGGGATGCCCTCGACGATGATCCGGCGCAAACCCGTCAGCGTGACGACCATGAAGAGCAGGCCGGAGATGAACACCGCGCCGAGCGCCGCCTGCCAGGTGTAGCCCATCTGGAGCACCACCACGTAGGCGAAGTAGGCGTTGAGCCCCATGCCCGGCGCCAGCGCGATCGGGTAGTTGGCATAGAACGCCATCACCAGCGAGCCGATCGCCGCGACGAGGCAGGTCGCGACGAACACCGCCCCCTTCGGCATCCCGGCATCGCCCAGGATGTTGGGGTTGACGAAGATGATATAGGCCATCGTCAGGAAGGTGGTCAGCCCGGCGAGCAATTCCGTGCGCACGGTGGTGCCGTGGGCCGAGAGCGCGAAGGTGCGCTCCAGGAACCCGCTTCGGGAGGAACCGCCCGGCCCGGTCAGGCCGTCGTCGCGCTTCAGGTCCATCGCTTCTCCTCGCCGCTCTGGGTCGTGGTGCCGATCTGCCGGTAGATCCGGTCGGGTGTGAACGGCGTGGCGGTCAGCCGTGCGCCGGTCGCGTCCCGGATGGCGTTGGCGAGCGCCGCCGCCACGGGGTTGAACGGGCTCTCGCTCATCGACTTGGCGCCGAGCGGCCCGATGCCGTCATGGGTGTCGGCGAAGATCACCTCGGTGCGGGGCACGTCGGCGATCGCCGGGATGTGGTAGGTGCGGAAGGTCGGGGTCGCGACCCGGCCCTCGGCGTCGATCGCCAGGTCCTCGTACAGCGCGGCGCCGAGCGCCTGGGCGACGCCGCCCTCGATCTGGCCGCGGCACTGGACCGGGTTCATCACCCGCCCGGCATCGGCGGCGTGGACGCTTCGCAGGAGGCGCACCTCGCCGGTCTCGGGCCGCACCGCGACCTGGAAGCCCTGGACGTTGAACGCCACCGAGCGCGGGCTGCCGTCGGCATGCCCCACGGCCTCCGCGGGGCCGAGATCGGCCAGGGGTATCCGGGCCTCTCCCGCGATGACCGCATCGCCGTCGAGCCGGCATGCGGCGGGATCGAGCCCGAGCCGGGCGGCGGCGCGCCCCCGCAGCAGCGCGGCCAGGCTGTCCGCGGCGCGCCACGTTGCCTGGCCGGCGACCACGATGCCGGTGCTGCCATAGGCGCCGGTATCGTGGCTCACCGCGTCCGTGTCGCCCTGGCGCAGGACGATGCGGTCCGGCGTGGTGGCGAGAACCTCCGCGGCGATCTGGCCGTGCACCGTCGAGGTGCCGTTGCCGAACTCCACCGTGCCGACGCGCAGGACGTAGCGCCCGTCCTCGAGCGCGATCCGCGCCTCGGCGAAGTGGCCCCGCGGCGGGATGGTGTCGATCATGGACAGCGCCATGCCCGATCCCGTGCGCCAGCCCGGCGGCGCCGGAGGCGGGGGCAAGGCCAGGGCCTCCGCGACCCGGTCGAGGCACTGGTCGAGGCCGTAGCTGCCGTACTGCACGTCGTGCGGCTCCAGGCTCGTCGAGACCATCGGGTCGCCGGGGCGGACGACGTTGCGGCGCCGCAGCTCGAACGGATCGAGGTCGAGCGCCCGGGCGAGCTCGTCCATGGCGGATTCGACCGCGAAGATGGTCTGGCTCAGGCCGTAGCCGCGGAAGGCGCCGGCCGGCAGGGTATGGGTGTGGACGGAATAGCCGTCGACCCGCTTGTTGGCGCAGCGATAGACCGCGATCACCTCGTTGCAGCCGTGGTGCAGCACGCCGCCGGCATGGTTGCCGTAGGCGCCGGTATTCGACAGCACCTGGAGGTCGATCGCCGTCAGGGTGCCGTCGGCGCGCGCCCCGAGGCGCACCCGCACCCGCATCGGGTGGCGGGTGGTGGTGGCGGTGAACTGCTCGGTGCGGGTCAGCTCCCAGCGCACCGGCCGGCCGGTGGCCAGCACGGCGAGCGCCACCAGGTCCTCGGTCAGCATCTCCTGCTTGCCCCCGAAGCCGCCGCCGACCCGGCCGCACTCGACCCGGATTTTTTCGCGCGGGAGGTCGAACAGGGCGCAGAGGGCGTCGCGGGTGAGGAACGGCACCTGGGTGCTGGAGCGGATGACGAGGCGCCCATCGGCATCGCGCCAGCCCATCGCCGCGTGGGTCTCGAGATGGGCGTGCTGGACCCGCTGCGAGCGGTAGGTGCCCTCGTGGACCACGTCGGCCGCCGCGAGGCCCGCCGCGACGTCGCCGATCTCGCCATGTGCCTCGGCGGCGAGGTTGGGATGGGGATGGAGCGGCGGCGCGTCCTCGCCCGTCGGCCGCGCGCCGTGGACCAGCGGCGCATCGGGGTCGAGCGCTCGCTCGGGATCGAGGCAGGCCGGCAGCACCTCGTAATCGACCCGAAGCGCCCGGCAGCCGGCGGCGGCGGCGGCCTCCGTCTCGGCGAGCACCGCGGCGACGCGCTGGCCGACGAAGCGCAGGACGGGATCGAGCACCCGCGTGTCGCTGGCGTCGTCGGCGGGGTTCTCGTGCCGGGCGGTGGAGAACAGCCGGTCCGGCGCGTCCGCATGGGTCAGCACCCGCACGACGCCCGGCACCGCCAGCGCGGCGGCGGGATCGATGCTCACCACCCGCGCATGGGCGTGGGGCGAGCGCAGCACCTTGAGGTGGAGCGCGCCCGACAGGTCGTGGTCGAGAGTGTAGCGGGCGCGGCCGCTGACGATCGCGGCGCTGGCCGGGGCCGGGGCGCCATGGGGGCAGGGCGGCGCGGCCGGGCCGTCGCTGCCATCGATCGCGGATGCGCGGCCCTCGATCGCGGATGCGATCCCTTCGATCGCGGATGCGATCGACCGATAGCCGGTGCAGCGGCACAGGTTGCCCTTCAGGGCCGCCGGCAGGTCGCGGCGCTGGCCCTGGTCGAGGGCGGCGGCGGTCATGACCATGCCGGGGGTGCAGAACCCGCACTGGAACCCTTGCGCGGCGACGAAGGCCGCCTGGACCGGGTGGAGCGCGTCCGGCACCCCGTCGCCGGGGGCGCAGGGGCCGGCGAGGCCCTCGACCGTGGTGACCTGCCGCTCCGCCGCCCGGAAGGCCGGCACCAGGCAGGAATGCAGCGGCTCGCCGTCGAGATGGACCGTGCAGGCGCCGCAATCGCCCGCGTCGCAGCCCTTCTTGACGCCGAACCAGCCGAGCTCCCGCAGCAGGGTGCGCAGGGATTGGCCGGGCCGGGGCGCGACCTCGTGGCTCGTGCCGTTGACCGTCAGCCTCATGGTGCCCCTCCCGCGGCGTTCTCCGCGGCGTCTCCCGCCAGCTCGGCCCGGACCTCCTCGGCGAGGAGCCCGGTGACGTGGCGGCGCCAGTCGGGGGCGCCGTGGACGTCGTCGTACCAGAGCCCGTCGGGGATCGCGGCGGCGAGCGCGTCGCGAAGCGCCTCCGCCCCCGGCGGGGCGGGCCGGTCGATCCGCACCGGGCGCCGGGTCGCCGCCGTCACCGTGAGGGCGAAGGCACCCGACGGATCCAGGGTGGCGATCGCGAGCGCCCCCGAGCGGCCGTTGGGGCTGAGCGACAGGCGCCGGAAGGCCGTGCGGCGGGCGAGCGCCGCCGCCGGCAGGTCGATCCGGCGCAGGATCTCGCTGGGGCCGAGCGCCGTTTCCTGCGGGCCGAGCACGAGGTCGCGGATGGGCAGGCGGCGCTCGCCGCCGTCCGGCGTCCAGATCAGGCCGGTCCCGTCGAGGGCGACCGTCAGGGCGATCATCGGCCCGGCCGGCAGCGCCAGGCACAGGTTGCCGCCGACGGTCGCGGCGTTCCAGACCTTGAACGAGCCCAGCAGCGCCCGGCAGCACTGACCGATCAGCGGGGCGGCGCGGAACGGCGGCGGGAGCACGAGCCGGTCGAGGGCGGCGATGGTGCAGGTCGCTGCGATCCGCAAGCCCGACGCATCCACCGCCAGCGGTTCCCAGCCGAGGGAAGGCAGGTCGACCAGCCGGGCGATCCCGTCCTGCGGCTCGGAGAAGAGCCAGGTTCCCCCGGCGAGCCAGGCGTCGCCCGGCCTCCAAGGCGGCAGCATGTCCCGGGCGCGGGGCGCCACCACCTCCGTGATGCTGTCGAGGTCCATGCGGGGTTCCTGCGATCCTCCCGGGGTGCGGCCCCGGCGGGGGCCTCCCTCACCATAAGGCAAGATCCTGTCCAGCGCGGCTGCGGCGTGGCGGCGTCCGCCGCCCCGCACCGATCCTGAGCCGGCGAACATCAATTCATGCGATCGCGTTAACTATCCGTCAGCATTCTGTTTGACTCCAACAGTTCGTTAATACATTTTTCACGTATACCGAATGACGAACAGGCCGGCATCATGTCCACCCTCGACAAGTTTAATTTAAATTATACTGTTCCGTCGGCAATCGAGGCGACAGACATGGAACCGATCTACCCGAACGTCATCGAGGCTCACGCGCCGGCGCCGGAGGCGGCTGAACTGACGGGGTCCGGTTCGACCCAGCGGCAGGGCCAGGGCTCCGGCCGGTCGGCTAAACCGCAAGGCAAGTCAAACGGAAAATTCAACCACAAGTCTGCGGCATCCGGGCCGGTCGACGCCGACGCGATCATCAAGGCGTTCAATACCTGGGCGTTCAAGCGCGAGCAGCCCGGCAACCCCGAGCGGCTGGTGCCGGCGGTCGATGCGGCGGCGCGCGCCGGGCGTCCGGTCGAGTTCGTCCTGTACTGGGGCAAGGGCCCGCGCGCCGAGATCGCCGCGCCGGACCTCGCCTGCCTCGACTATCTCGGCCAGCTCGCCGAGCGTGTGCGCCAGGTCTACGCCCCGGGCGCGATCTTCCGGCTGATCTTCACCGACACCCATGCCACCCTGAACGGCCATCCGGCCGCGGCGATGAATGCCTATTTCGACGCCATCGACGCCGCCGCCCAGGCCCGCGGCTTCGCCAGCACCCGGCTCAGCGACGTCGTCGCCTTCGCCCGGGAGATCGGCGCCGGCACCGCCGAGGAGGAGCCGTCGGGCGAGATCCTGGCCAGCCTGATCGCCTGCGCCGCCAAGTGGTACCGCGGCGAGGGCTCCACCGAGCAGGGCGCCCTCGACTACCACCGCATGAACATGGTCGAGAAGCGCGCCGTCGCGGCGGCCTTTCCGGAGGCCCTGTTCGTCACCTTCAACGGCAGCGAGTTCCGCGACCTGTTCCCGGCCACGATGCCGATCTTCTACATGTATTCCCTGCGCCGCGGCGTCGGGGTGAAGCCCTGGTTCATGGACGCCCAGCCGGCGGCACAGACGACCGCCTGACCCGGCGACGGCCTCGCTAAGCAGATCTCGCCGAAGTGGTTACCGGTTCGGCGCCGAAAATCTGCGACCAAACAAGAACCTAAGCGGGCGAAGCGTTGGCCTGCCAACGCAAGTCTGCTTGGAGAGCCCCGGAGAAGCCCCCCATGCAGAGCGCCGCCCGTCCCCAGGCCGCGGGTCGTCCCGACGTCGCCGGGCGTCCCGCCGACAACGTCCCCCTCGGCATCGCGCTGATGATCGGCGCGACCGTGCTGCTGACCCTGTCGAACGCGTTCTCGAAGCACCTCGTCGCGCATTATCCCGTCGGCGAGGTGATGTTCCTGCGCTCGTCGATCGCCT
Source organism: Methylobacterium ajmalii (assembly GCF_036448855.1). Lineage (NCBI taxonomy): Bacteria > Pseudomonadati > Pseudomonadota > Alphaproteobacteria > Hyphomicrobiales > Methylobacteriaceae > Methylobacterium > Methylobacterium ajmalii. The sequence goes on from NZ_JAZFXT010000002.1 coordinate 34,541, forward strand.
TCGGGCTGGTCTGCGCCTTCATGCTGCCGGCGACGGGCCTGTCGGTGTTCCGCACCGCCAAGCCCCGGGCCCACGTCGCCCGCGGCCTGTCGCAGGCGATTTCGCAGACGCTGACGGTGCTGGCGCTCGGCCTGATGCCGCTCGCCGGGGTCACGGCGATCGGGTTCTCGGCGCCGCTCTTCGCCGCCGTGGTGGCGATCCTCTGGCACAAGGAGGCGTCGGACCCGGTGCGCTGGGCCGTCCTGGTGGTGGGCTTCCTCGGGGTCCTGGTGGTGACCAATCCTGGCGCCGATTCGCTCCAGGTCGGCGCCCTGTTCGCCCTCGGCAACGCCGTGATGTACGGCACCGTCACGGTGGCGGTGCGGGGCATGGCCAAGACCGAGAAGCCCGGCACCCTGCTGATCTGGCAGATGGCGGTGATGACCGCGGCCCATGCGGCGCTGCTCGCCTTCGGCTTCCGCTGGCCGAGCCTGCCCGATGCCGCCCTGTTCGGGCTGCTCGGCGCCTCGAACGTCGGCGCGCAGTATCTCTGGACCCGGGCCCTGTCCGCGGCGCCGGCCACCGCGGTGTCGCCGTTCTACTACCTGATGCTGGTCTGGGGCATGGCCCTCGGCTACCTCGCCTTCGGCGAGGTCCCGAACCTGCACCTCGTCGTCGGCGGCGTGATCGTGGTGGCGGCCGGCGCGCTGCTGCTCTGGCACGAGACCTGGCTGCGGCGGGGGCGGGAGACGCGGATGCCCCGCTGGCCCGCGGGCTGGATGCGCCTGCGCGACGGCGGGCCCCTGCGGCTGTCGCGCCCGGAGGTCCATCGCCTGCACAGGCCCGCGGCACTCGACCTTTCCCGGGATTTCGCGGCTTGAGCGAGGGGACACTGCCCCCTCGGCCTCCTGCGGCGGACCGGTCGCCGGTTCGGCGCAGGATTGTCGCCGTCGGCCCGGGACGGGACGCGTCGACCGGGACGCGGCGACCCCGGTCTTAGCAGGGGCCGATCACGCCGCCCGCGTCGCCGCGCGCCGGTCCTCGGGGCGCCAGCGGGTGATCAGGGCCTGCGCCTCCTCGGCCGGGACCGGGCGGCTGAACAGGTAGCCCTGGACCTCGTCGCAGCCGAGCAGGGACAGGACGTGCTGCTGGTCGGCGGTCTCGACCCCCTCGGCGGTGGTGCGCATGCCGAGCGCCCGGGCGATGTCGATGACCGCCCGGATGATCGCCGCGTTCTGGGCCCCGCTGCCGAGGCCGGTGACGAAGCTGCGGTCGACCTTGATGCGGTCGAAGGGGAAGCTCCTCAGGTAGTTGAGCGAGGAGTAGCCGGTGCCGAAATCGTCCATGGCGATGTGGAGGCCGAGCGCCTTGAGGTCGCGCAGGATCGCCAGCGTCGCCTCGCCGCTGTCGAGCAGCATCTGCTCGGTGATCTCGAGCTCGAGGCGGTGGGCCGGCAGGCCGGTCGCCTCCAGCACGCCCCGCACCATCCCGACGAGGTCGGGGCCGGCGAACTGCACCGGCGACAGGTTCACGGCGATCTTGAGCCGGTCGGGCCAGGTCGCGGTGCGGCGGCAGGCCTCGGTCAGCGACCACTCGCCGATGGCATGGATGAGCCCGCATTCCTCGGCGATCGAGATGAAGGTCGCGGGCGGCACGTTGCCCCGCACCGGGTGGCGCCAGCGCGCCAGCGCCTCGAACCCGGCGATCTCGCCGGTCTTGAGGATCACCGAGGGCTGGTAGTGCAGCTCCAGCTCGTTCCGCTCGATCGCCCGGCGCAGGTCGGCCTCGAGCTGGCGCCGGTCCTCCAGCCCCACGCTCATCTGCCGGTCGTAGAACAGGAAGGTACCGCGCTTGCCCGCCTTCACGGCGTAGAGCGCGAGGTCGGCGGCGATCAGGAGGTCGTCGGCGGTCCCGCCGTCGCCGGGCGCGACCGCGATGCCGATGCTCACGCTCGATCGGATCTGGTGGCTGCCGATCTCGAAGGGGGCCAGGACCGCCTCGGCGATGCGCTCCGCCAGGGCCTCCAGGGCCGCCCGGTCGCCGACGCCCGGCACCAGCAGGGCGAACTCGTCGCCGCCCAGCCGCGCCAGCACCTGGCCGGGCGCCAGGACGGCGGCGAGCCGCTCGCCCACCGCCTGCAGCAGGTCGTCGCCGATCTTGTGGCCGAGCGTGTCGTTGACGAGCTTGAAGCGATCGAGGTCGAGGAACATCACCGCGTAGGGCGCGGTATCGGGGAGATTGCCCTTGGCCGCCTCGGCTTCGAGGGAGGCGCGGAACACCCGGCGGTTCGGCAGGTCGGTGAGGGGATCGAGCGAGGCCAGGCGCGCGACCCGGGCCTCCGCCTCCGAGCGCTTGGCCTCGATGCGCAGGAGCTTCTCGACCGCGATCCCGACGAGCAGGGTCAGGATCGCCGCCACGATGGCGTCGATCCGCAGGGCCGATTGCGCGTCCTTGTAGATCTCGACCTCCGGCACGCTGACGCTGACCCAGAGGGGCTGGTCGCGCACCTTGCGGATCGTCACCATCCGGTGCTGGCCCTCGTCGGGCATCGCGAGGGTGAAGGTGCCCGAGCGGCCGGAACGGATCTTCTGGAAGGTCTCGGTCCGCGACAGGTCGGCGCCGACCCCGAACCCGCCGCCGACGCCGCCGCTCGAGCGCACCACGCCGTCGCTGCCGATGAGCGAGATCGCGGCCGGGCTGCCGAGGTCGATCTTGTCGTAGAACTGGGTCAGGTGGCTGGGGTTGAGCGAGGCCACCACCACGCCGCCGAACCGGCCGTCCGGCCCCAGGAAGCGGCGGCTGACCTGCACCGAGACCCGGCCGCTCGCCCGCCCGATCACCGGGCGGCTGATGTAGAGGGCGTCGTCGGGGCTCTCGACGTGGATGCGGAAATGGTCGCGGTCGCTGAGGTCGGTCGCCGGCGGCGGCTGCGGGCCGACATTGGTCGCCCGCATCACGCCGTCGCGCCCGATGATCGCCACCTGCACGATGATCTCGCTCAGGAGGTCGGTCGTGTTGACGATCGTGCCGAAATCCTCGCGGCCGGCGCGGCTCTCGATGCTGCGCCGCATGTAGAGCAGCGCCTTGTCGATCTCGCCGATCGAGCGCAGCACGTTCTCCTCGAACACCATCGCGAAGTTGTGGGTGGTGCGTTCGGAATCCTGCAGCGCGCCGCGCAGGTCGTTGACGTGCTTGGCCCCGACGCTGAGCCAGAGCAGGACGACCACGATCGTGCCGAGGATCACCGGGCCGCGGCGCTCCGCCAAAAACCTGGGAAATTGCTTGAGGTACACCGCCATCCCGGCTCGTCCAGCGCCTTCGTTCGGTCGAGCATGCATGGCGAACGTTATCGAGATCTGAATACGATCGTCCTATTCCGACACTTTCGCCTGTGCGTACAAAGGCATAGCCTTTTGGGGGAGGGCCCCGGCGCCGAGCCGGATGGACTATCCGGCGCCGCCGTCCCGTATAGCCGCGTCCATGACCGTCCAGGCCGGCATGGCGATCACCGGCGGTACGTCGAGTCGTCGGATCCTCGTCGCCTCTCCAAGTCGAGGCGGGGGTATGCAACCGAAAGTAGTGAGAAGGATCATGCTTTCGTGGGCGTTGCAAGGCTGCGAGATCGTGTATCCCGTTCCTCTGGTCTTGGTTGTCCGGCTCCGCCCAATCGATCAACCGACGCGCGAGGCATCGCCGCAGCGCCTGCACCCGGCAATCCGCCGGTTCGACGCGGGTCTTCCCCTGTCGACTTGATCACCGGTCCTGCCGGCCGGTTCAGCGTATTCGCATGTAGAGACGCGCGTCGATCGTCCTTGCGTCGGCGATGCGGGCGTCCCCTACCGGTTCCGGCAAATGAATATTCGGCTGCGGGCGCGATCCATTCTGTCGCCGGCGTCCGAACCGCGCCGATGACGAGGGCCGCGCAGGCTGGGGGATCGGGCCGGGTCTCAGGCCCGGCGGCGGCGCAACCGGCGCCAGCCGAGGACCGTGCCGCTCGTCGCGACGACGAGGCCGAGCGCCGAGAGGGTGACGATCAGCGCCAGGCGCAGGGCCGGGCGCCCGGCGAGCGGGCCGGCATCGAGGGTGTGGAGCGCGTAGAACAGCCAGCGGTTCGCCCGGCCGCTGCGGTCGGTCCGCCCCAGGATCGCCCCGGTGGCGGGGTCGAGGTGGAACCAGGTCCCGGCCGGGTCGTCGAAGGCGAGGCGCAGGACCGGCAGGATCGGGGCGCCGTGGCGGTCGTACCAGTAGGCGTCCGGCGCCTCGAGGCGGGTGACCTCCCGCAACCGGGCCGCCGGCAGCATCGCCCGGCCGGCCGCCACGATCGCCTCCGAGGTCAGCGCGCTGCCGCAGCACGGCGCCGTGCCGCCGGGACCGGCGGCGAGGATGACGGGCCGCCCGCCGATCCAGGCGAAATCGAGCGCGACGGTGCCGGCGGGAGCCCGCGCCAGGGCGTCGGGGCCGAGCGGGAAGACCGGCGCCGCCTGCCCGGCATAGGCCGCCCGCATGGCGGCGTCGGGGCCGCGCGGCCCGAACCAGCCGCGCGGGTTCATCGACAGCCAGCCGCTGACGAGGAAGCTGACGACGACGAGGCCGCCCGCCACCCCGGCGAGGTGGTGCCAGGCGGCCCAGCCGCGATAGGGAGTCAGCCGGTCGCGCATCAGCCGCACGAAGCCCAGCACGTAGCCGCTCACGCCCGCCGCGAGCGCGATGCCGGAGACCCACAGCACCACGTCCTGCCACAGGCCCGCCCGCGCCCGCAGCGGCGTCAGGTAGATCCAGTGGGTGACGGCGCCGGGCCAGTTCCACACCCGCTCGGCCCGGGTGGTGTCGAGGGCGAGCTCGCCCGTCGCCGCCGACAGGTAGAGCTCGGTCCCGGCCGGATCGCCGAGGGCGACCACGCGGAACGGCCGCAAGGGGTCGTAGCGCGCCGTCACCGTCCACTGGTCGCGGGTCACGGTGCCGAGATCGGCGACGGCGCGCGCCGCCGGATGGGTAGCGGCGAGCGCCGTCGCGTCCGCCGCCGTCAGTTCGGGCACCGGATCGCCGGTCACCGCCGACAGGGCCTGCCGGCGCCCGTCGGTATCGGCGATCCAGTAGGCCGGCGCGCCGCCCCGCATCGCGAGCGTCAGCCGGGCCGGGTAATGCGCGAGGCCCGCCCGCTCCAGGGCCGCCTGAGGGGTGACCCGCACCGAGGCGAGGGCGAGCGGCGGCAGGGCGCCCAGCCGCTCTCCCTCGGTGAGGGTCGGGAAGCCGACGCACAGCATCACCAGGCCGGAGCCGAACCAGAGGAGGATCGGGAGCCCGGTGGCGATGCCGAGCCAGCGATGGCCGAGATGCAGCCACCGTTTGAGCCGCTTGACGGCCGCCTTCGCCACCCTGCCGTGCATCAGAACACGACGTGGTAGGCGAGCTCGACCGAGCGCGGCCGGCCGAGCAGCCAGGAATTGGTGTTGCCCGAGACCGCGTAGATCTGGTCGGTGAGGTTGTAGCCGCGCAGCGACAGGCGCGAGGTCGGGGTCACCTGCCAGTCGAGCGTCGCGTTCACCAGCGTGTAGGCCGGCCGCTTCACCGTGTTGGCGAAGTCGCTGAACACCGGCCCGACATCGTTGACGCCGAGCCGCGCCACCCAGCCCGGCGCGAAGGCGTAGCTGAGCCAGACGTTGGTGACGCGCTGGGGCACGTCGACCGGGATCTTGCCGGCGAACGACACCAGGCCCGCATCGGTGTTCTGCGAGAAGCTGTCGTAGCGGGCCTTCAGCAGCGCGGTGTTGGCCTCGATGCGCCAGGCGTCCGAGAGCTGGTAGGCCAGCGCCACCTCGACGCCGCGGGAGGACTGGCTGCCGACCTGCGCCACCTCGGTCGGCCGGTCGGGGATCGGCGAGAGCAGGTTGTCCTTGGCGATGTGGTAGGCCGCCACCGTCCACTCGCCGCGCCCGCCATCGAACAGGCCCTTGGCGCCGGCCTCGACCTGCTCGCCGGTGGCGAGCTGGAACTGCGCTTGCGGGACGCTGGTGGTGATCAGGCTGCCGAGCGGGTCGGCGGCGGTGGCGTATTGTGCGTAGAGCGCGAAATCCGGAACCGGGGTGTAGACGGCGCCGACCCGGAAACTCGTCGAGTCGAAGGTCTTCTCGAAGCGGCTGCCGGCCAGCGGCCGGCTCACCGCCACCGTCGGGGCGTCGTAGCGCACCCCCGTCACCAGGGCGAGCTGGGGCGACAGCTCGAGCCGGTTCTCGGCGAAGACCGAGGCCTGGCGGGTCCGCGACACGATGTCGGTGCGAGTGCCCGCGACGTTGATGAAGGCGCCCGGGACCGGGTTGAACGGATCGACCGTGCTCTCGCCGCCGAACGGCGCGTTGCTGTCGCGCCGGAACGCGATGTGGTTGACGTCGAAGCCGACGACCGTCGTGGTCTTGAAGCCGAACAGGCTGCTCCGTAGCGTCGCGTCGAGGCGGTTGCCGATCTGCTCCTCGTGGTGGAGGATCTCGATGTAGTCGCTGCGGCCGATCAGGCCGGTCGCCGGCTGGTAGGTGTATTGCTCGACGTCGCGCCAGTGCCGCTCGGTCGAGAGCCGGTAGGCGGTGTTGCGCACCGTGATGTCGGCGCTCGGGTTCCATTCGGTGCGCAGCTGCGTCCAGTTGTCGAACCAGGCGATCTGCGAATCCCGGATGTTGTAGTTGATGAAGCGCAGGCGGTCGGGCACCCGGTTGCCGACGAGCGGCGAGCCCCAGTAGCGGGTCGGCTCGTTGTAGCCGAGGTCGTGCGAGAGGGTGACGGCCAGGTCGGGCGTGACCCGCCAGGTCATCGCCGCCGAGAGGGCGAGGTTGCGGAAGTCGCCGTCGGGCTTGACCCAGCCGTCGGCCCGGTTGCCGCTGAGGTTGATCCGGTAGGCCAGGTCCTCGCCGACCGGCCCGCCGCTGTCGAGGGCGAGCCGCGCCACGCCGTCGGAACCGATCGCCGCCCGCGCCTCGCCGAGGGCGGTGAAGACCGGCTTCTTCGGCACCACGTTGATGATCCCGCCGATCGCGCCCTCGCCGTAGAGCACCGAGGCGGGCCCGCGCAGGACCTCGATCCGCTCCGCCGACCAGGTGTCGAACGGGAAGGTGACCGTGCCGACCCCGACATAGAGCCGCGTGCCGTCGTAGAGCTGCTGCACCGAGCTCGGCCCGACGAAGCCGCGGCTGGCGAAGGAGAGGTTGCCGTTGCCCGGGCCGGCGACGCTGGTGATGCCGACGGCGTTCTGGGTCACCGCCTCCTCGACGGTGTTCTGGCCCCGGGCCCGGATCGTCTCGCCGGAAATGACGTCGAGGCTCGCCGGGGTCTCGAGCGGGGTGAGGCCCAGCCGGCTGCCGGAGCGCGCGGGCGTCGCGAGGTTGAGGCCGGGGGCGGCCACCTCCCGGTTCCGGCCGCCCGCCACGTCGATGGCATCGAGGGGCAGGTCTTCGGCGCCCGCGGGCGCGGCGGCGAGGAGCGGGGCGGCGAGGGCGGCGACGGGAGCGAGGCGGCGGGCGCGACGGGGAGACATGCGGGTTTCCAGAGGAGGCGTGCGCACCGTCCGTAGCGGAGTCATCCTAAAATGTAACGTTATAAAGTTACATTCTCGCCATCCGGTCCGTCGCCGTGATGGGACGGCGCGCGGAGGGCGCGCCGCATCGGCGGATCGGGGGAGGGCGGCGGGGGACATGGCGGGACGAGACGCGGCTGTGGCACGTCACCGCGAACGACGGCGCGACGGGGACCTCTCGCCCCCATCCCGACACCCGTCAGGACACCCCGCCCGACGTGCTCGCGTGTGACCACGGCTGACGGCAGGTCTCCTGGCTCACGGGTCGTCGCCTGCCATCGTCTTCCCAGGAACCGTGTCGGGTTCCCAGTGACATGAATGATGGAAGGCTCGCCGCTTACAGTTGCGGGGGCAGCCGCGGCTTCGGGCAAGCCCTCACCGCGTTCCCTTTTGATCCCCGGAGGGAACCGTCGACGAAAAGCTTAGCCATTCGGCAATCAAGGAGCAACCGTCGTCGACGCGCGAGAGACGCGGAAGACGAGAACGGACGGCGCGACGGACCGCGCCGATGCAGCCCCCGGCTTTCTCAACCACGCCGCGCGATCCCGCATCGACGCCGCCCCGCACCCCTGACATACAGAGGCCCGAACGGCCCGGTCGGGCCGCGAACAAGATCTGACATAAACTCCCTGGGAGGATCCCCGATGTCGTTCCGCTCTCGGGCCGCCGGTCTCGCCGGCCTCGCCCTGTCGCTCGCGCTCGGCACCTCCGCGCTGGCGCAGGATTCCAAGGCGCCGATCAAGGTCGGCGTGCTCAGCGACATGAGCGGGCCCTTCGCCGACCAGGCCGGCACCGGCTCGGTCACGGCCGCACAGCTCGCGGTGGAGGATTTCGCCAAGGAGGCCGGCGAGCTGAAGGTCGAGGTCGTCTCGGCCGACCACCAGAACAAGCCCGATATCGGGCTCGCCACCGCCCGCCGCTGGCTCGACCAGGAGGGCGTCTCGACCATCGTCGATCTGCCGAACTCGGCGGTCGCGCTGGCGGTCGCGAACCTGATGCGGGAGCGCCACCGGGTGGCGCTGGCCTCGAGCGCGCTCACCTCCGACCTCACTGGCAAGGCCTGCGCGCCGACGACCGTGCAGTGGGTGTCCGACACCTGGGCGCAGGGTTCGGCCACCGCGCGTGCCGTCGCCGGCCGCGGCGGCAAGTCGTGGTACTTCGTCACCGTCGACTACGCGCTCGGCCACGCGCTGGAGCGCGACGCCACCGTGGCGCTGAAGGCTGTCGGCGGCACCGTGAAGGGGTCGACCAAGCACCCGCTCAATGCCGGCGACTTCGCCTCGCCGCTGCTCTCGGCCCAGGGCTCGGGCGCTCAGGTGCTGGCGCTCGCCGATACCGGCGCCGACATGATCAACGCCGTCAAGCAGGCGGCGGAGTTCGGGTTGATGCCCCAGATGCGGCTCGCCGCCCTGTTCGTGCAGCTCTCCGATACCCATGCGCTGGGCCTCAAGGCGGCGCAGGGGCTCCAGCTCGCCAGCGCCTTCTACTGGGACCGCACCGACGGCACCCGCGCCTTCGCCAAGCGCTTCGCCGAGCGGATGAACGGCCGGATGCCGACCGAGAACCACGCCGGCGTCTATTCCTCGACCCTGGCCTACCTGCGGGCGGTGCGCGACACCGGCACGATCGAGGGCGAGAAGGTCGTGGCGGCGATGCGCGAGAAGCCGATCAACGATCCGCTCTTCGGCACCGTCACGGTGCGCCAGGACGGCCGCGCCGTGCACGACGTCTTTCTGTACGAGGTGAAGAGCCCGGCCGAGAGCAAGGGGCCGTACGACTACTACAAGCTCCTCGACACCGTGCCGGGCGACCAGGCCTTCCGGCCGATGGCCGAGGGCGGCTGCCCGCTGGTGAAGTAGGGGAGCCGCGCCCGACCGCCGCCTCGACTTCGGCGGGGCCCGACCCAGATCAGGGGCTTGCACCCCTGTTAGGCCCCGCCGAGAGTTTCCCATGTCCGACGCCGTCCTGACCCTGAACGACGGGAAGCGCATCCCCCAGCTCGGCTTCGGGGTGTGGCGGCTCGAGAACGAGGAGGCCCCGGCGATCGTCGGGGCGGCGCTCGAGGCCGGCTACCGCTCGATCGATACCGCGGCGGTCTACGGCAACGAGGCCGGGGTCGGCCGCGCCATCGCGGCCTCGGGCCTGCCGCGCGAGGAGGTCTTCGTCGCCACCAAGGTCTGGAACGACCGCCACGGCTACGACGAGACCCTGCGGGCCTGCGAGGACTCGCTCGCCCGCCTCGGCCTCGACCACGTCGACCTCTACCTCGTCCACTGGCCGGTGCCGCAGCGCGGCGCCTATCTCGACACCTGGCGCGCCCTGATGCGCCTGCGCGAGGACGGCCGCGCCCGCTCGATCGGCGTCTCGAACTTCACGATCGAGCACCTCAAGCGCGTCATCGACGCCACCGGCTCGACGCCGGCGATCAACCAGGTCGAGCTGCATCCGCGCTTCCAGCAGGACGCCCTGCGGGCCTTCCATGCCGAGGCCGGCATCGTCACCGAGGCCTGGGCGCCGCTCGGCCGCGGCGGGGTGCTCGACGATCCGGCGATCCGGGCGATCGCCGAGAAGCACGGCCGCACCCCGGCCCAGGTCGTGCTGCGCTGGCAACTCGACATCGGCAACGTCGCGATCCCGAAATCCGCGACGCCCGCCCGCATCCGCGAGAACCGCGACGTGGCGGGCTTCGCCCTCGATGCCGACGACCTCGCGCGGATCGAGGCCCTCGACGACCCGGCGGGCCGGATGGGGCCTGACCCGGAGACCTTCGGGACGTGAGTGCCGCTTGATCGGCGGCGCCGGGCCGGCCTAGGCTCGGCCCCCGATCAGCATCGAGAGACAGCCCTTTGAGCGGCCGCACGCCCCCCGAGACCCGCGCCGCCTACCGGCGCTTCGTGCCGATCACCACCCGCTGGGCCGACAACGACGTCTACGGCCACGTCAACAACGTGGTCTATTATGCGTTCTTCGACACGGCGGTGAACAGCGTGCTGATCGCCGACGGCGTTCTCGATATCGCGAAAAGTCCGGTGATCGGCCTCGTGGTCGAGACCGGTTGCCGCTACTTCCGCTCGATGGCGTTTCCCGACCGGGTGACGGCCGGAATCCGGGTCGCGCATCTCGGCACGTCGAGCGTGCGCTACGAGGTCGGGCTGTTCCGCGAGGACGAGGAGGCGGCCGCCGCCCAGGGGCACTTCGTCCACGTCTACGTCGACCGGGCGACGCAGCGCCCGGTGCCCCTGCCGGCGGAGCTGCGCCGGGCGCTGGAGTCGCTCACCGCATGACCGGCGAGACCGACCTCGCGCGGCTCCTCGCCGGGATGCGGCCGGAGCGGCGGCCGGGCAGCTACGTCTTCGCGACCCTGCCGGACGGCGCGGTGCCGGCGGGGCTCGACCCGGCGATGCGCTTTCGCGAGGCCGAGGGGACGACCCTGATCCTGACCGGGGACGAGGCGGCGCGGGCGGGGCTTGCCGGCGCCTTCCCGTGCGGCTGGATCACGCTCGCGGTGCATTCCTCCCTGTCGGCGGTCGGCTTCCTCGCCGCCGTGACGGCGCGCCTCGCGGAAGCCGGCATCGCCGTCAACGCGGTCTCGGCCTTCCACCACGATCACCTCTTCGTCCCGGTCGCGCGGGCTGACGAGACGATGGCGCTGCTGCGGGACCTCGCCGTGCCGTCCGCGCCCTGACGCGACCGGCGTGCTCCGGCGGTCCCCTCGGACTTCGAGCCGCCCGGGCCTCTGGCCCGCACGGGCCTGTGGTCCGCCCGGGCCTCTGGCCCGCACGAAGGCAACATTCGTCTCTTACGGCTTGTTACCCCCTCCGGCGCCGCCCAAGCTCGGGCCGTTGCCACCGGAGGACGTCCATCCATGCCGCCGCGCATCCCGCTCAGCTCCGGTGGTCCCGGCCCGCTCGGTCTCGTCGCCCTCGCCCTGGCGATCGTCGCCGCCGGCCTGCTCCTCGAAGGGCACCCGGTCGACGCCTCGGTCCTGCCGCGGGTCGGGGAGCCGGAGATCGTCGGTTCGCCGCTGCCGAGCCAGGAATCGATGCTCCAGGACCTGATCGGCCGCGACTGACCGGATCCGCCGTGACCGATCTCCTCGCCGGCACCGCCGGCCCGCTCGGCTGGGCGGTGATCCTCGCCACCTTCCTCGTCGCCGGCTTCGTCAAGGGCGTGATCGGCCTCGGCCTGCCGACCGTGGCGGTGGGGCTGCTCGCCACCGTGATGAGCCCGGCCCAGGCCGCGGCGCTGCTGATCGTGCCCTCCTTCGTCACCAATATCTGGCAGCTCCTGGCCGGCCCGCGCTTCGGGGGCCTGGCGCGCCGGCTCGGGCCGATGATGGCGGCCATCGCCGTCGGCACCGTGGCGAGCGCCGGGCTGATCGCCGGGGCGCGGGGACCGGGGCCGGCGAGCGCGCTCGGCATCGCCCTCGTCGCCTACGCGGTCACCGGGCTCGCCGGTCTGTCGGTCCGGGTGCCGCCTCGGGCCGAGCCCTGGCTCTCGCCCCTCGTCGGCCTCGCCACCGGCCTCGTCACCGGGGCGACCGGCGTCTTCGTGATCCCGGCCGTGCCCTACCTCCAGGCGCTGAACCTCGACCGGGACGGGCTGATCCAGGCGCTCGGCCTCTCCTTCACGGTCTCGACCGTGGCGCTCGCCGCCGGCCTCGCCCGGGAGGGCGCGCTGCCTCTCGCCGCCGGGGCGGCCTCCCTGGTCACGCTGGCGCCGGCGCTCCTCGGCATGGCGGCCGGGCAGTGGCTGCGCGGCCGGGTCTCGGCGCCGACCTTCCGGCGCGCCTTCCTGATCGGCCTGCTGCTCCTCGGCGCCCACCTCGCCCTGCGGCCGTGGCTGTGAGGCGAGCGGCTGCGCCCTACTCGTCGTCGTCGTCGAGGGGACGCAGCACCTCGATCCGCCGCCCCGTCGCGTCCTCGATCGTGGTGCGGCGCATCACGAGGTAGCCGCCGTCCCGAGCGCGGCGGATCCGGTCGGCCCGGGCGTCGATCCACAGATCGGTGGGCGCCTGCAGGTCTGGCGGGGCGTACCGCACCGGCCGCGTCGCGGCGATCCGGGGCGGCGCTCCGGCGACGCGCCGGGCCGGCGGCGCCCCGGCCCCGCGCGTCGCCCGCGCCGCGATCCGCGCCGGGATGGCGCGCCGCGTCACGGCCAGGCGCTCCCGCTCGGCGGGCCGGGCCGCGGCCCGGCGGGGTTTCGCGACGCTCCGGGGTCTGGCGGCAAGGAGCGGGTTTTTTGCCGTCGCCGTCGCGGCCGCGGGTCCCGCTGCCGACGGGAGGGCCGGCGCCTCGGCGGGCTTCGCCGGCGGGTCGCTCCAGGGACGGGAGCCGGACCGATCCCGGTCCGGACTCTGGGCCGAGGCCGGCGCTCCGCACAGGAGGCCGAGCAGCAAGGCGAGGCCGAGGCGACGCATCCCGTCACGCATGATCGCACCTCCGGGTCGGCGGGCGCGGAAAGCCGGGCTCCATGTCCCGGCCGTGTCCGGGAACCGTAGCGGGACGCGCCGGGGCCGTCCATTGTCATAGACTAACAAATACTGTCGTCCGGGCGCAGGAAACTGTTTCGCCACGGTACGAAATGCGGCATTAGGTCCTGCGGAATGCGTTAACCAAACCCTCCCCGCCCGCGCCGCAGGCGCTATATCGCGCGCAATTGAGTGACGGGCGGTGATTCGATCGGGCCCACCGCTTGCCACCCCGAACCCATGACCTCACCGGGACCGATGCCGATGATCCAGTTCGAGACGAACCCCTCCATTGCGGTACGGCTGGCGGCCCGCGGCGCGTCATTCGAGGCCAGGCTGCGCCGCGCCGCCATGGTGCTGACGCTGATGGTCGGCGTGCCGTTGGTTCTCGCCTGGTTCGGGCTGATCGGCTGGGGTGTGCTCTGGCTCGCGCGCAACGCCCTGGAACTGTCGGTGAGCGCCCTCACGCTCTGACGGGTCGCCGGACCGGCGGCGGAAACAACCCGGGCCGGCGCGGCCCGCGGGTTGCAGGGGCGTGGGCGCGGTGCCAGGAACAGAGGGCCCGCAACCGTCCGCCCGGAGGCCCGCCATGCTGTCCATCGACCTCAACTCGGACCTCGGCGAGGGTTTCGGCGATTACCGCTGCGGCGACGACGCGGCGATGCTCGAGGTCGTGACCTCGGCCAACGTCGCCTGCGGCCTGCATGCGGGCGATCCCGAGATCATGGCCCGTACCTTCGCCATCGCCCGCGAGCGCGGCGTCGCGGTCGGCGCCCATCCGGGCTACCCGGACCTGTGGGGCTTCGGCCGCCGGGTGCTCCCCTTCACCCCCGGCGAGGTCGAGCGGCTGGTCGCCTACCAGGTCGGCGCCGCGGCGGGGCTCGCGGCCTATGCCGGCCACCGCCTCACCTACGTCAAGGCGCACGGCGCGCTCGCCAATCTCGCGGCGGTCGAGCGCCCGGTGGCGGACGCCATCGCCAAGGCGGTCAGGGCCGTCGACCCGTCGTTGTCGCTGCTCGCCATCGCGCTGACGGCCCAGGTCGCGGCCGGCGAGGCGCAGGGCCTCGACGTGCACCAGGAGATCTTCGCCGATCGCGGCTACACCGAGGCCGGGCTCCTGATCCCCCGCAGCCAGCCCGGCGCGATGATCACCGACGAGCGTGAGGCCGCCGACCGCGTGCTCGCGATGGTGCAGGAGGGAGCGATCATCGCGGCGAGCGGCCGGCGCCTGCCGACGCCGATCCGCTCGGTCTGCGTCCACGGCGATTCCGCCCATGCGGTCGCCACCGCCCGCGCCGTGCGCGCCCGGCTCGAGGGCGCCGGCGTGCGCCTCGCCCCGTTCCGGGCCTGATTCCGATGGAGAGCCCCCGCCTTCTGGACGCCGGCGAGGCCGCCCTCGTGGCGGAGTTCGGCACCACCGTCGACCCGGCGATCCACGACCGGGTGCTCGCCCTCGACGACGCGCTCCGCGCCGCGCCGCCCGACGGTCTCACCGAGACGGTGCCGACCTACCGCTCGCTGATGATCCACTACGATCCCCTGGTCCTCGACCACGACGACCTCGCCGCCAGGGTGACGGCGCTGGCGGCCGGGCCCGCCTCGGCCCGGCCCGGCGCCGCCCAGTGGATCCTGCCCTGCTGCTACGACCCGGCCTGCGCCGAGGATATCGGCGCGATCGCCCAGGCGACCGGGCTCACGGTCGAGCGCGTCGCCGCGCTTCACGCAGGCGCCGAGTACCGGGTCTACATGTACGGCTTCGCCCCGGGCTTCGCCTATCTCGGCGGCCTGCCGCGGGAACTGGCGGTCTCGCGCCGCGCCACCCCGCGCCCGCCGCACCCGGCCAACGCCCTGCTGATCGGTGGCGGGCTCGCGGCGGTCGGCACCTTCCCGATGCCGACCGGGTGGTACGTGATCGGGCGCACGCCCGAGCGGCTCTACGCGCCGCAGCGGCCCGAGCCGTTCCCGGTCGCGGTCGGCGACACGCTCCGGTTCGAGGCGATCGACGCCGCCACCTTCGCCGATCTCGAAAACCGCGCCGCCGCGGGCGAGATCGTCGCCCAGCGCCGGGAGGCCGCATGACTTCGCGTCTCAGCATCCTGTCGGCCGGTCCCGGGGTGACGCTCCAGGATGGCGGGCGCCACGGCTATCTCCGTTACGGCATCACCGCCGCCGGGCCGATGGACCCGCTCGCCCACGCCACCGCCAACCGGGCGCTCGGCAACCCGCTCGGGGCCACCGCCCTCGAAGTCTCCCTCGGCGGCGTCGAGGTGACGGCGGAGGGCGGACCGCTCGGGATCGCGGTCGCGGGCGGCGCCTTCCGGCTCGCCCT
This sequence comes from Methylobacterium ajmalii, assembly GCF_036448855.1. NCBI lineage: Bacteria > Pseudomonadati > Pseudomonadota > Alphaproteobacteria > Hyphomicrobiales > Methylobacteriaceae > Methylobacterium > Methylobacterium ajmalii. The sequence goes on from NZ_JAZFXT010000002.1 coordinate 49,880, forward strand.
CGACGGCGCGCCCCTGCCGCCGGCCTGCGCGCTGACGCTCCACCCCGGCCAGAGCCTCGTCGTGCGGGCGGGCCGGGTCGGGGCGTGGGCGTATCTCGCGGCGGCGGGCCGGTTCGATCTTCCTCCCACCCTCGGCTCCACCGCCACCCATACCCGCTCCGGCTTCGGCGGGCTCGACGGCCGGGCCCTGCGGGCCGGCGATCGGCTGGCGGTGCGCGACGCCCGCCCCGGCCCGACCGATCCCCACGCCCTCACGGCCCCCTGGCTCGACCGGCCGCCGGAGGAGATCCGGGTGGTGCTCGGCCCTCAGGACGATTTCTTCTCGGACGACCAGATCGCCGCCTTCCTGGCCGGGCCCTGGACGGTGACGACCAAGGGCGACCGGATGGCATGCTTCCTCGACGGGACGCCGCTCACCCACGCCAAGGGCTACAACATCGTCTCGGACGGCATCGCCATGGGGGCGATCCAGGTGCCGGGGGAGGGCTGGCCGATCGTCTTGATGGCCGACCGCCAGTCCACCGGCGGCTATCCCAAGATCGCGACCGTGATCGGCCCCGATCTCGGGCGGCTCGCGCAAGCCCAGGGCGGCACGCGGATCCGCTTCCGCGCCGTCGAGCGCGCCGAGGCGGTGGCGGCGCGCCGCGCCGAGGCGCAGGCGCTTGCCGGGCCGGTGGCGATGGAGCCCTTGATCCGCACCGATTTCACCGCCGAGTTCCTGCTCGGGCGCAACCTGATCGGCGGGGTGGTGGACGGGGCGGACGCTCACGCGCCGTAGATCGGAAACCGCCGGCACAGGGCCAGCACCTCCTCCCGGATCGCCGCCAGCCCGGCCGCGTCGTGGGGTGCTGCCACCACCCGGGCGATCCAGCGGCCGACCTGCCGGAACTCCTGCGCGCCGAAGCCCCGCGCCGTGCCGGCATTCGAGGACAGGCGCAGGCCCGAGGGCGCCTCGGGCGGGCGGGTGTCGAACGGGATCTGGTTCTTGTTGACCGCGAGCCCCGCGGCCTCGAGCGCCCTGGCGGCGACGTCCCCGGTCACGCCCTGGGGCGAGAGGTCGACCAGCATCAGCCCGCAATCGGTGCCGCCGGCGACGAGGCGCATCCCGGATGCCGCGACGCTCTCGGCGAGCGCCCGGGCATTGTCGAGGACCGCCTGGTTGTAGGCCCGGAACTCGGGCCGCAGCGCCTCGCCGAAGCAGGCCGCCTTGGCGGCGACGGCGTGCATCATCACCGAGCCCTGCACGCCCGGGAAGATGCCGTAGTTGATCCGGTCCGACAGCGCGGCGTCGTTCCACAGAACCAGCCCGCCCCGGGCCCCGCGCAGGGACTTGTAGGTGGTCGAGGTCACGATGTGGGCGTGCGGGAACGGGTGCGGGTAGAGCCCGGTGGCGACGAGGCCGGCGAAATGCGCCATGTCGACCATCAGGAGTGCCCCGACCTCGTCGGCGATGGCCCGCAAGCCCGCGAAGTCCAGCGCCCGCGCGTAGGCCGAGCCGCCGGCCACGATCATCGTCGGCTTGTGCGCGCGGGCGAGCGCCGCGACCGCCTCCAGTTCCACCCGCTCGCTGCCGCGCGCCACGCCGTAGCGCACGATGGTGTAGTCGCGCCCCGTCAGGGTCGCCGGGTGGCCGTGGCTGATATGGCCGCCGGCCTCGACGCCCATCGACAGGATGGTGTCGCCGAGCTTCAAGAGCCCGAGGAAGACTCCCGCATTGGCGTTCGAGCCCGAATGCGGCTGCACGTTGGCGAAGCGGCAGCCGAAGAGCCGCGTCGCCCGCTCCACCGCCAGGGCCTCGATCGCGTCGGCATGCTCGGCGCCGCCGTAGTAGCGGGCGTAGGGCAGCCCCTCGACGGTCTTGTTGGTGAGGACCGAGCCCTGCGCCTCCAGCACGAGGCGCGAGACGATGTTCTCCGAGGCGATCAGCTCGATCCCGTCCCGCTGCCGGGCGAGCTCGCCCCGGATCGAGGCGGCGAGTGCGGGGTCGGCGTCGAGGCCCCGGTCGAAATAGCCGTCGTGGAGGAGGCGCATGGTCGGGGGCTCGCTCGGTGTCCGTCTGGTCCCGACTGTCGGGCTTGCCGGGCCGGCCCGCAAACGGGATAAGCTTGGGCTGAGGCCAAGCTTTCCTTGGCCTCTGGATCACCCTGCCGAAGGCCTCGCGATGGACCAGGGCGGCCGGCCCTCATCCCCCTCCCTCAACGCCCTGCGAGCCTTCGAGGCGGCAGCGCGGCACGGCGGCTATGTCGGCGCGGCGCGGGAGCTCCACGTCACCCCGGCGGCGATCGGCACCCAGGTGAAGGGGCTCGAGGCATGGCTCGGCCGGCCGCTCTTTCACCGCCTGCCCAACGGCCTCGTCCTCACCCCGGAGGGGCGGGCGGCCCTGCCCGCCTTGAGCGCGGCCTTCGACGCGCTCAACGGAGCGGTGCGGGAGATGCGGGCGATCGGCCGGCCGCGCAGCCTGACGCTCGCGGCTTTGCCCTGCATCGCCCAGCTCTGGCTCGCGCCCCGGCTCCCGGCGCTCCAGGCCGCCTTCGACCTCGACGTGACGATCCTCACCCGGGACGAGCAGCCGGACTACGCCCGCGACCTCGTCGATCTCGGGCTCTATGTCGGCGACGCGGCGCCCGCCGGCTGCACCTCCGTGGTGCTCGCCCGCGACGACCTGTATCCGGTCTGCACCCCGGCCCTGGCGGCGGGCCTGCATCACCCGGAGGACCTCGCCGGGGCGACGCTGCTGCACGATTCGGTCTGGCGCGGGGACTGGCCGCGCTGGCTCGCCGCCCACGGGCCCGGGGCGCTGCGGCCGGCCCGGGAGGCGGCGTTCTCGCTCTACAGCCTCGCCCTCGATGCGGCGCTCGCCGGCAGCGGCGTCCTCATCGGCCACAGCGTGCTCGTTGCCGGCGCGCTGGAGGATGGGCGCCTCGTCGCACCGTTCGGCAACCGGGCGGTGGCGGGACCGCCGCTGCGGCTGGTCGTGCCGGCGGGCGGGGAGGGGGCGCGGCTGGCGCCGGTGATCGGCTGGCTGTGCGGGGCGGAAGAACCTGGCCGGCGCGACGCCCCGCCGGTCACATGACCTTCTCGAATCGGAACGCCTCGCCGTCGCCGGGCAGGTCGCTCTGCCCTGGCCCGTGCGGGTCCGGGTGATGCGCGCCGAAGAACTCGGCGATCCGGAAGCCGCAGACGTTGACGTAGAAGTGGATGTTTCGCTTCTCGAAATAGGGCGTGTGCGTCTCCCAGACCCGCGTCTGCGGAAAGTGCCGCTCGATCGCGAACCAGGCCCGGCGCCCCAGGCCGCGTCCATGCGCACCGGGCGTGATGAAGAACAGGTCGAGCGCGTTGCGATGCGTCTCGCGATCGATCGTCACTACGGCGCCGCCGACCACCCGGCCCTCGTGCCGGATCCGCAGGACCACGGCGCCCGGATGCGCGAGGGTGGCGTCGAGGTCGTCGTCGGAGGGGATCGGGCCGTCCGGCAGCGCCCCGAACTCCGCCACCACGGCGATCGCGAAGGCCTCCTGCAATTCCCGCTTGAAGGCCGGGAGATCGTCGGGATGCGCGGGGGCGAGGGTCACCGTATCGGTCGTCATGCCCCGCTTCTAAGCAGGTTTCGCAAAAGTGGTCACCGGTTTTGCGACAAAAATCTGCGACAAAACAAGGACCTAAGCGGACGAAGCGTTGGCCTGCCAACGCAAGTCTGCCTAGACCGTGACGGCCCCGGCCGTCAGGGCCGCGCCGCTCAGGCCGCGGCCCCGGTCTTGCGCGTCCCCACCGCCGGCAGGGGCGCCTCGACGGTCGCGACCACGCCGCGCGGGCGGTACTCGACCTCCGCGCTGCCGCCGAGCTCGGCGGCGAGCACCCGCTCGATCATCCGCGAGCCGAAGCCGCGGCGCGCCGGCTCGACGACCGGCGGGCCGCCGATCTCCTCCCAGCGCAGCCACAGGCGGCCCGGGTTCGAGCCGTCGACGATGTCCCAGTTGAGGATCACCCGGCCCTGCGCGTTCGAGAGCGCGCCGTACTTCACCGCGTTGGTGGCGAGCTCGTGCAGGGCCATCACGAAGGCCAGGGCTAGCCGCGGCGGCAGGCGGACGGGCGGACCGCCGGTCTTGAACCGTGTCCCCTGGCCGGTGCGGAACGGGCGTAAGGATTCCTCGACGATCTCGGCCAGCGTCGCACCCTCCCAGCTCTCGCGGGTGAGCACGTCGTGGGCGGCCGAGAGCGATTGCAGTCGCGCGTTGAAGGCGAGGCGCGCCTCGGTGAGCGAGGCGGCGTGGGTCAGGGTCTGGTTGGCGATCGACTGGATGGTCGCCAGGGAGTTCTTCACCCGGTGGTTCAGCTCCTCGGCCAGCAGCGCCCGGTGCTCCTCGCCGCGCTTGCGCTCGGTCACGTCGAGGGTGACGCCCGCCATGCTCAGCGGCTCGCCGTCGGCATCGTAGAAGGGCTGGCCGCGGATCTCGAGCCAGCGCACCTCGCCGGCCGGCGTACGGATCCGGTACTCGATGTCGTAGTCGCTCCGGTTCTCGATCGACTCGCGGATCGCCGCCTGCATCCGGTCGCGATCTTCCGGCAGGATCGCGTCGATCAGGTCCTCGAAGGTGAACGGGTCGCCCGGCTCCCGGCCGAGGTTGCGCTTGCAGCTGTCGGAGGCCACGAGCCGCATGCCGTCGAGGTCGAGGGTCCAGGAGCCCAGCCGCGACGCCTTGAGGATGAAGTGCAGCCGCTCCTCGCTGCGCCGCAGGGCCTGCGAGCGCCGCTCGATCTGCTGCTCCAGGGCATCGCGGTCGCGCTGCAGGCGCACCAGCCGCTCGCGCTCCAGCGTCACGTCGAATTGCGAGGCGAAGTAGTAGGTCAGCTGGCCCTCGTCGTCGAAGACCGGCGAGACGAGCAGGCGGTTCCAGAACGTCTCGCCCGACTTCTTGTAGTTCTGGAGGTCGACCTCGATCGAGACCCGGCGCTCGATCGCGTCGCGCACCCGGGCGACGTCGTCGCGGTTGGTCTCGGGACCCTGCAGGAAGCGGCAGTTGCGGCCGAGGATCTCGTCCCTGGTGTAGCCGGTGAGCTTCGAGAAGGCGTCGTTGACGAAGACGATCGGGTTGTCGGCCTGGTGCGGGTCGGTGACCAGCATCGGCATCCGCGTCGCCCGCACGGCCGCGGCGAACGGATCGGAGCTCGCGCCGACCCGGGTCAGCTCGGCGGCGATGCGGTTCTCTTCGCGGCGGTCGGTCACGCGTCGGTCGTCCCTTGCGCGCCCGTCGGAGGGCGCGCGTCTGCCACTATCTCATGAGCAAGGGTCCGGTTCGGTGCAACGCTCCGGACCGCTGCAAAAACGCACATCCGGAGAGGTTGGTTCAATCGCGTGCGATCGAATATATCCGGCCGCACGTCATGGACGGCGCGCGGCGGTCGGTCGCTCCGTCACGGATGCGCTTCCGGGAATCCGTGCCGCGCGTGCAGGACGCGCAGGATCGCGTCCTTGTCGTCGACGAAGCGCATCGGGCCCCGGCGGCCGGTGGCGAGGCCATCCGGGGCATCCGGGGCGAGCACCAGCACGGGCAGCACCTGGTGCGCCTCGCCGAGGCGCGAGACGAGGGCGTCCCGCGGCCGCGGCCAGGGCAGGCGCGTCACGTCGAGCCGCCGCGCCAGGTCGGGAAAGCCCGCCAGCACCCCCTCGATCAGGGCGCAGTGCCAGCAGTAGAAGCGCCGGCCCGGCAGGGCCGGGTCGGCGAAATCGGGGGCGAGAAGGTAGAGGTGGTCGCGCATCCGGGCGATCCTCAGGTCGGCGAGGCTCAGACGTCCTGGCGCGGCAGCATCCGGTCGAGGAGGGCGTCGCGGCGCACGATCAGGTGCCAGGCGGTGGCGAGCAGGTGCAGCGACACCAGGGCGTAGACCGCGTACTGGCCGGCGAGGTGGATCTGGTCGGCGAGGTCGGCCACCGCCTTGTTCTTCTCGAGGAAGGGCGGGATCGGAAACAGGAAGAAGTACTGCGTGGTGTTGCCGGCGGCGGCCGATAGCACGAGGCCGCTCAGCGGCATCAGCAGGAACACGAGGTAGAGCAGCCAGTGGTTGATCCGGCCGAGCAGGGCCAGGCCCGCCGGCACGAAGGGCTCCCGCGGGGCCGGGTGCCAGGCCCGCCACAGGATGCGCAGGGCGACGATGGCCAGGATCGTGATGCCGACCGACTTGTGCAGCTGGAAGAAGAAGCCCTTCGACGGGCTCGCCGGCAGGCTCGTCGCCACCCAGGCGAGCGGCAGCACCGCCAGCACGAGGGCGGCGGTGAGCCAGTGCAGGGCCTGCGCCAGGGCGGTGTAGCGCGGCTGCTCGACGCGAGCGATCGTCGCCGGCGCGCGGGGGAACGGGTCGAGCATCCGAAACGGCCCTCGGGGATCGCCGCCGCGGATCTGCGGCGGTCGTTCCGTCAAGCTAGCCGGCGGGCGCCCGACGGTCACCCTGGAATGTCTCGAAAGTCCCCAGGCGAGAGGCGCGGCGCCTCCGGACGCCCGGCGTCAGATCGCCGCCGCCGGGTCGCCGCCGAGGGGGGTGCCCTCGTCCTCGTTGCGGTCGTCGTTCCGGCCGCGGCGCCGACGACGGCGGCCGCCCTCGGCCAGCGACTGGGCCAGCGCCCGGAACGGCGCGGTCAGGCGGCGCACGTCCTCGGCCCGCTCCATGAAGCGCTCGCCGTTGCGGATCTCGCGGTCGAGCGCCGCCATGGTGCGGGCGAGCGCCGGGTCCTCGTCCTCGAGCCACACCTCGGTCACCCGGGCGAAGGCGATGACGACGCCCTGGAGCTTGACGCGGCCGAGCGGCCCCTCGGTGCTGATCCCGGCCGAGGCCAGCATGAAGCGCTGCGAGTTCAGCGCCACCTGGTTGAGGGCGGCGAGCGACAGCGGATCGCCGCGCAGCGCGAAGACGATGCGGCGGAGCGCCGGCTTGTAGGGGTCCATCGCGTCGAGGCGGCGCATCAGCACGTCGAACAGCCGCTCGCGGGTCGGCTCGTCGTCGAGGTCGTCGCTGGCGCCGTCGAGCACCTGCTTGTCGATCATCCGGGCGAAGCCCCCGAGCACCGCGCCCTTCGAGGGGTAGCACTCGCGGAACTCGGCCAGGCTCACCCCGGCCTCGCGGGCGATGTCGCCGATCTCGATGTCGTTCCAGGGCTGCTCGGCGGCGAGACGCATCAGCGCCTCGACGATCGCCTCCCGCGGCGGCAGGCGGGTGGCGTGCGGCGTGTCGCCGGCGCCGTCGTGCTCGCCGGTCGTCTTGGGGTTGCGGGCCATTGGGGGCGCTCCGATACCGTAGGCTGACGGGCGCGCGCACCAGCCGTCGGGGCCGGGCCCGCCGCCGTCACCCCTTATCTAGGGACCGCACCGCGCGACGGGCAGGGGCCCGCGGCGACGCGGCAGGGCGTGGTTGAGGCCGGCGTGTCAGCCCGCCAGTTCCTCGGCCCGGGCCTTGGCCGCCGCCACCGCGTCGCGCATCAGCGGCGCGAGGCCGTCCCCGGCCATCAGCACCCCGAGGGCCGCCGCCGTGGTGCCGCCCGGCGAGGTCACGTTCTGGCGCAGCGTTCCCGGCTCCTCGGCGCTCTGCCCGAGGAGTTCCCCCGCTCCGGCCACGGTCTGGCGGGCGAGGCGGTCCGCCACCTCGGCCGGCAGCCCGGCGGCGACGCCCGCCGCCGCCAGCGCCTCGGCGAGGAGGAACACGTAGGCCGGCCCCGAGCCCGAGACCGCCGTCACGGCGTCGATCAGGTCCTCGCTGTCCAGCCACTCGACGAGGCCGACGCCCGACAGGAGCGCGTGGGCGGTCCGGCGCTGGGCCTCGCTCGTCTCCAGCGAGGCGGCGGCGCCGGTCGCGCCGCGGCGGATGCTCGCGGGCAGGTTCGGCATCGCCCGCACCACCGCGCGGGCCCGCGGCAGGCGGTCCTTGAGATTCGCGATCGTCTTGCCGGCCAGCACCGAGACCACCAGGGTGCCGGGCCCGGCCAGCGCCGCCACAGCGGCGGCCGCGGCGTCGAGCCCCTGCGGCTTGACCGCCAGCACCAGGGCCTCGGGCTCGCCGGGCTCGGCCGGGTTGAGCGCGACGCCGTGGCGCTCGCACAACGCCACCATGGCGGGGGCGGGATTGGGGTCGATCACGGCGGCATGCGCGCCGGGCAGTCCGTCGGCGAGCCATCCCTCGAGCAGGGCGCCGCCCATCTTGCCGGCGCCGACGAGGACGAGCGAGGCCGGCAGCGCCGCCCGGGAGCCGGCCTCGCTCACGCCTCGCCCTCGGTCTCGAACAGCACCGCGTCCAGGGCCTCGCGGGCGGTCTTGCCGGCCCAGATCACGAACTGGAACGCCTGGAAGTAGCGCTCGCAGGCCTCGACCGCGGTCTTCAGCATCGCTTCGCACTGGCCGTTCGTCGGCTCGGCGCCGCCGGTGAGCACCAGCGAGTGCCGGAACATCACCACGTGCTCGCTGCTCCAGAGGTCGAAATGACCCACCCAGAGCTGCTCGTTGACGAGCGAGACGAGGCGCAGCACCTCGTTGCGGCGCCGGTCGGGCACCTTGAGGTCGAAGGCGGAGGCGACGTGCAGCGCCTCGACATCCTCGATCCAGGTGAAGGCGACATGGTACTCGGCCCATCGTCCGGCCACCGCCACCGACATCTCGTCGGTCTCAGCGCGATCGAAGATCCAGTCCCGGAGGGAGGCGAGGCGCTCGACGACATCGAGCGGGTGCTCGGCGCGGGTCAGGTCGTCGATGGTGAGCTGGGTCATGGCGATCCAAGTTTGGCTCGTCCGAGCGGGATACAGCTGCGTCAGCGGACGCGGCGGGTGTCGTCGTCAAGGCAGATCGCGACCCGGGCACGGTCAGGACGTGCCGGCGATAAGCTTAAGTTCCGACTTGTCTCCCCCTGGGCGACGGCGAATCAGTGCGTGACCCACTATAGCCCGGGCGAGTCGAGGGACTCAAAGCGGAAACCCGCGGGGCCGGCGGCAGGCCGCCGGCTATCCACCGAAGCTTCCTGTGCACAAGCGCCGGGCATCCGGCGCCTGTTGCACGGTCCTGTGGCAGCGGCTCCCGCGTCAGGCGGTCGCCGTGTCGGCACCGGCGGCCTTGGCACCGGCGGCCTTGGCACCGGCGGCCTTGGCACCGGCGGTGGGCGTGCCATCGGCCGGCTTGGCCTCGAGCGCCGCGACGCGGGCGGTGAGCGCCTCGTTCTGGGCCCGCAACGACGCGACGAGATCGCGCAGAACCTCGACCTCCTCGCGGGTGGCGACGTCCATGTCCCGCAGCATGCGCTCGATCTGCGCCTTGACCACGGTCTCGGCCTCGCGGCGCACGCCCTGGGCGGCGCCGGCCGCGTCGGTCATCAGGCGGGCGAAGTCGTCGAACAGGCGATTCTGCTGCATGGAAAAAGATCCTGTGAGGGCGGGTCCGGCGCCCAGCACTAGTGCATTTCCCGGCAAAAGGGGCCCCGGCCGGACGAGAAATGCGCGTGCGGGCTTCGTCCTCGCCCGCGAATGCGGCACCATGACGGAAGCGGTGCCGTGCCGGGAATCCCGGGGCCGGTTTCTCGCGACGGTATCGCCGGAGGCGGACAGCAACACACGGATGCACTTCGATGGCTTCAAGCAAAAGCCGGACTGCGGCATAAGGCGAACCGTGAGCACGACACCGCACATCCTGATCGTCGAGGACGATCGCGAGATCAGCACGCTGGTCGCCCGCTACCTCCGTGGCAACGATTGCCGCGTCTCCATCGCCGGCGACGGCCGCGAGATGGATCGGCTGATGGCCGATTCCCGCGTCGACCTCGTCGTGCTCGACCTGATGCTGCCGGGGGAGGACGGGCTGTCGATCTGCCGGCGCCTGCGCGCCGCCTCCGGCATCCCGATCCTGATGCTCACCGCCAAGAGCGAGGAGATCGACCGGATCGTCGGGCTCGAGATCGGGGCCGACGACTACCTGGCGAAACCCTTCAACCCGCGCGAGCTGCTCGCCCGCATCCGCGCCATCCTGCGCCGGGGCGCGGCCGCGCCGGGACGCGACGACGAGGGCGTGCGCCGCCACGCCTTCGGGGGCTTCGTCCTCGATGCGGGCCTGCGCCAGCTCCTCAACCCGGAGGGCGCGCAGGTCGCGCTCACCGGCGCCGAGTTCGACCTCCTGCACGCCATGTGCCTGCGGCCGGGCCGGGTGCTCTCCCGCGACCAGCTCCTCGACCTGACGCAGGGGCGCGCGCCCGGCCCGTTCGAGCGCAGCATCGACGTGCTGGTGAGCCGCATCCGCCAGAAGATCGAGCGCGACCCGCGCAACCCCGAGATGATCAAGACCATCCGCTCCGGCGGCTACCTGTTCACGCCCGAGGTGGTCTCGACATGACCCGGCGGGCACCGGCATGAGGCGGTGGGGGCCCGTGCCGGGCCGCATCGCCGGGCAACTCGCCCTCCTGGTGGTGGCGGCGATCGTGGTCACCCACGTCGTCGTCACGGTGGCCTTCCTGCTGCTGCGCCCGGAGCTGCGCCGCTCCGACGAGCGGCCGAACGCGCTCGCCAACCGCCTCGTCACGGTGGTCCACATGGTGGCGGCGGCCCCGGCGGAGGACCGGACCGACGTGGTGGCGGCGGCCCGCCGCAGCGCCTCGGCCCTGCACCTGACCCTGCTGCCGTCCAACGAGCCGAACGCCCCCCCGGCGGCCAGCGCCGAGGTGCCGGAGATCACCGGCCTGCGGGCGGCCCTGGGGGCGGGCTACGGCGTTTCGGCCGAGCACATGCCCGGCGGCGCCCTGCACCTGCGCATCGCCGGGCCGGCCGGCCTGCAGCTCACCGCCGACCTGCCGCCCCTGCCGCTGCCGCACCCGCCGCTGACGAGCGCGGTGCTGATCACCCTGGTCTTCTTGGCGCTGTCGCTCACGCTCCTGTCGATCTGGGCGACGCGGGCGCTCACCGCGCCGCTCGCCCGGCTCGCCGAGGCCGCCGAGGCGTTCGGCACCGCCACCGAGGCCCGTCCGCTGCCCCAGCACGGCCCCGAGGAGGTGCTGGCGGTGTCCAGGGCGCTCGGGCGGATGCGCGACCGGGTGCTGCGGCTCATCGACGACCGCACCCACATGCTGGCGGCGATCAGCCACGACCTGCGCACCCCGATCACCCGCCTGCGCCTGCGGGCGGAATTTCTCGAGGACGAGGTCCTGCGCCGGCAGTTCCTGCGCGACCTCGACCAGATGAACGCGCTGGTCGAGGCGGCCCTGTCCTTCGTGCGCGACGGCCAGTCGCGCGAAGGCCTCGGCCTGATCGACCTCGCCTCGGTGGTGCAGACGGTCTGCGACGGCTTCGCCGATATCGGCGAGGCGGTGCGGGCCGAGGAGGTGCAGAGCGAGGATCTCCGCCCGGCCCTGGTGCGCGGCTCCTCCGGCGAATTGCAGCGGGCGCTGACCAACCTGATCGACAACGCCGTCAAGTATGCCGGCGGCGCCACCGTGCGCCTCGTCGAGGCGGGGCCCGGCCGCGTCGCGGTCGAGATCCTGGACGACGGCCCGGGCATCCCGGAAGCGGAGCGCGCCCTGATGCTCCAGCCCTTCGTGCGCGGCGACCGCGCCCGCACCCTCAACGAGGCCGGCGGCTTCGGCCTCGGCCTGTCGATCGCGAGCGCCATCGCCCAGTCGCATGGCGGCACGTTCAGCCTCGAGAACCGGGAGCCGCAGGGCTTGCGCGTGCGCCTCGAACTGCCCCGGGCCGCGGGCGCGCCGGTGCGCCAGGCGGCGTGACGGGAACGCCCGTCCGGACGGCCCGGTGCCCTCAGCGGGCCAGTTCGCGCAGGCCGAGGCGGATCAGGGTCTTGGCCTCCATCCCGGCCGCTCCCTCGCCCGCGCCCTTGAGGGCCGCCGCCACCGCCGCCGAGGCCTGGACCTGGGCGTAGCCGAGATTGACCAGCGCCGAGATCGCATCCGCCACCGGCTGGGGCGCGGTATTGGCCTCGACCGCCCCGCTGAGCTGGATCAGCGCCGGATCGACGGGCGAGAAGGCCGGGGCCTTGTCCTTCAATTCGGCGACGAGGCGGGCGGCGAGCCGCGGGCCGACGCCGGGTGCGCGGGCGACCGCGCCCTTGTCGCCGGTGGCGATGGCGGTGGCGAGGTCGCCCGGCTCCATCACCGAGAGCACGCCGAGGGCGACCCGGGTGCCGACGCCCTGCACGGTCTGGAGCAGGCGGAACCACTCGCGCTCCGCATCGGCCCGGAAGCCGTAGAGGCGGATCATGTCCTCGCGCACATGGGTCTCGATCGCCAGCTCCGCCGCCTCGCCGGTGGAGGGCAGGCGCTGCAGCGTGCGGGCCGAGCAATGCACCACGTAGCCGACGCCGTGCACGTCGAGGATCACGAAATCCTCGCCGTAGGAATCCACGACGCCCTTCAGCTTGCCGATCATCGCCGCCACGGTCTCCGGCGGGCCGACAGGCGGGCCCGGGTCCCGGCCCTTAGCGAGCCGGGACCCGGGCCACAAGGCGGGGCGATGCCGCGCGCGGTCCCGTGCGTACGCTTGCGCGCCCACCGGATTTTCACTAGGAACCGGGGGCAGGTGCAGGTGCATCTGCACGCGTCGGGGCGTAGCGCAGTCTGGTAGCGCATCTGGTTTGGGACCAGAGGGTCGCTGGTTCGAATCCGGCCGCCCCGACCATCCTCTCCATGGATCAGAGCCCGCGATGTCGACCGCCCGCATCTTCCGCCCTGCCAAGGATCCGAGCCAGTCCGGCCTCGCGCGGACCAAGCAGTGGACGCTGGAGTTCGACCAGACGAGCCCGCGCGAGACAGAGCCGCTGATGGGCTGGACCTCGTCCTCGGACATGCTGCAGCAGGTGCGGCTCGAGTTCGACACCAAGGACGAGGCGATCGCCTACGCCACCCGCGAGGGGATCGCCTACCGGGTCGAGGAGCCGCAGGAACTCCTGCGCCGCGGCCTCTCCTACTCGGACAACTTCAAGTACAACCGCACGATGCCCTGGACGCACTGACGGGATCGTGCCCGGTGGCCGGTCCGGTCGCTGGCGACGGGTGTGCGAGCCATGAATGAAGAGAGCCCGGCGCCTCGCGGCACCGAGCTCTTCTCGTGTCCGCCGCCATCCGGGTCAGCGCGGGGCGCGCTTGGCCAGGATGCGCTGCAGCGTGCGGCGGTGCATGTTGAGGCGCCGCGCCGTCTCCGAGACGTTGCGCCCGCACAGCTCGTAGACCCGCTGGATGTGCTCCCAGCGCACCCGGTCGGCCGACATCGGGTTCTCGGGCGGGTCGGCCCGCTCGCCCGGCTCGGCCATCAGGGTGCCGTGGATCTCGTCGGCGTCGGCGGGCTTCGCCAGGTAATCGAAGGCGCCGAGCTTCACGGCCGTCACCGCGGTGGCGATGTTGCCGTAGCCGGTGAGGATCACGCCGCGCGCCTCGGGCCGGCGCTCCTTCAGGCGGGCGATCACGTCGAGGCCGTTGCCGTCGCCGAGCCGCATGTCGATCACCGCGAAGGCCGGCGGCTGGGCCTCGACCGCCGAGACGCCCTCTGCCACGCTTTCCGCCACGTGGACCCGGTAGCCGCGCGCCTCCATCGCCCGGGCGAGGCGGGTCGAGAACGGCTTGTCGTCGTCGACGATCAGCAGGCTGCGGTCGGCATGGTTGAGGAGGGCGTCGCCCTCCGGGATGGTACCGGGCGCGGCCTCCGGGCTGAGTGTTCCGTACTGCGTCATCGAGCGACGCTCCTTCGACTTTCGATCAGTATGTTCAGGACTTTATATAGGAACGCCGGGGGCCTGCGTCAGGGGTGCGGCGCCCCCCGCAGCCGGGTTTCGGAGGCCTTTGACCTCCCTCTCGAAAATGTGACGTGTCCAACCGATCCGCACCACCGCCCCGGTCGAGGGGTCGACCGCGTTGGTGAGCGAGAGCTGTGCGCCGGAACGCTCGATCAGGGTCTTGGCGATGAACAGGCCGAGGCCGAGCCCCGTTCCCCCGTCGGTGCCGGCCGCCGCCGCGCTGCGGGTGCTGACATAGGGCTCGCCCACCCGCAGCAGCACCTCCGGGGCGAAGCCCGGTCCGTCGTCGCGGATCTCGAGCGTGACCCGGTCGGCGCTCCAGCGCGCCTCGATCGACACGCAGCTCTCGGCGAAGTCGATCGCGTTGTCGACGATGTTGCCGAGCCCGAACATCACCCCCGGGTTGCGCCGGCAGGCCGGCTCCGGGCCTTCGCCTTTCGTGGTCACGTCGAGGATGATGCCGAGGGCGCGCTGGGGCGCCACCAGCTCCTCGACGAGGTGGCTGAGGGTGATGGTCTCGATGAACCCGCCCTGGTCGGCGTCGAGCGAGGTGAGCTTGGCGAGGATGCCGCGGCAGCGCTCGACCTGGTCGCGCAGGAGCGCCAGGTCCTCGGCGACGCTCGGGTTCGCCGAGGGGCCGAGCTGGCGGTCGAGTTCCTTGGCCACCACCGTGATGGTGGCGAGCGGCGTGCCGAGTTCGTGGGCCGCCGCCGCCGCCAGCCCGTCGAGCTGCGACAGGTGCTGCTCGCGGGCGAGCACCAGCTCGGTCGCGGCGAGCGCCCGGGCGAGCTGGCGCGCCTCCTCGGCGACCCGCCAGGCGTAGACCCCCGTGAAGGCGGTGCCGAGCAGGATCGCGGTCCAGACGCCCGAGACGTACAGGAACGGCAGTTCCAGGGTCTCGCCGGCGAACCACGGCAGCGGCCGGTAGACGAGGGCGAGCATCGTCGACAGGCCGACGGCGAGGAGCCCCAGCGCCAGGGTGTGGGCCGGGGGCAGCGCGGTCGCGGAGATCAGCACGGGTGCCAGGAAGAGCAGCGCGAACGGGTTCTGCAGCCCGCCGGTGAGGAAGAGGAGCGCCGCGAGCTGGATGATGTCGAAGGCAAGGAGCAGCACCGCCGCGTCGTCGCTGAGCCGATGGCTCGCCGGGTAGCGGATGCGCAGCGTCAGGTTGAGCCAGGACGAGGCTGCGACGACGAGGAAGCACCAGCCGAACGGCAGGGGCAGGCCGAGGCCGAGATGGGCGCCGGCCACCGCGGCACCCTGGCCCGCCACGGCGAGCCAGCGCAGCCGCACCAAGGTGTCGAGGCGCAGGTGGCGGGCGTCCCGCACGGGATCGGTCTGCGAGGTGTCGGACATCGCGAAAACGATAGTGCGCCGCCGACCAAAGCCCAGGGCGGGGCGGCGGAAACCCTCGCGGCCGCAGCGCGTTTCCCAAACATGGCCGCGACGGGCCCGGCGGGTCGGTCGACAATGGGGTATGCCGGCGCCGCCGGGGACGGACGGCGCGACCTCGCCCCGCTGCGTCGCAAGCTTCCCGGGATACCCGCGGTAGTTGAGGTAAAAAGGGCACAGTGACGGGTTTCGACCGTTTCGTTTTCCTGAGATCTTGCCCTCCAATACCGATACTCTATTGTCTGGCTCCCAGATGGGACAGGCGTCTCCTGGCGGCGGGTGCGCGCGCCGCTGGGTCAATCGTGGACGGTGGCGTCATGGATCTCTCGTATTTCTGGTATGAAGCAGCGCACTGGATGTTGACGCCCGCCCGGGCGGCCGCCGACGCCACGCAGCTCGTGTTCAAGAACCCCGCCAACCCGATCACCTATACGTCCTACGGACGCACGGTCTCGGCCGCCTGCGAGATGTTTGAGCGCACCACGCGGCGCTATGGCAAGCCGGCCTTCAACCTGCCCACCACCACCGTCGAGGGGTTGGTCACCGACGTGACCGAGCGGGTGGTGTGGTCGAAGCCGTTCTGCCAGGTCATCAAGTTCGACCGCGCCCTGAAGCGCCCGACGGCCCAGGCCCAGCCGAAGGTGCTGGTGGTGGCGCCGATGTCGGGCCACTACGCCACGCTGCTGCGCGGCACCGTCGAGGCGATGCTGCCCGCCCACGAGGTGATGATCACCGACTGGATCGATGCCCGCATGGTGCCGCTCGAGGCCGGCCGCTTCGACCTCGACACCTACATCGACTACCTGATCGAGATGTTCCAGGCCCTCGGTCCGGACCTGCACGTCATCGCGGTGTGCCAGCCCTCGGTGCCGGTCTTCGCCGCCGTCGCCCGGATGGAAGCCGACGGCATGCCCGGCGTGCCGACCTCGATGACCCTGATGGGCGGCCCGATCGACACCCGCCGCTCGCCCACCGCCGTGAACTGCCTCGCCGCCGAGCGCGGCTCGGAATGGTTCAAGCGCAACTGCATCACCGTGGTGCCGCCGGGCTATCCCGGCACCTGGCGCGAGGTCTATCCGGGCTTCTTCCAGCTGTCCGGGTTCATGGGCATGAACCTCGACCGTCACCTGACGGCGCACTGGGACATGTTCAAGCACCTCGTGCACGAGGACGGCGACTCGGCCGAGAAGCACCGCGACTTCTACGACGAGTACCTGTCGGTGATGGACCTGACGGCGGAGTTCTACCTCCAGACCGTCAACACGGTGTTCGTCGAGCATGCCCTGCCGAAGGGCGAGATGCGCCACCGCGACAAGACGGTCGATCCGACGGCGATCCGCCACTGCGGCATCCTGGCGGTGGAGGGCGAGAAGGACGACATCTCGGGCGTCGGCCAGACGCTCGCCGCCCTCGACCTGACGCCGAACCTGCCCGCGGAGCGCAAGAGCTACTACCTGCAGCAGGGCGTCGGCCATTACGGCGTGTTCAACGGCTCGCGCTTCCGCGCCAACATCGCCCCGCGCATCTCCGCCTTCATGCACGAGATGCAGGGCACCGCGCAGGACGGGCAGGGGGACCTGCGCCAGGCGTCCTGAGCGGCCGGAGGCCACTCGCCCGAGCCCGATTCGATCCTCGTCTCCCGGCGCCCGACGGCGCCGGGATTTTTCGTCGGGTGCCCCGATGCCGTCGTCGCCCGCCCGCTCCCTGCGCGCCTGGTTCGCCGGCCTGCTCGCGCGGGTGGGACGCGGCGCGACCCTGGCACGCCGGGGTCCTTCCTCCTACAAAGGCGGGATGCGAGTCGCGCTCCTGCGCCGGTCGGCGCCCGAACCCTCCCACCTCACGGTCGTCCACGCCGGCACCAGCTACCCGGTCGCCCTGCGCCGCCGCGCGGCGGCCCGGCGCATCACCCTGCGGGTGTCGAGCGCCACCGGCGAGATCGTCCTGACGCTGCCCGAGCGCATCGATCTCGCCGCCGCGCAGCGTTTCGCCGAATCGCACGGCGCCTGGATCGCCGCCCGGGTGGCGAGGCTGCCCGAGCGCGTCGCCTTCCTGCCCGGCGCCGTCGTGCCGTTGCGCGGCGTGCCGCACCGCATCCTGCACTGGTCGACCGCCTCGGGCGCCACCGTCGCCACCGCGGCGCCGGACGGCGCGCCGGTGATCGCGGTCTCCTGCGGGGAACCCCACGTGGCGCGGCGGGTGCGCGACTTCCTGGAGGCCGAGGCGCGGCGCGACCTGACGGAGGCGGTGGCGCGCCATGCCGGCGCGTTCGGCCGCGCGCCCCGGCGCCTGACCGTGCGCGACACCCGCAGCCGCTGGGGTTCGTGCTCGGCCGCCGGCCACCTGAACTTCTCCTGGCGCCTGATCATGGCGCCGCCTTCGGTGCTCGACTACCTCGCCGCCCACGAGGTGTCGCACCTCGCCGAGATGAACCACTCGGACCGGTTCTGGGCGATCGTCGCGCGGCTCTACCCGGGCTACGACGAGCCCGAGGCCTGGCTGAAGCGGCACGGCACCGAGCTGCACCGCTACGGCTGACGGCCCCGACGCCCTCGGGGCCTCGCGAGGTCAGCCCTTGGTGCGCACCACCACCACGCGCTCCGCCGGCCAGGTCGGGCGCGGATCGACGTGCCCCGGATAGAGCGTGCGCGGCGCGATGCTGTCGCACAGCTCGCGCTGGCGCAGGATGATCTCGCCGTTCTCGCCCCGGCGCCGGATCACGCCGCCGTCGCGGCAGAAGCCGGCGATTTCGGCCGAGCGCGCCGCCCGGCGCCCGCGCGGGTTGCGGGGCACCGGCGGGTGCTCGACCGTCAGCGTGGCGTCCCGGTTGAGCGAACGCTCGACATAGGTGGTCTCGTCGACCGGCAGCGGCTCGGCCGCCGCGGCACCGGCGGCCAGCGCCGCGGTACCGGTGGCCAGGACCAGGAGGGCGAGGGAGGTGGCGGGAAGTCTCATCGGGGCGGCATCTCGCTGGGAAGGGGAGAGCGGGCGGGGTACGGGGAACGGGGCTCCCCGTGCTCCCGCTCCGTATGGGCCGGGAACCGTGCGAAACCCCTAACGGCCGGAGAGCGCCGGGCGCATCGCCGCCCACGATAAAGCTAAGCCTGCTCGCGTGCACGGGTTCCGTCCGCGGGGCCCGGATCGGCGCCTCGGCTTGACAGCATCCCTGCCCCGTGGTCGGAACGCCCCCGGACCGGCGCGTGGCCGGGGCAGCGGAGCGGTGAGCGGCGTGGGAGACAGCGTGCGACGGATCGGACGCCGGGTGCGGGCCGCCGCCCTCGGGCTCGCCCTCGGTGCGGGCCTCGGCCTGCCGGCCGGCAGCGCCCTGGCGCAGGGCGCGGTCAAGCAGACCTTCGACGACTGGCAGCTGCGCTGCGAGACGCCCGCCGGCGCCAAGGCCGAGCAATGCGCCCTGGTGCAGTACGTCGCCGCCGAGGACCGGCCGAACCTGTCCCTGGTGGTCATCGTGCTGAAGACCGCCGACAACCGCGGCACGCTGCTGCGGGTGGTGGCGCCGCTCGGCGTGCTGCTACCCTCGGGTCTCGGCCTCAAGGTCGACCAGGCGGAGATCGGCCGCACCTCGTTCGTGCGCTGCCTCTCCACCGGCTGCGTCGCCGAGGTGGTGATGGACGACAAGCTCATCAACCAGCTCAAGACCGGCCAGCAGGCCACCTTCATCGTCTTCCAGACGCCCGAGGAAGGGGTCGGCATCCCCCTGTCCCTCAAGGGGTTCAAGGACGGCTTCGACAGCCTGAAGTGATCGACGATCGGGAGAGGACCGTGACGGCTCGTTGTCTCCGTACACTCCGCCCCGGCGCGCTGGGTCTCGGCACGCTGGGTCTCGCCTTGGCTCTCGTGACGCTCGGCGCCCCGGCGCGGGCCCAGACCGCCGCGCCGCAGGAAGAGGGCAACCCCTTCGTCAACATCTTCAAGTACGGCAGCACCACCAAGCCGCCGGAAGCTCCGCCGAGCCTCGACGAGGTCTACTGCCCGACCATCGACGTCACCGAGGGCGGCTCCTCGCTCCAGACCCTCGCCGGCGGCACGGTGCGCACGCAGATCCGCCTCGGCCAGCTCAGCCGCGCGTGCCGGCCGGGGCCGAACGGCGGCACGGTCGTCTCGGTCGGCGTCCAGGGCGTCGTCCTGCTCGGCCCCGGCGGCGCCCCGGGCCGCTTCAACGCGCCCGTCACCATCACGGTGAAGAACGGCACCCAGATTCTCGCCCGGCGCACCCACCAGGGCGCGGTGACGATTCCCGCGGGCCAGGCCAGCGGCACCTTCACGGTGGTGGAGGACGGCATCGTCGTGCCGGCCGCCCTGGCGAAGGATTTCGACATCGAGGTCGGCCTCGGCAGCATGGGCAAGCCGGCGCGGGCGCCGCGGCGCAAGCAGGCCGCGCCGCCGCCGGCCGACGGTTGACCGCCCGGGTGGCATCCGGTTCCTGCCGCCTCGTTCCCCACCCGGACCCGGATTTCACCCGCGCGCTGATCCCCGGGCGGCCGGCGGCCGGGCGCTGGCTTTCCCTCGACATCGCCCTCGACCGCTTCGCCGACCCGGTCCGCCCGCTCCTGCGCTTCGTGCGCGCCGACGGCGGCCACGAGGACGCGCTGCTGCCGGGCGCGGTGCTGGGGCGCGCCACCTGGCTCGGCCCGGTGCCGCCCGGCACGACCGCCATCCTGCTCGCCGCCCCGGCGGAGGGTTTCCGGGTCGCGGCGCGGCTCCTGTCCCGCCCCGCCATGCTGGCGCTCTGCGCCCGTCGGCGTCCGGACAAGCTGCCGGTCGCGCTCTACCAGTGGCTGCGCCGCGACGCGCGCCGCCTGCGCAACACCCTGCGCATCGCCGCCGGGGTGATGCCGATCGACCGCTACCCGGCCTGGAAGGCGGCCCGCACCCGGCCGGCCGAGCCCGGCTTCGACCGGCCGCCGTCCGGTCCGCTGCCCCGCCTCGGCCTGATCCTCGAAGCGCTGCCCGAGGAGGCGCCGGCGGTGCGCCGCACCCTCGCCGCCCTGCTGGCTCAGGATCACCGCGACTGGTGCCTCGCCCTGCGCTGGCGCGGCCCGCCGCCCGCGGGAATGCCCGCCGATCCGCGGATCTCCGGCAATGTCCTGCCGGCGGGCGCCGCACTCGGCCACCTGCGGCCCGGCGACGAGCTGGCGCCCGACGCGCTGACCCATCTCGCCGCGGCATTCGCGGGCCCGGCGCCGGCGGACCTCGCCTACGCGGACAGCGAGACCGAGACGCCCGGCGGCCCGCGCCCGGCCCTCAAGCCGGGCTGGAGCCCGGACCTCGCCCTGACGACGCTCTATCCGGGCCGGCCGCTTCTGGTCGCGGCGAGCCTCGCGGCGCGCAGCGGCTGGAAGCCGGACGAGGGCGCCCGCGCGCTTCTCCTATCCGCCGCCCTGGCGGGCCCGGAGCGGGTTCGCCGCATCCCCCGCATCCTCTGCCGCACGGTGCCGGACGCGCCGGACCGCGACGGACACGCCGCCGACCTCGCCCAGGCCCTGCGGCGGACCGGCGCCCCGGCGGTCGTGGCGCGCCGGGGCGACGTCCTCGACCTCGACTGGCCCTTGCCCGAGCCCGCCCCCCTGGTCTCGGTGATCGTGCCGACCCGCGACCGGCCGGACCTGCTGCGCGTCGCGGTCCGGGGCGTCCTGCACGACACGGACTATCCGGCGATCGAGCTCGTCATCGTCGACAACGGCTCGACCGATCCGGCGGTGGCGGCGCTCTACGCCGAATGGGCGGCGGACCCCCGGGTGCGCCGCCTCGACCGGCCGGGCCCGTTCAACTTCTCCCGCCTCGTCAACGACGGCGCCGCCGCCAGCCGCGGCGCGGTCCTGGTGCTCCTCAACAACGACGTCGAGGTGCTGCATCCCGACTGGCTCTCCGCGATGGTGCGCCAGGCCCTGCGGCCCGGGATCGGCGCGGTCGGAGCCAAGCTCCTGTTCGGCAACGGCCGGATCCAGCATGCCGGCGTGGTGGCCGGGCTCGGCGGCCGGGCCGGGCACATCCTGCGCAACCGTCCGGCCGACACGCCGGGGCATCTGCGCCGCCTCACCGTGGCGCACGAGGTCGCGGGCGTGACCGCCGCCTGCCTGGCGGTGGCGCGCGACAAGTTCGAGGCGGTCGGCGGCCTCGACGCCGAAACCTTCCCGATCGACTTCAACGACATCGATCTCTGCCTGCGCCTCGGGGCGCGGGGCTGGAGGTCGGTCTGGACCCCGCGGGCCACGCTCGCCCACCACGAATCGGTCAGCCGCGGACCGAGCGTCGGCCCGGCCCGGGCCCGGTTCGAGGCCGAGGGCGACCGGTTCGCGGCCCGCTGGCGGGCGGTGATCCGCGACGACCCGTACTATCACCCGGCCTTCTCGGTCACGACCTTCGGGGAGGAGCTGGAATGAGGCTGCCGCCTCACCCGGCCTTCGACATCCTGCGCTTCGCGGACGGGCAGCCCGGGCCCGCCCGGCGCTGGCTCGTCCGGCTGCTCCTGGCGTTGAAGCGCCCGGGCGAGGCCCGGGACGTCGCCCGGGCTCTCCTCGCCGGCAAGCGCGTGCGGGCCCGCGACCGCGCCGCGATCCTCTGGGGCAGCCGCCACGCCCTCCGGCCGCTGCCGCCGCTGCCGCCGGACCGGGGCGAGGCGGGCCTCGATCTCCACGTCGCGACCCCGGCCGAGATCCTGTCGGGCGGCGCCGGCGCCGCCGCCCTCGTCGTGCTGACGGCACCGGGCCACCGGCTCGTGCCGGGTGCCGCCGCCGCGATCGCCGAGGCGTTCGCGGCCGATCCCGGACTCTTTGCTCTCTACGGCGATGCGGTGGTCCTCGGGGCCGGGGGCGAGCCCCGGTTGCCGGTGCTGCGCCCCGCCTTCGATCCCGACTACCTGCTCGCCGCCGACTATGCCGGCCCGGTGGTCGCGGTCCGCCGGACGGCGCTGGACCGGCTCGGGCTCGATCCCTCTCTGCCGGGCGTCGAGGCCGCCGACCTGCTGGTGCGCCTCGCGGCCGAGGACCCGTCCGCCGTCCGCCACCTCCCGCGCCTCCTCTCGACCTGGTCGCCGGCCGCGGCCTCCCCGCCCGAGGGCTGGGCGTCGTCGCGCCGGACGCTGGTCGAGCGCCATCTCGCGGGTGCCGGCCGGGTCGAGGCCGCGGGCGGTCTCCTGACCTTGCGCCGCGACCTGCCCGCGCCGCCGCTCGTCAGCCTGATCATTCCGACCCGCGACCGGGTGGAGCTGCTGCGGGCCTGCATCGAGAGCATCCGGGCCCACACGGACTGGCCGTCCCTCGAGATCATCGTCTGCGACAACGACAGCCGCCACCCGCGCACGCTCGCCTATCTCCAGCGGCTCGCCGCGGAGGGGGTCAGGGTGCTGCCCTGCCCGGGCCCGTTCAACTTCGCGGCGATGAACAACCGGGCCGCCGCCGAGGCTCACGGCACGCTCCTGGTCTTCGTCAACAACGACGTGGTGGCGCACCGCCCCGACTGGCTGCGGCGGATGGCCGAGGAGGCCCTGCGGCCGGAGGTCGGCGCGGTGGGCGCGAAGCTCCTCGACGTGCGGGAGCGGATCCAGCACGGCGGCATCGTGCTCGGCACCGGCGGCCTCGTCACCCACGCCCACCGCCATTTTTCCGGGACGGCGCCGGGCTACCTCGCCTCGCTCCGGGTCACGCACCGGGTCTCGGCGGTCACGGCGGCCTGCCTCGCGGTGGAGGCGAAGAAATTCCGGGCGGTCGGCGGCTTCGACGAGGCGGCCTTCGCGGTCGACTTCAACGACGTCGACCTGTGCCTGCGCCTCGACGCGGCCGGCTACCGGACCCTGATGGTGCCGGGCGCGGTGCTCCACCACCACGAGGCGGCGAGCCGGCGCTGGAATCCGGAGGCCCGTCTCCGCCACGAGGCCGAGGTGGCGGCGCTGCGGGCGCGCTGGGGGGAGCGGCTCGCCGCCGATCCCTGGTACCACCCGGGCTTCGATCCGCGGGCGGGGACGTACGAGAGGCTGCGGCCGTGGGCGGAGGCGCCGTTGCGGTGAGGCCCGGCCGCGGGGAGAGGGAACCCGCGTTCCTCGTCCCCGGACAGCCCTGTCGCCCTAACGGCGACGGGGCCACTCCCTCTCGGAAGCGACCCCGCCACATCGGACCGGACGGCCGTGGAGGCGCCTACTGCACCAGGCGCGGCCCGCCGGTCTGCACCTTCTCGTTCTCGCCGAGGATTCCGAGGCGGCGGGCCACCTCGGAATAGGCCTCGATCAGGCCGCCGAGGTCCTTGCGGAAGCGGTCCTTGTCGAGCTTGTCCTGGCTCTTGATGTCCCAGAGCCGGCAGGAATCCGGAGAGATCTCGTCGGCGACGACGATGCGCATCATGTCGCCTTCCCAGAGCCGGCCGGTCTCCATCTTGAAGTCGACGAGGCGGATGCCGACGCCGAGGAAGAGACCCGACATGAAGTCGTTGACCCGGATGGCCAGCGCCATGATGTCGTCGATCTCCTGCGGGGTCGCCCAGCCGAAGGCCGTGATGTGCTCCTCCGACACCATCGGGTCGTTGAGCTGGTCGTTCTTGTAGTAGAACTCGATGATCGAGCGCGGGAGCTGGGTGCCTTCCTCCAGGCCCAGCCGCGTCGCCAGCGAGCCGGCCGCCACGTTGCGCACCACCACCTCGAGCGGGATGATCTCGACCTCGCGAATCAGCTGCTCGCGCATGTTCAGCCGACGGATGAAGTGCGTCGGCACGCCGATGTCGTTGAGGTGCTGGAACACGAACTCGGAGATCCGGTTGTTCAGCACGCCCTTGCCGTCGATCACCTCGTGCTTCTTGGCGTTGAAGGCGGTCGCGTCGTCCTTGAAATGCTGGATGAGCGTGCCGGGCTCGGGACCCTCGTAGAGGACCTTCGCCTTGCCCTCGTAGATGCGACGGCGGCGGTTCATAGGCGTGTACCGTGGTTTGAGGAAGTCCATGGGGCCGAGGCTCCTGACGACGTGTGGGACCCGCGGCGCGGCGACCTCTCAGGAGAAGGTCGGGCCGGGGGATGCGTCGATCGGTGGCGTCCCGGCGGCCGGCGGTAAAATACCCGAACCGCGAAGGCAGCACAACGCGTTGGCCGGAGCGCCCGGGAGGCGCCCGGCCGCCGCTGCGATGATGGCGGTCGTTGGTCGCGACGATATGCGCACGCCGCCGCCCCGATGCAAGCGTGGCCGGAGGGGGCGGCATGTCGCGGGCGCGGGCGCTGTGCCTCGACGCCGCCGCCCGGCCTGACCTAAGCTCGCCCGCGCGGGCCGCGGCGAACGCGCGGCCGGCCAAAGCATGCCGGGAGGGACCACGATGGCGGAACGGGGTGGAGCGGTGGCCGCGCTGGCGGCGCGATTCCGCGAGGGCAAGCCGCTGATCACGGCCTGGTGCGGGATTCCCGAGCCCCTCGTGGCGGGGCTGCTCGCGGCCGAGGCGTTCGACGCCGTCACCCTCGACATGCAGCACGGCGCGCACGACTTCGACAGCATCAACCGCACGATCGCCCTGGTGGCGGCCCGCGGCAAGCCGACCCTGGCGCGGGTGCCGGTCGGCGGTTTCGCCACCGTGTCGCGGCTCCTCGATGCCGGGGTCTCGGGCGTCATCGCCCCGATGGTCAACACCGTCGAGGATGCGCGCCGCTTCGCGGCCCTGGCCAAGTACCCGCCGATGGGCGAGCGCAGCTGGGGGCCGAACCCGGCGCTGGCGCTCTCGGGCCTGGCGCCCGAGACCTACCTGCGCGAGGCCAACGGGATCTGCCAGACCCTCGCGATGATCGAGACCCGGGAGGCGCTCGCTGCCCTCGACGACATCCTGGCGGTGGACGGGATCGACGGCATCTTCATCGGCCCCTCCGACCTCTCGATCGCGCTGTCGAACGGCGCCGGCCTCGATCCGGACGGCACGGCGGTGCGCGACGCGCTCAAGCACGCCATGGCGCGCACCCGGGCGGCGGGCAAGCGGATCGGCATCTACGCCCTCTCGGCCGCGCGCACCCGCGAGCTGATCGCCGAGGGCTTCGACCTGATCGCGCTCACGGGCGATTCCGCCCTGCTGCGGGCCGGCGCCCAGGCGGCGCTCAAGGAGGCGCGGGGCTAAAAAACCCCGCCGCGCGGTCAGGCCATGCGGGAGGCCCGGGCGAAGCCCGCGGCGATGAACTGCCCGGCATGGTGCAGGGCGCCGTCGTCGATGCCGTGACCGATCCCGGCGGAGAGGTGCCACTCCGCCGGCACGTCGGCGGCGGCGAGCGCTTCCGCCGAGAGAAACAGCGCGTCGACCGGGATCACCTCGTCCTGGTCGCCGTGGGCGAGCAGCACCGGCGGCACCGCGGTGACCGCCGGCGCCAGGCTCTCGGGGCCCTTGCCCTCTTCCATGACCAGCATGCCGGACAGGCCGACCACCGCCGCCACCGGGGCGGGACGGCGCAGGGCGACGTGCAGCGCCATCATGCAGCCCTGGCTGAAGCCCACCAGCGCGAGCTGATGCGGCCCGAGGCCGTGCGCCTCGAGCTCCGCGTCCAGGAAGGCGTCGAGCGTCGGCCCGGCCCGGTTCACGCCGCGCCAGCGCTCCTGCGGATCGCGGAAGGTGAGCGAGAACCATTGCCGCCCGAAGCCCTGGATGCAGGGCTCGGGCGCGTGCGGCGCCACGAAGGCGGCGTCGGGCAGGAGCGGCTGCCATTCCTGCGCCAGGTCGATGAGATCGTTGCCGTCGGCGCCGAAGCCGTGCAGCAGCACGACGAGCTGGCGCGGCGTCGCGCCCGAGCGGGGCATCAGGCGCGGGCCGGTGAGGATCGGCATCGGGGTCGGGCTCCGGGTGATCGGGACGGGAGGCGGGCGGCGCCGGGGCGCCTTCGCGCCGACTTACGAAGAGAGAGGCGCGCCGTCGCGCGCCTTGGCCACCCGGTAATAGGCCCACAGGACCTTGGCGGCGACCCCGCGCCACGGGCGCCAGGCGTCGGCCCGCTGCACGAGGGCGGCGGCGCTCGGCCGGGTCTCCAGCCCGTCGGCGAGGCGCGCGGCCTCCTGGAGGGCGAGGTCGCCGGCCGGGAAGGCGTCCGGGTGGCCGAGGCAGAACAGCAGGTAGACGTCCGCCGTCCAGGGGCCGATGCCGTGGACCGCCACCATCAGCCGGTGGGCCTCGTCCGCCGGCAGCGCGTGCAGGGTGTCGAGCGGCAGCGTGCCGTCGAGGATTGCCGCGGCGGCCGCCCGCAAGGTCCGGATCTTCGGCGCCGAGAGGCCGGCCTCGCGCAACAGGTCGTCCGGCGCTGCCGCCAGGGCCTGCGGCGTCAGGTCCGGCAGGCGGGCGGTGAGCCGGCCCCAGATCGCCGCGGCGCTCGCCGTCGAGATCTGCTGGCCCACCACGATGCCGGCCAGGCCCGCAAAGCCCGGCGGGCGCTTGCGCAGGACCGGTGCCGCGCCCTCCGCGGCGAGCCGCGCCATCACCGGGTCGAGGGCGGCGAGCGCCGCCACGCCCTCGCGCAGCACCGCCTCGGAATCGAGGAGCGGCCCGGTGACGCCGGCGGCGTCCGGGCTTATGGCGGGGAAAGTCCTCGTCGTCCGCATCCCGCCGTGTCGCCTCCCCGCCTGCGCTTCGCCCCGAGCCCGAACGGGCGCCTGCATCTCGGCCACGCCTACTCGGCGCTACTCAACGCGGAGATGGCCCGGGCGCTGCACGGCACGCTGCTCCTGCGCATCGAGGACATCGATCCCCAGCGCTGCCGGCCGGAGCTGACCGAGGCGATCGTCGACGACCTCGCCTGGCTCGGCCTGGGCTTTCCGGAGCCGGTCTGGCGCCAGTCCGCCCGGATGTCCACCTACCGCGCCGCGCTCGAGGCGTTGCGCGCGCGGGGCCTCGTCTATCCCTGCACCTGCACCCGCCGGGAGATCCAGGCCGCCGCAGGCAGCCCGCGCGACCCCGACGGGGCGCCGCTCTATCCGGGCACCTGCCGCGGCCGGCCGGTCCCCGACGGCCCCCATGCCTGGCGCCTCGACACGGCGCGCGCGCTGGCGCTCTGCCCGGGCCCCCTTGCCTACACGGCCTTCGCGCCGGGGGAACCGGAGACCGTCCGGGTCGCCGATCCCGCCCGCTGGGGCGACGCGGTCATCGCCCGCAAGGACGTGCCGACGAGCTACCACCTCGCGGTGGTCCTCGACGATGCCGCGCAGGGGATCACCCACGTCGTGCGCGGCCGGGACCTCGAAGCCGCCACCGACCTCCACGTCCTGCTCCAGCGGCTCTTCGGCCTGCCGACCCCGCGCTACCACCATCACGACCTCATCCGCGACGAGGCGGGCGACAAGCTGTCGAAGAGCCTGCGCTCGGAGGCGCTGGCGGCGTTGCGCGAGCGGGGGGTGAGCCCGGAGGCGGTCCGGGCGCGGCTCGGCGTCCCGGCCCGGTGACGCACCCGTCAGCCGGCGAAGCGCTCGCGATAGGCGTGCGGGCCGGTGCCGACGCGGCGCAGGAAGCCCCGGCGCAACGTCTCTTCCGAGCCGAAGCCGCAGGCCCGGGCGGCACGCCCGACGCTCGCGCCCTGCTCCAGCAGCCGGCGGGCCGCCTCGATGCGGATCTCCTCCACGGCCCGGGCCGGGGTGCGGCCGGTCGCCTCGCGGTAATGGCGCGAGAAGCTGCGCGGGCTCATCGCGGCCCGGGCGGCCAGGGCCGGCAGCGAGAGATCCGCCGACAGGTTCTCGCGGATCCATGCATGCAGGCGGTCGAAGCGTCCGTCGCCCGCCTGGAGGGTCAGGACCGTGCTGAACTGCGCCTGCCCGCCCGGCCGCTTGAGGTAGACGACGAGCTGGCGCGCCACCGCGAGGGCGTGGTCGCGGCCGAGATCCTCCTCGACCAGGGCGAGGGCGAGGTCGATCCCGGCGGTGACGCCCGCCGAGGTCCAGACCGCGCCGTCGCGCACGAAGATCGGATCGGGATCGAGCCGCACGGCGGGATGGGCCCGGGCGAACTGGGCGCAACGTCCCCAATGCGTCACCGCCCGGCGGCCGTCGAGAAGCCCGGTCGCCGCCAGCAGGAAGGCGCCGCTGCACACCGAGGCGGTGCGCCGCGCCGCGCCGCTTCGCCGCCGCAGCCAGTCGACGAGGTCGCCGTCCAGGCAGGCCGCGTCGACGCCCTGGCCGCCCGCCACGACGAGCGTGTCCAGGGGCGTCCCCGCGGACGGCAGGCTCTCCGCCGGCAGCGGCAGGCCGGCGCTCGAGTCGATCGGGGTCGTCCGGGCTACCAGGGCGGTCTCGTAGGGACGATGCGGGCCGGCCGCGAGGTCGTTGGCGGTGGCGAAGACCTGGAGCGGCCCGGCGACGTCGAGGAGCTGGACGCCCGGGAAGGCCAGGATCTCGATGCGGCGCGCGTGCGGCATGGGGGATTTCGGCGAGGGGTGGCTTTGGCGGGAAACGAGGGCATTCTGGCGATCGCGCCGAGGCATGCGGGTTTACGCTGACCGGCGTCAACCGGGAGAACGCCCTCGTGTCGCTCAGCTTCGGAATCCTCGTCTTCCCGCAGGTCCAGCAGCTCGACCTGACCGGGCCCTACGAGGTCTTCGCCTCGGTGCCCGAGAGCGCCGTCCACCTGATCTGGAAGGACGGCGAGCCGGTGCGCTCGGCCACCGGCATCCCGTTCGTGCCGACCGCGACCTTCGAGACCTGTCCGCCCCTCGACGTGCTCTGCATCCCGGGCGGGGCCGGGGTGAACCCGCTCCTCGAGGACGAGGCGGTGCTGGATTTCGTGCGTGCCCGCGCCCGCGAGGTCCGCTACCTCACCTCGGTCTGCACCGGCGCGCTGGTGCTCGGCGCGGCCGGGCTGCTGAAGGGCAGGCGCGCGACGACCCACTGGTACGCGCACGACTTCCTCGCCCGCTTCGGCGCCGTGCCGGTGCAGGACCGGGTGGTGCGGGACGGCACCCTGATCACCGCCGGGGGCGTGACCTCGGGCATCGATTTCGGGCTCGCGGTGGTGGCCGAACTGCTCGGCCGCGAGGAGGCCGAGACGGTGCAGCTCACCCTCGAATACGCGCCGGCCCCGCCCTTCGGCGCCGGCACCCCGGCGGAGGCGCCCCCCGCGGTGCTGGAGCGGGCGAGGAAGCGCCTCTGCGGCTCCCGGGCGGCCCGGGAGGCGATCATCGGCCGGATCACCTGAGCCCGCGAGGGCGCAGGGTCAGCGCATCGCCTCGCGCTGGGCCAGGGTGGTGGGCGCGCCGGATTTCTGGATCAGCCCGTCGATCTGGTCGCGCTGGCGCCGGAACTCGGCGAGCAGCCGCCCGTCGAGCTCGCGGCCGCGGGGCACGCGGATCTTCATCGGGTCGACGAAGTGGCCGTTGATGATCACTTCGTAGTGCAGGTGGGCGCCGGTCGACAGGCCGGTCGAGCCGACATAGCCGATGATCTGGCCCTGGCGCGCCTTGGTGCCGGTGCTGACGCCGCGGCCGAACCGGGACATGTGGTTGTAGGTGGTGACGTAGCCGTTGGCGTGCTGGATCTCGACCCGGCGGCCGTAGCCCGAATCCCAGTCGGCCTTGATCACCGTGCCGTTGCCGGCCGCGAAGATCGGGGTGCCGATGCGGATCGACCAGTCGACGCCGGTATGGAGCTTGGCGTAGCCGAGTACCGGGTGGCGGCGGTAGCCGAAGCCCGAGCTCATGTTGCCGTCGGCCACCGGCTTGCGCAGCAGGAACTTCTTCAGCGACCGGCCGGCCTCGTCGAGGTAGTCGACGCTGCCGTCGTCCGGCGACTGGAACCGGTAGATCCGCCGCGACTCGCCGCCGAGGTTGAGGGCCGCGAACAGGATGTCGGGCCGCTCGGACGAGCCGCCGGCCTCCTCGTCGTAGGTGTAGAACAGCTCGATTCCGTCGCCGGTGGCGACGCGGCGCTGGAAGTCGACGTCGTAGCCGAAGATCCGCACCAGGTCCTCGACGGTCGAGCGCGGCAGGTCGTGGCGCGCGGCGGTCTCGTAGAGGCTGGCATAGAGGCGCGCGCCCGTGCCCTCCTCGTCGTCGTCCGCCTCGGGCTTGGCGGCGGGCTTCTGGGCCACGCCCTCCGGCACCGGCGGGGCCACCGATACGAAGCCGCCGCGGTCGTTCATCGCGGCGATCGCCTCGACGCCCGACTCGCCGTATAGGATCACCCGGGTGAGCTGGCGCGGATCGCCGAGCTTGGGGCCGGGCCCGATCTGGAGCCGCATCTGCTGGCCCTCGCCGACCGCGCCGGAGCGGACCCGCGTGCCCAACGCCGCCAGGATCGGGCGGATCTGCTCGTCGAGGCCGCCATTGGCCTTGAGCACGCCCTCCAGCGTCTCGCCGCGCTTGATCGCGACGTCGCGCTCCTCGACCAGGGGCGCGTCGCGCTCGCGCTCCATCTTGGCGAGGTCGGTGACGTTCTCGCGCATCACCCGGACCTCGATCGACTTGAACGGGCCGGACGCGCCGCCGAAATCGGCCGTGCCGTCGAGGCCCGGCAGGGTCGTCATGCTGCGCAGCGTGCGCGAGAGCATCAGCTGCGGGGCGATGGGCAGCGCCGCGCGCCGCCCGGCCTCGGCGGCGAGGCGCCGCTCCTCCTCGATCTGCGCCGCCACGTCCTCGTCCGAGAGGGCGGGGGAGCCGGCCGGCACCGCGAGGTCGCCGAGGTCGCGCTTGACCACCGACACCTCGGCGTCCGGCGCGTCGGCCGTCGCCGATTGGGCATCGGGCGCGCGCTCGAGCCCCGGATCGCTGAAGAACCGCATCGGGTCGAAGGGCGGGATGTCGGTCGCCGCCATGCCGGCGGTGGTCGAGAGCGCGGTGGCGATCCGCACGAAGGGCCGGACCTTGATGATCTCGCGCTCGCCCGCCCGCAGGGTGACGGGCGCCTTGAAGCTCTGCTTGGCGAGCGCCACCATCGGGTTGCGCACCAGCCGGTCGCCCTTGCGGGTGAGGTTGGTGCCGCCCTCGCTCGCCACCGGACGCGGGGCCACCGCCACCGCCTGCGGCAGCTCCGCGAAGGTGACCTCGCCCTGGAGCGAGACCCAGATCGCCGAGCCGATCAGGCCGGCGCCGGTCATGCCGGTGAGCACGCAGGCGGCGAGCCAGCGCAGGTTCACGTCCCGGCGGTCGGCCCGCGGCGAGGCGGCGCCCGTGAGGTCGAGGGGCGGTTCGCGGCCCGGATCGGCCGACCGGCCGCGTGGCGCCTGCTGGGATCCGACCGGGTCGAGGCGCGCGCGCTTCACCGTCACTCCTTCGCCTTCTCGTATCGGTGCCGCGACACGGCGCGATCTGGCGCCGCGGGGCCGGGCAGGGAGCGCTCCGCGCTGCCGCGACCATGCGTGGGCGACGCCTGGAAATCAACGGCGGGCGGGGCCGGCTCCCCAGGGGGATCCGTCCGGCTTCCTCGTCGGTCTCTCCGGCGCCAGGATGTCAGGATTGAGGCCGTTCCGCGGTCGGCGCCCTCAGGCAGGCATCGACGGCACCTTGCGATGCGCGATCGACGGCGAAGGGCTGCTGCGAGAGGCGGGAATGATTGGTCGGAGCGGCAGGATTTGAACCTGCGACCCCCACGTCCCGAACGTGGGAACGCACAGGTGCGTTTCCTAGAGAGCTTCACGATCGCGTTGCCATCGCGAAGCTCTCTAAGTCTTTGTTTTGTCGCATTTTCTGCGACGAACCGGTTTCCACTTCGTCGGAAGATGCTCTAACCACCAAAACCGCGCTCTCACACGGCCTGGACCCGATGCGGACCAGGCGGTGACCGCCGTCGAGGGGCGCTCGCGCGGCGGGATCGCGTATGCCCGCACCGTCCTCACGGAGCCGGCCGGGGCCTGGACCTCGGAGCAGTGGATCCTGCACGGCGCGGGGCACGCCTGGGCCGGCGGCTATCCGGCCGGGTCCCGACGCCAGCCGCGAGATGATGCGGTTCTTCCTGGCCCACCCGCGCCGACCGGCACCCGCCGGCGAGGCGGCCACCGCCTGACCGGCCGCGAGGCTGCGGGCGGCGCCTTACGGGGAGACCAGGCGCCCCTCGACGAGGAGGCGCTCGTACTCGGCCTCCGGGCCGCCGTAGCAGGCCCCGGCCTTCGCGAGCAGCGCGGCGCGGTCGAGGATCGTGATGGCGCCGCGCTCGGTCCGGATCATGCCGGCCTGCTCGAACGCCGACAGCGCGGTCGTCAGTCCCGGACGGTTGATGCCGAGCATCAGCGACAGGAAGCGATGCGTCGTGGGCAACTCGTCGCCCCTGGTGCGGTCGTGGCACATCAGCAGCCAGCGTGCGAGGCGCTGGTCCACCTTGTAGCGGGTGTTGGCGAGCGCCGTGCCGGCGATCTGCACGGTCACCGAGTAGGCGTAGCGCAGCAGGAAGGCATGCAGGTCGGGGCTGGTCCCGAGGATCTCACGCATGGCATCCGCCTCCAGGCACCAGGCGTAGCCGCTCGCCTGGACCCGTCCCTCGTGCGCGCCGCGATCCGTGCCCATGAGGACCGGCAGGCCGACGAGGCCCTCCCGTCCGATCAGCGCCAGCTCGATCTGCCGTTCGTCCGACGCCGTCGCGATCACCGAGAGGATGCCGTCCTCGATGAAGAGGATGTGCCGGATCGGAACACCCGGCGCCATCAGGACTTCCCCTACACGCAGCGGCACCGTCATCAGGTGAGGTTGGAGCCGCGCAAAATCCGCGGGCGGAAGCGCCGTCAGCAGACGGTTGTGGCAGGCTCTCTGGACGGACACGATCCCGACCTCGTTGGGGGCGGGAGCCAAGTACCCTCACCGCTTGCGCCGGGTTGCATCTGCACGCGACGACCCATGTATGATCTTAATCGTCGCCGATCGCAAGAAAACAATCATAAGACTGGGCGGAGGTCAGATTTGCGACATATATTGTCGCATCTCTCTGACTGATGTAGCCGATGCAGGACGCACTGATCCGAAAGCTCGAGAGTTTCGAGGAATTGACCGAAGCGGATCGCGAGGCATTGAGTGCCTTGACGCTCCGCATTCGAAAAGTGCCTGCGCGCACCGACCTGATCAGCGAGGGCGATCCGCCGAACAGCGTCCACTTGATCCTCGACGGCTACGCTTGCCGCTACAAGGTTCTGCCGGACGGGTAGCGCCAGATCATGGCTTATCTCGTGCCCGGTGACTTCTGCGACCTGAACGTCTTCATCCTCGATCAGATGGACCACAATATCGGTACGATCTCGGCGTGCCAGGTCGTAGACATCCCGAGGCAGGCCATCGTCGAGATCACGGACGACCATCCCCGGGTCACGCAGGCCCTGATGTGGTGCGCCCTCGTCGACGAGGCGGTCCTGCGCGAGTGGCTCGTCAACGTCGGAGGCCGCCCCGCCAACCTGCGGATCGCCCATCTCATCTGCGAGCTTCTGCTCCGCCTGGAGGCCGTGGGTCGCGTGACGGGCAACAGCTTCAGCTTCCCGTTCACCCAGATCGACATCGCCGACACGATGGGCCTGTCGAACGTGCATGTGCATCGCACGCTGCGCGACCTTCGCTCGCTCGGCTTGATCGCGCTCAAGCGCCGAACCCTGACCATCCTGGACGTGCCGCGGCTGAAAGCCCTGTGCGGCTACAACCCGAATTACCTGCACCTGAAGAACACACGGTGGGGCGCGCGCCGCCGCATTCCATGGCCGAGCGTCGGCCGACGAGGCTCGGGATGACGCGCACGCACAACGTCGAGACTCTCGTCGTGCTTCAACCGATCGGCGTCGACACGGGCAGCGACGATCGTGAGGGTTTGCTGGTGATGGCCAACGGGCTGCTGGTCGGGGTGCTCGTGCGGCTCGATACGCCCGGCCACGAGCAGATCCACGGCTGGTTCCTCGAGGCGGGGTTCGGCCGCCTCGCCGGCCTGCGGGCACCCACCTTCCACACGCCGGAAGCGGCGACCCGCTGGCTGCGGCAGCGGTTGAGACGGTGAGCCGGATGGCCCTGCCGCATCCGAGGAGCGCATCGTGAGCGACCCGTCACCGCGGCGGCCGGTCGCGGATGCGGCCGCGGACGTCCCGCGCTCCGACCCCCACGCCCTGATCGCCAAGCTCGAACGCGGCGCGAGCCTGACGGATGCCGACCGGACGACGCTGGCGGCGGTGACGAGCCAGCGGAGGGTGGTGTCCTCCCACGTCGACCTGATCCGGGAAGGCGATCGCCCCGAGAGCGTCTTCCTCGTCACCCAGGGCTTCGCCTGCCGCTACAAGATCCTGGTCGACGGCCAGCGCCACATCCTCGGCCTGCTCGTACCAGGAGACACGTGCGACCTGCACGTCGCCATCCTGAGCCGCATGGACCATTCCATCGCCGCCCTGACGGCCTGCGAGATCGTGGAGATTCCGCGGGGCACCATCGTCGAGCTGACCGGCAACCATCCCCGCATCGCGCAGGCGCTCTGCTGGGCGACGCTGGTGGAGCAGGGGATCCTGCGCGAGTGGTTGACGAATCTCGGGCAACGCGGGGCGGACCAGCGGATGGCGCATCTCTTCTGCGAACTGCTGCTGCGCTTGCAGGTCGTCGGGTTGGCCAACCGAACCGATTGCGTCATGCCGCTGACGCAGGCCCATCTCGCCGATAGTCTCGGCCTCTCGATCGTCCACACCAACCGCACGCTGCAGCACCTGCGCAGCCTGGGTCTGGTCGATCTCAAGCAAAAACGATTGAATATTCCAGATGCGGCGCGGCTGAAGGATTTTTGCGGCTTCAATCCGAATTATCTGCACCTCTCTCGGCGGGCGTAAGTTTTCATCCAAGGTCCGATTCGAGAGGTGATGCCGTGCGGCGAGCGGCCTGGACTTGGTGCGAGGGCCGACCGACGCAGGGCTTGGGTCGCTCCCATCGCAGATTTTGCCCACGCACCGACCCGGGCGGATGAGGGCGTGGGTTGGCCACGGCGGCAGGGACGCTGCCGACGGGCCCGGGACGGCCACGGCGGTCGTGCCCGCCGACCCACGAGGCGTTCGGCCTCGAGATGGGAAGGACCCGCAGGCGGGTATCGGCCTGGACACGTGCTTCGTCACGCCGCGCGCAATCAAGCCCCACTTCAGGTCCCACTTGCCGCCCAGCATTCCGTGGCTATCTCGTCAGCATGACTGAAAACACGACGTCCTTCGCCTACACGGTCGCGGCGTTCGCCAGCGAGGGAGAGGAGAAGGAAAGTGTTGCCGTCTATGGCATTCTCGCCACGTCGCCGCACATGGCCGTCGAGGCGGTGCGGCAGATGATGCCGCGCGACGTGCATGTCGAGCTTGCCGGCACCCTCTCCAGGAAGGTCGCGCGAGCCCTTCGGCTGAAGCAGGGCGAGGCCAGGCGGCTGTGACCCGAGCCGTCCGGGAGCGCCCCCCACGCTCACCGGTCTACCAGCAGTCCTGAAAATGTCAGGGTGGCGGCGTAGACGGTCCGACGATCGTCGTTGGTGACCATCACCGTGATCGTGTGGCGGTCCCCATCTCGCGGGATGGAGTCCAGCGCCATCGCCGGCAGGGTGCGCTTCGCGTGTCGGCAGGCTTCCTCGATATTCCTGCACTCGACACCGACGTCATCGCGACTCCAAACCCCGTCGTGGATGTCGAAGTAGAATCTGGGCATCGCACTCTCCATCCGAGCCGTCCGAGCGTGCGCACGTCTCGCAGCCTCTATCCGGCATGATGGAAGCTGGAAACGATCGACGATTACCACAAGCAAATCCCCGATCGCCGACTATTTTTTAAATAAATCAAACACTATATGTCGGAAATCCGACCATAATCACGATTCGAAAAACTTGCTATTGAAGGTGATCAGCCCCCACGGGGTGGCCCGAGTGGAATGTTAGTGAACCGTGGGCCTTTCCACCACGGGTAGCTTGGCCGGCGGAGCCGGTCGGGCGAGCGCAGCCGGCCAAGCGGTTAAAGCTGGCACGA
>NZ_JAZFXT010000003.1:0-7480 GCF_036448855.1 Methylobacterium ajmalii
TCGTCGATGCGGTCTTCGAGGATGCGCAGGAACTTGTTGAGGATGCGGGCGCGGCGCAGCGGCGGGGTGGCGGCCCAGGCCGGGAAGGCGGCGCGGGCGGCCGCCACGGCGGCCCCGACCTCGTCGGTGCCGGCCAGCGCGACGCTGCCCGACTGCTCGCCGGTGGCCGGGTTGAAGACCGGCGCGGTGCGGCCCGAGCGGCCGGGCGTGCGGGCGCCGTCGACGAAATGAGCGATCTCGGTCGGCATGGGTCGTCCTGTCGTGTGAAGGAAGGGATTGTGGGCGTCAGCCCGCCTTGAACTGGCGCGCCAGAGCCTCGGTGCCGCGGGCGAGCACGCCGACATCGATGGCCACGGCGGTGAAGGTGGTGCCGGTCTCGATGCAGATTTTCGCGAAGGCGGTGTCGGGGGTGAGGATACCGGCGGGCTTGCCCGCCGCCAGGATGCGGCGCACCGCATCCTCCACCGCCGCGACCACGGCCGGGTGGCCGGGCTCGCCGACATGGCCGAGGCTCGCCGCGAGGTCCGCCGGACCGATGAAGACGCCGTCGACGCCGTCCACCGCGCAGATCGCCTCGATCCGGTCGAGGGCCTCGGCGGTCTCGACCTGCACCAGGAGGCAGAGCTCCTCGGCGGCCCGCTTGGCGTAGCCCGGGACCCGCCCGAACCGGGTGGCGCGGGTGAGGCCCGAGACGCCGCGCACGCCCTCGGGCGGGTAGCGCGTCGCCGCGACCGCGGCGCGCGCCTCGTGCTCGTCCTGGACGTAGGGGATCAGCAGGGTCTGCGCCCCGAGATCGAGGAAGCGCTTGATCAGCACCGCGTCGTTGGCGGCCGGCCGCACCACCGCCGAGACGGGGTAGGGCGCCACCGCCTGGAGCTGCGCCAGCACCGTGAGCGGATCGCCCGGCGAGTGCTCGGTGTCGAAGAGCAGCCAGTCGTAGCCCGACCCCGCCACGGCTTCCGCCGCGTAGGAGCCCGGCAGGCTGCACCACAGGCCGATCTGCTGCCGGCCCTCGCACAAGGCGCGCTTGAAGCGGTTCTCGATCATGGCCGCCTCAGACGAAGGAGACGCCGATGGCGCCGAGCGGGCCGTAATCGGCCTGGATCACGTCGCCGCGTTTGATGTCGACGGGGCGGGTGAACGAGCCGCCGAGCACGATCTGGCCTTTCTTCAGGCCCGCATCGACCGCCGCGAGCTTGTTGACGAGCCAGGCGACGCCGGCGGCCGGGTGGCCCATGATGGCGGCCGAGACGCCGGATTCCTCGATGATGCCGTTCTGCGACAGGGTCGCGCCGATCCAGCGCACGTCGACGTCGAAGGGCCGGATCGTGCGCCCGCCGACGACGATGGCGCCGAAGGCGGCGTTGTCGGCGATGGTGTCGACGATCGCCCGCGGCACCTCGGTGCGGTAGTCGATGATCTCGAGGGCCGGGACCACGAACTCGGTCGCTCGCATCACGTCGTAGATCCGGCAGCCCGGCCCCGACAGGTCCTCGCCCATGATGAAGGCGAGCTCGACCTCGAGCCGCGGCTTGATGAACAGGTCGGTGCGGATCTGCGCCCCGTCGTTGAACAGCGCGTCGTCGAGGATGCGGCCGTAATCCGGCTCGGTCATCTTCGAGGCCATCTGCATGGCGCGCGAGGTCAGGCCGATCTTGTGGCCGGCAAGGCGCGCTCCCGCGGCGATCCGCGCCTCGGCCCAGAGGTCCTGCACGCGGTAGGCATCCGCGATCTCCATGCCGGGAAAGGTCTTGGAGAGCTGCGGGCAGGGTACCCGGTCGCGCTCGGCCTTGAGGATGGCCTCGGCGGCCTTGCGGTGATCGTCGTCGCTCAGCACGGCTGTTCGCTCCAGGAGTGTCGTGGGGCTTAGTGCACCTCACAAAATTCCCGCCGCAATGTCGCTGCCACGGCAAGCCGAGGCGGTGATCGGGAGTTTTGTGAGAGACACTTACTTGATCGGGGGGCGCGGCAGCACGGCCTCGCCGGGCTCCATGACGTAGGTGTAGTCGAGGGCGTACCAGGGCGCCGCGACGTCGGCCGCGTCCGGATGCGGACGATCGTGACGCACGAAGTCGCCGACCAGCGCCTTGGTCACGCCGAACTGCACGTCGGAATCGATGTGCGGGTCGTTGGCGTCGTAGACCTGCGAGATCAGCACCTTGAAGCCCGGCTTGAAGATCAGGGCGTGCAGGTGGGCCGGGCGCATCGGGTGGCGGCCCTGCGCGGCGAGCAGCCGGCCGACCACCCCGTCGGTGGGGATCGGGTAGCCGATCATCATCACCGAGCGGAACCAGAACCGGCCGTCCTCGTCGGTGGTGAACTTGCCGCGCAGGTTCATCTCGGCCTGCTCGGGATCCTGGTTCTCGTAGAGGCCGACCGGCGAGGCGTGCCAGACGTCGACCTCCGCTCCCGCGATCGGACGCCCCTCGCCGTCGACCACGCGGGCGTTGACGAGGAGCGGGTCGCCCGGCGTGTCGGAGCGCACGATCGTGCCGCCATTCGCGACCCGCGGCGCATTGAGGCGCCAGAACGGCCCGAGCAGCGACTGCGAGGTCTCGGTGTTGCCGTGGTCGCCGTTGTTGAGGAGGCACACGAGGGACGACACGCCGAGCGAGCCGG
Source organism: Methylobacterium ajmalii (assembly GCF_036448855.1). Lineage (NCBI taxonomy): Bacteria > Pseudomonadati > Pseudomonadota > Alphaproteobacteria > Hyphomicrobiales > Methylobacteriaceae > Methylobacterium > Methylobacterium ajmalii. The sequence goes on from NZ_JAZFXT010000003.1 coordinate 2,620, forward strand.
CCATCAGCACGAACTCGTTGTGGCTGTCGGAGGCGAGCGCGCCGATCTCGTTGAGGATCGCGGTGGCGTCGCGGAACTCGGACTCGGTGAGGCGCACGTCGCGCACGAAGCCGTGCAGATGGGTGATGAGCGAGGTCATGATCTCGCGCAGGCGTGGGTCGCGCGTCCGCGCCATGACCTCCAGAACGGCCGGCGTCACGTCCTGCTGGCGCTCGATGCGCATGGCTCTGCCTCCCTCGACTGCATGGTCTGGTCCCATATCATCGATTATTCGTCAAGAAGCGATTTTTCGAAGACCGCCCACGGCGCGCCGTGCGCGCCGGGTCGCGTGCATGGAGGGCGTCGGCCGCAAGCGGACGACGGAGCCCAGCCGGCGAGCATGGGCATTCCGGAGCAGCAGGACATCCCGTCAAGTCGCTGAATTAACGTGATTTAATTCCTCATCCGCCGACCTGTACCACGCCCTGCTACGAAAGAGGCGACGCCGCTTCCGGCGAAGCGACGGCGCTCCCCCGTCCGGACGGCAGCGTCGGGTTTGACAATAATAATCGTTTTTCGTAACCATCGTCGACGAAGGGCCGAAGCGGGCTCCGGGGGAGAGACGGTGTGACCGAGGCGAGGAACCGACGCGCTGCGGGCGACCGGGACGGGATGCAGCCCGCCGCCGGATCGGTCGTGCCTGCATCGGGCAAGCCCGGATCGGCCCACCCCGTGCCGACCATGCCGGGCGCCGCCCTGGTCGACGACGGCAAGAACACGATGGCGAGCCAGCTCGTCGACCGCCTGCGAGAGGCGATCGTCTCCGGCCAGCTCGAGGCGGGCAGCAAGATCAACCTGGAGCGCGCCCGCGGCAGCTTCGGGGTATCGCTGAGCCCGCTGCGCGAGGCCCTGGCCCGGCTGATCGCCGACGGGCTCGTGGTGTTCGAGGACAATCGCGGCTACCGCGTCGCGCCGGTCTCGCTGTCGAACCTGGAAGAGATCACCCGGCTGCGCGAGGAGTTCGAGGTCCTGGCCCTGCGCCAGGCGATCGCGATCGGCACCGTGGACTGGGAGGGCGACGTGATGCGCGCCCTCCACCGCATGAACCGGATCGCACGCGACGCCGACCAGCCCGACACGCTGGAGCAGTGGGAGGCGTATCACCGCGAGTTCCACCTCACGCTGATCGCCGGCTGCCGCATGCCGCTGCTGCTGAACTTCTGCAGCGTGCTCCTGAGCCTGAACGACCGCTACCGGCGCTCCTTCCTGCGCCGCACGCCCGGCGGCGACCGCAACGTCGCCCAGGAGCACGGCGAGATCGCGCAGGGCGCAGTCGCCCGCGACGCCGATTTCGCCTGCGCCCGCCTGCGCGAGCACATCCACCGGACGGGCACCAACCTGCAGCGGCGCCTGTCCGAGACGCTGGCTCCGTAGGCGCCCGCGCCCTCCCGATCCCGCGATCGCCCCCTTCGAGCGACGCCCTTCGAGCGATACCCATGCACGCCTCGTCCGACTGGCCGCTCGGCCTCGCCCACTTCACCTGCATCGGGGTGCCGCCCGTCGACCTCGTCCGGCTCGCCGCCCGGACCGGCTGCGCCGCCGTGGGCCTGCGGCTCCACCCCGCCTTTCCGGGCGCGCCGTTCTACGAATTGCCGACGGGCAGCGACGCCTTCCGGGAGATGCGCCGGGCGCTCGCCGACGAGGGGATGCGCGTCCACGACATCGAGTTCGTCACGATCGGCGAGGACTTCGTCCCGGCCTCGCTCGCCGGCATCCTCGAATCCGCCGCGGGCCTCGGCGCCCGGCGCCTGAGCGTGTGCGGCGACGATCCCGACCGCCCGCGCCTCGTCGCGCGCTTCGCCGAGCTCTGCGACCTCGCGGCCGGGTTCGGCATGGGGGTCGACCTCGAATGCATGGCCTGGCGCCGGGTCGCCAGCCTGCCCGAAGCCGTCCGGGTGGTGGAGGCCGCCGGCCGGCCGAACGGCGGCGTCCTCGTCGATGCGCTCCACCTCGCTCGGACCGGCGGATCGCCCGACGACGTGCGCGCCGTGCCGCCCGGCCTGATCCGCCACGCGCAGCTCTGCGACGCGCCGGCCGAGAGGCCGCCATCGACGGACGCGATCGTCCAGGAGGCCCGGGCCGGGCGCCTGGCCCCGGGGGAGGGGGCGCTGCCCCTGGGCGCGCTGGTCGCGGCCCTGCCGCCCACGACCTCCCTGTCGATCGAGGTGCCGATCACCGGGAGCACGTCGCCCGAGGCGCACCTGCGGGCGAACCTGGCGGCGGCCCGGCGGCTGCTCGCCGGCTGAACGCGGCGCGGCCGCACCCGGCGCCGTGGCCGGCACCGGGCCCGACGCGGCGACGGACCCGGCAGGAGCGCGAAACGCCCCGCCGGCCTCAAGAAAACAAGGGAACGACGCGCCGGTGCCTGGCTCCGATCCGGGCAGAGGATCCGTGCGCCTCGATTGGCAGGGGGGAACCACCATGACGACACGAATCGATCCGTCGACACCGGCCGGGCTCCAACCGTCCGGCGTGCACGAACCGAAGAAGGCCGCGCTCGCGAGCTGGATCGGCAGCGCGGTCGAGTACTACGACTTCTTCATCTACGGCACCGCCGCGGCGCTGATCTTCCCGAAGCTCTTCTTCTCGGCCGAGAACCCGCAGGCCGCGGCGATCGCCTCGTTCGCGACCTTCGGCGTCGCCTACATCACCCGGCCGCTCGGCGCGGTGGTGCTCGGGCATATCGGCGACCGCTTCGGCCGCAAGAAAGTCCTGACCTTCACGCTGCTGCTGATGGGCTTCTCGACCTTCATGATCGGCTGCCTGCCGACCTACGGCCAGGCCGGCATCCTGGCGCCGATCCTGCTCGTCATCGCCCGCCTTCTGCAAGGCATCTCGGCCGCCGGCGAGCAGGCCGGCGCCAGCTCGATGACGCTGGAGCACGCGCCGCCCCACCGCCGCGCCTTCTTCACCAGCTTCACCCTGAGCGGGACCCAGGCCGGGCTGATCCTGGCGACGCTCGCCTTCCTGCCGGTCTCGGCGATGCCCGAGGAGCAGATGCTGGCCTGGGGCTGGCGCATCCCGTTCTTCCTCAGCCTGATCGTGGTGGCGGTCGGCTTCTGGGTCCGCCGCACCCTGCCGGAGACGCCCGCCTTCGAGGAGGAGAAGGACCGGCACCACGAGGCCTCCGCCCCCGTGCTGGCGCTGTTCCGCACCCAGTGGTCGGACGTGCTGCGGGTGATCTTCGCCGCGATCGTCTCGGTGGTGAGCACCATCTTCGCGGTCTACACGCTGTCCTACGCGGTCAACGTGGTGAAGATCCCGCGGCCGACGATGCTGACGCTCCTGATCCTCGCCAACGTGATCGCGCTCGCGGCGATTCCCCTCTGGGCCATGCTGGCCGACCGGATCGGCCGCCGCCCGGTCTTCATCTTCGGCGCGGTCGGCTGCGCCGTGCTGATCTACCCCTACCTGTGGGCGATCAGCCGCGCCGACATCACGCTCATCTACGTCCTCGGGCTGCTTCTCTCGGGCGTCGTCTACAGTGCGGCGAACGGGATCTGGCCGTGCCTGTACGCCGAGATGTTCGAGACCCGCATCCGCCTGTCCGGGATGGCGATCAGCACCCAGATCGGCTTCGCCATCGGCGGCTTCGCGCCGAGCATCGCGGCGGCGCTCCAGGGCCAGGGCCAGGACGGCTGGGTTCCCGTCGCGATCTTCGTCATGATCACCTGCGCCATCGCGGCGGTGTCGATCGTGACCGCGCGCGAGACCTATCGGACGCCGATGCACGCGCTGGGCAAGCGGGTGTCCGCCCCCGCCGCCGGCCGCGCCCGGACCGCGTAGCGCCAGTCAGGGGGCGGCCTCCCGGCCGCCCCTCCCCGCATCACGAGGAGGCACCGCCATGATCCGAGGCACCACGACGCTGATCGCCCATCTCGGCTACCCGACCGAGTCGTTCAAGGCGCCGATGATCTACAATCCGTGGTTCGAGTCCCGCGGGATCGACGCCGTGGTGATGCCGATGGGCGTCAAGGCCGAGGATTATCCGGAGGTCTTCCGGTCGCTGTTCCGGCTCACCAACATCCGCGGCGCCCTCGTGACCATGCCGCACAAGATCACCACCCTCGGGCTCCTCGACGAAATCAGCACCACCGCGACGATCGCCGGCTCGTGCAACGCGGTGCTGCGGCGCCCGGACGGGACGCTCGTCGGCGACATGTTCGACGGCGCCGGCTTCGTGCGCGGGGTCCAGCGCAAGGGCCGCGACCTCGCCGGCGCCCGGGTCCTGGTCGTCGGCAGCGGCGGGGTCGGCTCGGCCATCGCCGCCTCGCTCGCGGCTGCCGGCATCGCGGGGATCGGGGTCTGCGACCACGATCCGGCCGTCGCCGAAGCGCTGGCCGGTCGCCTGCGCGCGCATTACCCCGCGCTCGCGGTCGCCGCCGGCAGCAACGACCCGGCCGGCTACGACGTCGTGGTCAACGCCACGCCGCTCGGCATGAAGGACGGCGACCCCCTGCCGATGGACGTCGCCCGCATCGCGCCGGGCACCTTCGTGGGCGAGGTGGTGATGAAGCAGGAGCACACGCCGTTCCTGCGCGCCGCCCTGGAGAAGGGCTGCCCGATCCAGGTCGGCACCGACATGCTGTTCGAGCAGATCCCCGCCTATCTCGAATTCTTCGGTTTCGGCACCACCACCGCCGAGGAATTGCGGGCGGTCGCCCGCCTGTCCTACTGAGCGTCCCGGAGAACTCCCATGAGCCGCCTCGTCTACGTGCTGAACGGCCCGAACCTGAACCTGCTCGGCAAGCGCCAGCCGCACATCTACGGCAGCGAGACGCTCGCCGACGTCGAGGCCTCCTGCCGGGCGCTCGCCGGCGAA
>NZ_JAZFXT010000004.1:0-150933 GCF_036448855.1 Methylobacterium ajmalii
CTTCTCGGAAACGGAAGGCGGCGCCGGGTTGCCCTGGCCCTCGCTCGCTCGTCTCTGGGGAGGTTCGGCGGGGCGGCCAGTTCGTCGGCGCCCCGTCGGTGAGCGGCTGTCTAAGGGTAGCCGGCTCCCCTGTCAACACGGGGCCGACCCGCGCTTCGGAGCCCCTCCCCTCTCGGCTGTCACTCGACGGTGTTGGGCGTCACCACGTTGCCGGTGCCGTTGTCGCGATTGTCGATGCTGCTGCCGAACGGGTATCCGGCATCCTCGCCGCAGGTCAGGCGCCAGCCGTTGCGCGAGTTCACCACGATCGCGGCCGCCGCGAACCAACCGCCGGTGCGAAACACGTTGTCGGTGATGACGTTGTCGGAAGGCGTCTGGTGGCGCACCGTGCCGCCTTCGCCGCAATTGCGGTAGAGGCGCACGCCGCCTTGCCCGCGCAGGGTGAAGCGGTTGCCGGTGATGCGGTTGCGAGCCGACCCGTCGACGGCGATCGCCTCGCGCGCCGTCTCGGTCTCGATGTCGTTGTCCTCGATGCGGTTCTCGGCGCTCTCGGCGTCGAGGTAGAGGGCCGTCGAGACCGACCGGCCGTCGAGCCTCGAGCCGCGCAACGTGACGCGGGTGACGCCCGGCCCGAGATAGAGCGGGATCGGTCCCGCGGCCTTGATCGAGGTGCCAGTGATCGTCACGTCCGTCGGGGCGGCGGCCTGCGCCCGCCCGGTGTGCCCGAGGCTGTGGGACGATTCGCGCACGAGCGGCCCCTGCCCGTTCTCGCCCATGCCCCAGATGCGGACATGGCCGAACACCGTGCAGTCGCGGATCCGGATGCCGGAGGGGCGGTCCCACCCCTCGCCCGGACGGGCCGGGGGCTTCGAGCGAATCGCGATCGTGTACGAGCCGAGATGCGCCGTCTCGTCCGGCCGGCCGAGGCGCGCGCCCGCGCAATCGAGAGTGAGGCCGGAGGCGGCCGAGCCCTCGATGACAATGCGCTTGAGCACCCGGTCACCGGGGAAGAGGCGCAGGCTGCAGGTGAGAAGGAATTCTGCCTCGTCGGCCGTCGGCGGCGACAGGAGGCGGGCCCGTGTGGCAGCGGCGCAGGGTGCCGCGGCAGGCTGGATCAGGGCCGGTGGATCAGGCGAGAGCGGCGGCATCGCGTCGGGCGCTCGTGCGAGGAGCCGGTCATCGCCGCAGGATGGCGGGGCGATGCCGCCCCGCCACTGGAATCAGGGAGCCGACGGCTCACCACCGCCCGCTGGCGGAGGAATGCATGCTGCGCTCGACGGCGGCGAGGGCGCTCGCCTCGGCCTTCGCCTCGGTCGGGTGCGGGCGGTCGGACCGCTCGACCAGCTTGCCGTTGCGGCGGATGGCCCATTGGAATTGGCCGGCCGGCTTGGAGATGGGGGAGATTTCGATGGTGTAGGGAGTGGACGTGTTATCAGTCATGGCACCCATATAGGGGCAGGCGCGGCCCACCGCTACCCGTGCCGGGCACGATGCGGCCATGACGTGGCCTGATGCCTTCGCACCGAACTCCGTGAAAGACATCGCCGCCAGGCGAACGGCAGCGCATCCGGCCGTCGCCGTGGCGGGGCTCGTGGCCGCTGCCTCATCGGATTCCAGGAGCTTGGCTGTCCGGAATCCGGGGCGATCGCCTACGGCTCGTCCTGCGCCGTCGAAGTCGTCGAGACGAGTGCCGGTCGGGATGTGACGGCGTCGCGGCCAAATCCGTACGAGCGACATCGCGCCCCCGAGCAGGATCGGGGCGCGGAGGTGCGCGGCGCAGGCGCAGGACAGGCGATCGGCGACGTTAAGCGCCGGATGACCGCGGCCCTTGCCACAGGCGTCGCCCTCCACGGCCGGCCTTGACGGTTGCACACGCAACTGAATAGCCTGGACTCAAGCATGACGAGCACGGCCGCCGCGGCGGGGCTCGGCCGGCGGCGCCTGACGCGAAGGCTCCCGGCCGTGTCCTCCCGCGCCGGACCGCGCGGGGAGGACGACCAGAGATGAGCAAGGGTTTCGCCAGCCAGGCCGACCTCGTCGAGAAGCGGGAGACCTTCTCGGAGCTGGCCCCGGGCGTCTACGCCCTCACCGCCGAGGGCGACCCCAATTCGGGCGTGGTCGTCGGCGACGATTCGGTGCTGGTGATCGATGCCCGCGCCACGCCCCGCATGGCCGGGGACCTAGTGGCGAAGGTCCGCGAGGTCACCGACAAGCCGATCCGCCACATCCTGCTGACCCATTATCACGCCGTGCGGGTGCTCGGCGTCGCCGGCTACCCCGACCGGGTCAACGTCATCGCCAGCGACGCCGCCCGGGCGATGATCGTCGAGCGCGGGCGGCAGGACATGGAGTCGGAGATCCAGCGCTTCCCGCGGCTGTTCCGGGGGCGCGAGGAGATTCCGGGCCTGACCTGGCCGACCGTGACCTTCCGGGGCGAGATGACCCTGTGGCTCGGCGCGCGCGAGGTGCGGATCATCCATGCCGGGCGCGGCCACACCGCCGGCGACACCATCGCGTGGCTGCCGAAGGAGGAGGTGCTGTTCTCCGGCGACCTCGTCGAGTCCGGCGCCACCCCGTATTGCGGGGACGCCCATTTCCAGGACTGGCCCGCCACCCTCGATCGGCTGGAGGCGCTCGACCCCAAGGCGGTGGTGCCCGGCCGCGGCGAGGCGCTGACGACGCCCGAGCAGATCCGCGAGGGAATCGAGGGCACCCGCGCCTTCCTGCGCGACCTGTTCGGCATCGCCAGGGACGGCGTCGCCGCCGGGCACGACCTCAAGACGGTCTATGCCCGGGCGATGACCGAGATGCGGCCGCGCTACGGGCACTGGGTCATCTTCGAGCATTGCATGCCGTTCTGCGTCAGCCGCGCCTACGACGAGGCGCAGGGCCTCGACACGCCGCGGATCTGGACCGCCGAGCGCGACATCGAGATGTGGCGGGCCCTCGAGGGCTGACCCGCGACGACCGGGGACGCCGCCCCGACCCGGCCGGGCGCGCCCTTCCCACCAGGAAACGCCGACAGGGACGATGCCGATGACGCCCCCTCCCCGCCCCGTGCCTCCCGGTGCGGCCGGCCGCCGGCCGGTCGTGGTGATCGGCGCCGGCCCGGTCGGCCTCACCTGCGCCATCGACCTCGCGAGCCGGGGCATCCCGGTGACGGTGCTCGACGAGGACGACACGGTCGCGACCGGCAGCCGGGCGATCTGCTGGGCCAAGCGCACCCTCGAGATCTGGGACCGGCTCGGAATCGGCCAGCGGATGGTCGACAAGGGCGTGACCTGGAGCGCAGGCCGCGTCTTCCGGGGCGACCGCGAGCTCTACCGCTTCGACCTGCTGCCCGAGAGCGGCCATCGCCGCCCGGCCTTCGTCAACCTGCAGCAGTACTATGTCGAGGAGTACCTGATCGACCGCGCCCGGGACTTCCCGGAGCTGATCGACCTGCGCTGGAACCACGCGGTGACCGGCCTCGATCAGGACGGGCAGGGCGTGAGCCTGACCGTGGCGACGCCGGAGGGCGAGCGGGTCGTCGAGGCCGAGTGGGTGCTGGCCGCCGACGGCGCGCGCTCCCCGACCCGGACCCGGATGGGCCTGCCGTTTCCCGGCCAGCGCTTCGAGGAGCGCTTCCTCATCGCCGACGTGCGGATGAGCGCGGATTTTCCGGCCGAGCGCCTGTTCTGGTTCGCGCCGACCTTCCATGCCGGACAGAGCGCCCTCCTGCACCGCCAGCCCGACGACGTCTTCCGGATCGACTTCCAGCTCGGCCCCGACGCCGACCCGGAGCTGGAGCGGACCCCCGAGCGGGTGATGCCGCGCATCCGCGCGATCGTCGGCGAGGAGACGCCCGTCAGCCTCGAATGGTGCTCGGTCTACGCCTTCCGCTGCGCCCGGCTCGCACGCTTCGTGCACGGGCGCGTGGTGTTCGTCGGCGACAGCGCCCACGTGGTCAGCCCGTTCGGGGCGCGGGGCGGCAACGGCGGCATCCAGGACGCCGACAACCTGTGCTGGAAGCTGGCCCTGGTCCTGCAGGGCGCCGCGCCCGAGAGCCTGATCGCGACCTACGACGAGGAGCGCGGGCGCGCCGCCGACGAGAACATCCTGAACTCGAGCCGCACCACCACCTTCATGACGCCGAAGACGAGGGCCGAGCGGCATTTTCGCGATGGGGTGCTGGACCTCGCCGCCGAGGCGCCCTTCGCGCGCCTGCTGCTTAATGCCGGGCGCCTGTCGCGGCCCTGCAGCCTCGCCGGCCTGTCGCTGCAGACGCCGGACCCCTCCCCGCCCCCGGACGGGCTGCGGCCCGGCGACCCTTGCGCCGACGCTCCCGTCGTCGACGCGGCCGGCCGGGCGGGCTGGCTGCTCGACCGGCTCGGGGGGCCGTTCACCCTGCTGGTCTTCGCCGACGGATTGCCCGATCCCGGCCGGCTGGCCGAGCTCGCGCCGGGGCTCGCGGTCGTCGTCGTCACCGCGGGCGCCGGGGCGCACGGTCCACCGGGGGTCGCGGTACTGCACGACGCCGAAGGGCTGGCGGCACGCCGCTACGGGGCTGCGCCCGGCACCGCCTTCCTGATCCGCCCCGACGCCCACGTGGCGGCCCGCTTCGCGGGCCTCGAGCCCGCGCGCATCGCCGACGCGCTGGCCCGCGCCGGCGGCCGGCCGGACGGGTCCGTGGGGAGGGCCGCATGACGGGGGAGACGATGACACGGGAGCCCGGGGCGACGGCGAGGCTGAGGCGGGACGACGGCTTCTCCGGCGGCGCGGACGGCGTCTACGAGAGCCTGATCCGCGCCCATCGGGGCCTCGGCGACGACGACAGCGCGGCGCTCAACGCCCGGCTGGTGCTGATCCTCGCCCACGAGGTCGGCGACCCGGAGGTGGTGGCCGCGGCGATCGCCCTGGCGCGGGGCTCGCTGCACCGGGCCGGTTCCGCCCCCGACGAGGTCTGACGCTGCGTCCGAATGCGCACCCCACCGGCCACGAAACCGGTGGGTTTATGCGCAATCATTTCAACTGTCCCAATTGACCTTGCAACGACTGATGTCCATCACGGGGGAGGCTCGTAAAACGGAATAAAATCATGGACAACGCGACCCCCGCCTCCTCGCCGTTCGTGGCGCTGACGAGCGACATCGTCGGCGCCTACGTGTCGAACAACAACGTGCGGGCGGCCGACCTGCCCGACCTGATCGCCGCCGTGCACGCGTCGCTGACCGGACTCGGCCAGGCCGCCGCCGTCCCGGAGGAGGACCACAAGGTGACCGCGGCGCAGGTCCGCAAGTCCGTGACGCCGGACCACATCACGAGCTTCCTCGACGGCAAGCCGTACAAGAGCCTGAAGCGGCACCTCACCACTCGCGGCTACACGCCGGACGAGTACCGCCAGAAGTTCGGCCTGCCCTTCGACTACCCGATGGTGGCGGCGAACTACGCTGCCCAGCGCTCCGAACTGGCAAAGAGCCTCGGCCTGGGCCAGATCCGGCGCGAGCGCGCGGCGGCGCAGCGGGCGGAAGCCGAGGCGGCGCCCGAGCCGGCCCCGGCCCCCGCGCGCCGCGGCCGGCCGAGGAAGACCGAAGCCTGAGGCTCCGCGCCGCGGCCGCCCCCCCGCTCTCGGGGGGGCAGCCGTGAAAAAGTCCGGGCGGCCGATCCGGCCGCCCTTGCGGGCGAGACCGCCTCGTCGAGGGGCGTGTCGGCACCTGAGGCTCTGGGGAGCCCGGTTCGAGGCCGTCCGCAACGCCTCGTGCTGGGCGGCGACCGCCGGGTCGTCGGGACCGGCGGCGCTCGACATCTGCGGATCGCGACCGATCTCCCGCTGCCAGGCATCCTTGTCGACGATCCGCGCGGCATCGCGCAGGATGCCGGAAAAGCCTTGGTCGAGTACGGGTATACCGGCCGAGCGGAGGGGAGACGCTGACGCCACCGGCCGTGACGACGGCGACGAGCCACGGTTGGCAGAACGTGCGGACAGGACGGGCGGCGGCCTCACGCCCCCTCGGGATCTCCCTCCGGTGACGCCTCGCCCAGTCGCGCCGTCGGGTCGGCCCCCCGGTCACCCGTCGGGACGACGGACGGGCCCGGCCGCGTCGCGCTCTCGACGATCGCCTCCCAGGTCCGGCCCTGCTCCCGCAGGAACGCGATCGTCGGCCCCTCCGGGTTGCCGTAGACCCGGATCGTCCGCTCGGCGATGATGGTCCGGTACGGCTCCGGGGTCAGCGCCTTGTAATGGACGGCCAGGCGCCGGCGCTCGGCATGCATCGCGCGCGCGATCGTCTCGGCCGGGACGCCGTCGCGCCGCATCGCGGCCGCGCGCTCCGCCAGGTCGCGCACGGCTGTCTCGTACTGGTCGCGCAGCGTCATCGACGGTGGAGCCTCGGGATCCTGCGCCGGGCTCGACGCTCCCGGCGACGCCTTGACGGTTCGTTCACCACCGGCCGGCAAAGTGTCCGGGAGCCGCGTTGCGTATCGGCTCCCCTCCCCGCCCGTCAGGCCGGGTCGTTCTCCTTCGGGTCGAAGGGTTTCGAGTCCTCGTCGGCGGGCGATTGCGCGTCGGGATCGAGGCGGCCGTCGACCAGGCTGTCGCCTTCGGTGGCGTCCAGGTCGCGGTTCTGTCGGTCGATCGGACCGCCCGCGGGCATGGGCTTCGGGTCGGGCATCGTCACCTCCATCGTCGGGGAAGGGCAGATAGGGCCCGGGCGGCGCCTCTGCCGGGGGGCAGATCGCCGCGCGCTCATCCGGGATCGTGGCCCGCGGGCGTCGGCCCCTCGCAGGCGCGCGCGCCCCTCCAGGCGACGGCGAAGCCGGGATCGACCACGTAGCCGGTGCCCGCCTCGTCGCGCCGGTACCAAGCGTTCGCCGCCGGCAGGTGCGCCCTGCCGTGGATGGCGGTCGTGACGTGGCCGAGGATGGCGGCGGCGTCCGGCGGGCCGTGCTCCCGCAACTCCGCCGCCGTGACGGTGCCGCGCTCGGCCAGGAAGTCGATCAGCGCCAGGGAATGCGGCTCCGGGACGATGCGCTTGCGCGCCGCGATGAGACGGCGGGCCCGGTAGGCCGCGGCTCCCCAATCCATGATTCCCCCGCTCCTCCTTCGGCCGACCACGCCTTCGCGGATCGACCCTTGTCCGACCAGGATGGCCCGATCAGGCCTTGGCCGGTCCGGCCTCGGCGAGATAGGCCCAGGCCGCGGCCTCGTCGGCGAGGTCGAAGGTCTTGGTCTCGACCGGCAGCACGGCGCCCGACAGGCTGATCATCGCCCGGGCGAAGGCCGGCGCGCCGACCACCACGTAGTGGCGGATATGGGCGACCGAGCGGGCCATCACCCCGGTGGCGTAGCCGTCGAACCGCGCCCCGAGATCCGAGCCCTCGTAGTGCGACATGACGAGCAGCATGTCGATCGTGCCGTGCGCCGTCATCGCCGCGTCCACGATGCCCGACATCCACTCGATGTCGGGCCTGGTGATCCGGTCCCTGATCTCGAAGGCGACGAGGTCCCGGCGCGGGGCCTCGCGCTGGATGATCGAACCGTCCGGTGCCGTGGTCATGAGTGTTTCCCCCGCCGTCTCCAGGCCTGTCGTCCCTGCCGGTCGTCCCGGTCAAACGGCGGATCGGCGGTTTGGATCCGCGGGGCGGCAGGCCCCAGTGTTGTAACAGTGTAACATTCCAGGGATTCGACGGATCGCCGGCGGCGAACCGCTTGCCAGCGCTGCGCGCTCACGGGCAGATGAAACGATATAACATCTACCTGGAACCACGATGTCGTATCGCCGCCGCCCGGACCTGCTGGCGCTGAGCACCGCGCTCCCCCTCGTTCTCGCCGCCGGCACCGCGGCGCGGGCCGAGGACATCAAGCTCGACGAGATCACCGTCTCGTCGCCGAGCCCGATCGTCTCGCGGCCGGCCGCGGCGCCGGCCTCCGGCACCGGCTTTCCCATCGGCGTGCTGCCGGTCGTCACCAATACCTTCTCGCCGGTCACGGTGGTGACCCAGGAGCAGATCGCCCGCGACCAGCCGCGCACGCTGGGCGACGCGCTGTTCGACCGGCCGGGCATCTCCTCGACCACCTACGCCCCGGGTGCGGCCTCCCGGCCGATCATCCGCGGCCTCGACAACGCCCGGGTGCGCATCCAGGAGAACGGCATCGTCAACGGCGGCGTGTCGGATCTCGGCGAGGACCACACCGTGCCGGTCAATCCGCTGGTGGCCGACCGGCTCGAGGTAATCCGCGGCCCCGCCACCCTGCGCTACGGCTCGGGCGCCATCGGCGGCGTGATCTCGGCCGAGAACAACAGGGTGCCGACCTACATCCCGGCGAACGGCTATGCCGGGCAGGTCACCACCGGATACTCGACCGTCGACAACGGCCGGCTGGGCGCCGCGACGGTGGATGCGGGCAAGGACGGCTTCGCCGTCCATGCCGACGGGTTCAAGACCGCGTCGGACAGCTACGCGATCCCCGGCGGGATCCAGCGCAACTCCTACAACGAGTCGCAAGGGGGCTCGGTCGGCGTCTCGGCGATCGGCGACCGGGGCTTCGTCGGCGTCGCGTTCAGCCACTACGACGCGATCTACGCGATTCCCGGCGGCGAGGCCGAGCAGGCCCGCACCCGCCTGACCCCGAACCAGGACCGGGTGATCTCGCGCGGCGAGATCCGGCCGCTCGGCGGGCCCTTCGAGGCGATCCGCTACTGGGCCGGCTACTCGGTCTACCGCCACGACGAGATCGGCATCGGCGGCGACGGGATCGAGGGCCAGCAGGCGATCTTCAAGAATCGCGAGGGCGAGATCCGGATCGAGGCGCAGCACGTCCCGGTCTTCACCGCGCTCGGCACGCTCACCGGCGCCATCGGCGTCCAGGCCGACCGGCGCGCGATCAACACCCAGCTCGAAGCCTTCCTGCCGAGGACCGATTCGCGCTCCGGCGCCGTCTACGTGTTCGAGCAGCTCGAGGTCCTGCCCGGCACCCGGCTCCAGGCCGCCGGCCGGATCGAGGGCGACCGGGTGCGCAGCACCGCCTCCCTGTTTCCCGGCGACTACCTGCCGGTCGAGGGCGAGGACCCGTTCACCTATCGCCTGACCCGCCGCTTCGCGCCGAAGAGCGCCAGCGCCGGGGTGCTGCAGGACCTGCCCTACGGCTTCGTGGCGAGCCTCACCGGCTCCTACGTCGAGCGCGCGCCGACCGGCTACGAGCTGTTCTCGCAAGGGCCGCACGACGCCACCGCGACCTTCGAGATCGGCGATCCGCGGCTGCGGCTGGAGCGGGCCCGCACGGTCGAGGCCAGCATCCGCCACGGCGACGGGCCGCTGCGCTTCGAGGCGACCGGCTACTACACCCGCTACACCGGCTTCATCTACAAGCGCCTGACCGGCAATCTGTGCGACGACGACTTCGCCAGCTGCGGCACCGGCGACGAGCTGCGCCAGATCGTCTACTCGCAGCAGAACGCCACCTTTTACGGCGCCGAGCTGATCGGCCAGTACGACGCCCTGCCGGTCGGCAACGGCTTCATCGGCGTCGAGGGACAGTTCGACTTCGTGCGCGCGAAGTTCGACGACGGCACCAACGTGCCGCGCATCCCGCCCTACCGGCTCGGCGGCGGCGTCTACCTGCGGGCGGACGGCTGGTTCGCCCGAGTGAACCTGCTGCACGCCTTCGCACAGACGAAGACCGCCCCGTTCGAGACCGACACCGCCGGCTACGACGACCTGCGCGCCGAGCTGAGCTACACCAAGGCGGTCGACCCGGCGGTCTACGGCGCCAGCGAGGTGACCCTCGGCCTACAGGGCCGCAACCTGCTCGACGCCGACATCCGCAACGCCGCCTCGTTCAAGAAGGACGAGGTGCTGCTGCCGGGCCGCAACGTGCGGCTTTTCCTGACCGCGAAGTTCTGAACGCCAAGTTCTGGGCGGCACGGTCTGGGCGGCGAGATCCGGTCGCGAGACGCCCGCCGCGTTCCGGCGACGGGCAGTCGAGGCTTCAGGCCCGCGGGTCGATGATCGCGATGCCGTCGGGCGCCGCACGGTCCATCGCCATCAGGGCCGGAATCGCCTCGGCGAGCGACAGGGTCTCGCCGAGGAGCCGCTCCGGCTGCAGCCGGCCGGCCCGGATCATCTCCAGCATCGCGTCGTAGCGCCAGGCCTGCATGCCGTGGCTGCCGTAGATCTCGAGCTCGTGGGCGATGACCCGGGCCATCGGCACCTCCGCCCGGGCGTGGTCGGCGAGCATCAGGCCGACCTGGACGTGGCGCCCGCACCGGCGCAGGTTGGCGATCGAGTTGAAGCAGGTCTCGGGGTGGCCGAGCGCGTCGATCGACACGTGGGCGCCGCCCCGCGTCACCTCCCGCACCGCCTCGACCACGTCGTGGACCTCGCGGCTGTTGATCGTCGCGCAGGCGCCCATGGCGCGGGCGAGCGCGAGCTTGCCCTCGGCGATGTCCACCGCCACGACGTTGGCGCCGAGCGCCGCCGCGATCATGATCGCCGAGAGGCCGACGCCGCCGGCCCCGTGGACCGCGACCCACTCGCCGCCGCGCACCCGCCCCTGGTCGACCACCGCCCGGAACGAGGTCGCGAAGCGGCAGCCGAGGCTCGCCGCCGTGGCGAAGGTCATGTCGTCGGGCAGCCGCACCAGGTTGTGGTCGGCCCGGTCGATCGCGACGTATTCGGCGAACGAGCCCCAATGGGTGAAGCCGGGCTGGAACTGCGCCTCGCAGACCTGCTGGTGGCCGGCATGGCATTCGCCGCACTGGCCGCAAGCCGCGATGAACGGCACCGTGACCCGGTCGCCGACCCGGAAGCGCCCGACCCGCGCGCCGACGGCCGCGACCACGCCGGCGAATTCGTGCCCCGGGACGTGGGGCAGGCGGATGTCGGTGTCGTGGCCCTTCCAGCCGTGCCAGTCGCTGCGGCACAGCCCGGTCGCCTTGACGTCGATCACGACGCCGTCGGCCGCCGGCGAGGGGTCCGGCACGTCGCGGATCTCCGGCGCCTGGTCGAAGAGCTCGAAGAGCATCGCCTTCATGTCGAATCGTTCTCCTGCCGTCGCGGGAGCGTTTGACCTAAAGTTCCCCGCCTGACCAGACCGCCGGCCGCCCCGCTCAGCCCTCGCGGCGCATGAAGTCGAAGTCGCAGCCCTCGTCGGCCTGGGTGACGGTGTCGTGGAACAGGCGGGCATAGCCCCGCGCCGCCCAGTCCGGCCGCGCTGGGGGCAGCAGGGCCTCCGCCCGCGCGGCAAGCTCGGCCTCCTCCACCAGGAGGTCGATGCGCCGGCCCGCCACGTCGAGCCGGATCCGGTCGCCGGTGCGCACCAGGGCGAGCGGTCCGCCCACCGCCGATTCCGGCGTGACGTGCAGCACGATGGTGCCGAAGGCCGTGCCACTCATCCGCGCGTCCGAGATCCGCACCATGTCCTTCACGCCCTGGCGGGCGAGCTTCTTCGGGATCGGCAGGTAGCCGGCCTCCGGCATGCCCGGCGCGCCCTTCGGGCCCGCGTTGCGCAGGACCAGCACGTCGTCGGCCGAGACGTCGAGGTCTGGGTCGTCGATCCGCGCCGCCATGTCGGGAATCGAGTCGAACACCAGGGCCCGGCCCTCGTGCTGGAGGAGTTTCGGCGTCGCCGCCGAGTGCTTGATCAGCGCGCCGCGGGGCGCGAGGTTGCCGGTGAGCACCGCCATGGCGCCGATCGGCTTGATCGGCGCATCCGGCGAGCGAATCACGGTCTGGCCCGGCACCTCCTCGGCCGCGGCCGCGACCTCGCGCAGGCTCGCCCCGGTAATGGTCGGCGCATCGAGGTCGATCCGGTCGCCGAGCGCCCGCAGCAGGGCCGGCACGCCGCCGGCATGGTGGAAATGCTCCATGTAGTGGTCGCCGGACGGCTTGAGGTCGACGAGCACCGGCACCTCGCGGCCGATCGCGTCGAGGCTCGCGAGGTCGAGGTCGATCCCGGCACGGTTCGCCATGGCGGTGAGGTGGATCACCCCGTTGGTCGAGCCGCCGATCGCCTGCATCACCACCTGGGCGTTGCGGATCGAGGCTTCCGTCATGATCTCGCTCGGGCGCGGGCCGCCGGTCTTCGCCATCGCGGCCGCGACGGCGCCGCTCGCCTCGGCGAGGCGGATGCGCTCGGCGTGGGGGGCGGGAATCGTGGCCGACATCGGCAGGGCGAGGCCCATCGCCTCGATCATGCAGGCCATGGTGGAGGCGGTCCCCATCACCATGCAGGTGCCGACGGACGGCGCGAGGCGTCCGTTGACGGTCTCGATCTCCCGCTCGTCGATCTCGCCGGCCCGGTGCGCGCCCCAGAGCCGCCGGCAATCGGTGCAGGCGCCCAGGACCTCGCCGCGGTGATGGCCGACCACCATCGGGCCGACCGGGATCACCACGGTCGGCAGGTCGACGGAGGCCGCCGCCATCACCTGCGCCGGCAGGGTCTTGTCGCAGCCGCCGATGACGATCACCGCGTCCATCGGCTGGGCCCGGATCATCTCCTCGGTGTCCATCGCCATCAGGTTGCGCAGGTACATCGAGGTCGGATGGGCGAAGCTCTCGTGGATCGAGATCGTCGGAAACACCATCGGCATCGCGCCGGCCAGCATCACCCCGCGCTTGGCCGCCTCGATCAGCTGCGCGGCGTTGCCGTGGCAGGGATTGTAGTCGGAGGCCGTGTTGGTGATGCCGACGATCGGCCGGTCGAGGGCGTCGTCGGAATAGCCGGCCGCCTTGATGAAGGCCTTGCGCAGGAACAGCGAGAAGCCCGCATCCCCGTAGCTCGTCAGGCCCTTGCGCAGGCCCTTGTCGCGCGGCTCCTTGGCCATGGGTCGTCCTCCCGTCGGTTCGTTGCGACCGGTTCTCAAGGGCGCGAGGAGGCCTGTCAACGAAGCCTCCGCCGACCGGCCCCGGACGGTCCCGCCTGGACCTTCGGCGAGTGGTTCCCGGACCGCGCCCGGCCTAACCTGCCGGCGAGCCTCGACGGGAGGGCGGCCCCGGTGCACGATCACGAGATGCAATCCCGACCGGGCGCGCAGTGTCGGCGCGCCAGCGCCTGCCTGGCATTTCTGGCGCTCGTGCTGATGCGGCCCGCCTGGGCCCAGACGGTCGAAGACGGATCGGACGGGACGATCGGTCCCGCCGACACGGCGCGCGTGCTCGCACTGATCCGGCAGGATCTGAACAGCCCGGACGCCAAGGTGACGCAATTGCGGCGGAGTGGCGCCTCGCATGTCTGCGGGTCGGTGAACGTCAAGAATCGCGACGGCCTGTACACCGGCGAGCGCGGCTTCGTCGTCGATCTTCCCTCCGGCACGTTCGGCCGCGTCCCGGACGGTCCAGAGCTCCTCAGCCCGCGCGCTGCGGGCTTCGCCGGGAAGGAGGCGATTCGCCAGAGCTACTTCCGGCTCTGCCTCGACGACTGAGCGCCCGCCCCGGCCCGGGCATCGGAGCGATGGCCCTGGATGCTGACGCACCAGCGCCGACATCCGCTCGGTCTCGGCCTGGCCCCTCCGAACGGATCCGTTCGAAGGCGTCGCGCTCTCACTCGGCGCAGTTCTGCGCGAAGAGCCGCTTCGTCCGCTCCATCGCGGCGAAATCCGCGGCACTCGCCGGGTTGCGCAGTTCCGGGCCTTCGGGGAGGCGCCCGAAGACGCTCGATGCGGGATCGGACACGAACGGACGCGGGCCCGTGTAGCTGCCCATGCGGTTCCGCATCTCGATCATCCCGCACACCGCACCGGCGCGCCCCTCGCGCAAGTCCGTCACCTTGGCGTCGGGGCCGGGCAGGGTCTGGCGCACGAGCGCCAGAAGACGCTCCGTCCGCTCGATCCCGATCCCGGCATCCGATCCGTCGACCACGCTCTGGGCCGCAGCCGGTCCGGCGACCATCGCGCCCAGGAGAAAGCCGGCGAGTGCGCGCCGGAGCGCCGCGGCCCTCGCCACGGTCAAGCGCTCTGGCGGCAGTGGCCGCCGAGATTCTTGTAGGGAATGCTGCGCAGCCCGGCCTCGAACCAGATGGTGCCGGTGCGACCGGGCTCGTAACCGTAGAGGTTGATCCGCGTGTCGTCCTCCGGCGAGCGGAGGACGGCCGGGCTGTCGGACCCGTCGAGCGTCCAGATCGGCGAGGGTGCCTCCGGGCTTCCGAAATCGACCTGGGAGCCGTCCTGCTCCCGTCGGAACATCAGCGCGAAGGCGGGTGACGCCCGTTCGGACACGACATGGAAGTAGAATCCGACCCGCGGCGCCTGGTCGGCCATGTTGGTGAACTCGCAGAACAAGCTCGCCGTCCGCTCCCGCACCGTGCCGGAACCGCCGGGGGCAGGATCGGGCCCGGAGACCGGTGCGTCGCCCGAAGACCGCAACTGCGCGAACAGCGCACCGGCAAGGCCCGCGACGAGGAGGGCCGAGGCGAGCAAGCTGCGCCTCATCGGCGTTTCCCGACCGCGGCCGGCAGAGACCTACTCGTCATGGGCGGCATGGAGCGCGACGCAGGTGCGTACCATGTCGCTCAGCGTCAACGTCTTGGTATCGCCGATATTGGCGGTCTCCTCCAGGCATCGCATGAAGTAGTCGCGATCGAGCCCGGGCGCGAGCGAACTCATGGCCTTGCCCATCCGTGTCGCGAAATCGATCTTGTCGGTCGCCGACGCCTTCGGCCAAGTCGATGCAAGGTCGTCCACGCCCAGCCGCGCGCAGGCGGGCCCGACCATCGTGATCGAACACGATAATAATACAATCATAAAACGCAGCATCGTGTTTATCCTCCCGCCTCACAGAGCTAGCGAAGGCCCGGTTCAGTGTCGAGCGCTCAGCCGTGGGGGCGGTTCGTCGTCGCGACGGGACCGTTCCTTCCCGTCCGTCACGTCATCCGCCGCCGGCGCATGGCGAGGAGTTCCGTTCCCGGCCGGTAACGCCCTTCCGCGGCGAGGCGCACGAGGCGCCGGAAGTAGCCGCCGGGATTGCGGATCCGGTTCTGCCCCGACGCGACGTCGTCGTCGTGGAGCTGGGCGACGATCAGCACCAGGATCGCCGCCTCGTAGGCGCCGAGCCCTTCACGCGCCTCGGCCCAGGCGCTCTGATGCGCGCCGATCGTGGCCCGCAGGCGCAGGCCCGCATCCAGGATCTCGTGCTCGCTTCGGATCTCGCCGACGAGGTCGCGCACCACCGGGCAGGCCTCCACGACCAGCGTCGGTGACGGCGTCTCCTCCGCCCGGTCGATCTCGCCGACGGGATCCGCGTTCCCCGCTGAACCCTTGCTCCAAGTCTCGGTAGGAGATTCTTTTTCTGCTTCTATGTGCGGGCAAGTCGTGCCGTCACAGCCGGCTGCGTAGAAGCGCGTTTCCACCATCTGGCGCAGCTCGCTCCAGGCATCGAGGACGAGGTCCGGATCACCCGAGCCGCGACGCTCCGGGGTGCTCGCCTCGAGGCTCGCCTGGACCTCGGCGAGGTCGGCGAGCGGCGTGCCGGGGTAGCGGGACGCGAGGGCGGTCAGCGCCTCGCCGACGGCGCGGCGGTGGATCGTGAGGAGGTCGAAGGCGCGGCGGCGGCGCTCGCGGGCCTCGGCACGGGCCTGGATCGCCTGCGCCCAGTCGCCCCGGCGGGCCTGGAGCGGCGTCAGGTCGAATCCGAAGGCGTCGACGATCGCGCCGTTGCGTCCCCGCACGGCGTAGCGCTTGCCGTTCGCCGAATCCTTCGGCGTGACGACTTCCAGCGCGACGAGGTCGCGCAAGGCGTAGCGGACGGCGCGCTCCGACAGCCCGGTGCGCGAGACCAGGTAGGCGTTCGACGGCCATACGATCAGGCGCGACCACTCCTGCTCGCCCCATGCGGCGACGAGCTCGGACAGCACCAGGCGCAGGGCTGGGCGCAGGCCGAGCGCCTTCGCGGCCTCGCGGGCGGACGCCGACAATTCCTTGCGCGTGATCGTACGCCCGTCCTCGAGGGCGCGTCTCTGTCCGGCGAGGGCGGCGCGCGTCAGCGGCCGGCCCCCGGTCTGAACCATCTCCACTCCACACCTCCTTGAACGGAGGCAAAGCGGGACCGTTCGCCCGAGAGGGCGTCATTGACGAGGAGGTCGGGAACCGCTAGAAGGAGGATGCCAATCCGGTCTTCAAGCGGCGGCTTCCCCAGCCCCCGTTATGAGATCCCAAAAAGCGCCGAGGTCCCCACCTCGGCGCTTTTTTGCTTTGCCGCGTCTACATCGTCTGTCCCACGAACACTTGCTTGAGCGCGTGGATGATCGCGAGGCGGCGGTTCGGGAACTTGCCCTCGCGCACCGCCGCGTCGATCGCCTGCTGCACCTGCGCCGGCACCCAGACATTCGTCTCCGTCTCCCCGGAGGCCTTGCGGGCCTCGCGGAGCTTCTTGACGCGCTGAGACGGGGTATCGGCCATCGCTCTCGGCTCCACGACTCGTAACGTTACGAGTCGTGTCACGAGTCGCCGCCGCCGGGCAATGCGGAGTCGAGATTCGGCGGTGGATGTTAAATTCGATTCACAGCCGAATCGGCGCCGGCCCCCCGATGGAGGTCGCATCGCCCTGATCTGTCCAGCCCGAGTCGTTCCGCAGGACGATTCGCCGAAGAGTTCCGGAGCGACTCGGGAATACCCAAGAAATAGCTCGCCGATCGCGGGTTGCTCTTTCGGCCGTGCCGCGGCCGGGCGGGGAGCCGGCCCGGCCGCGCGCGGCGTTCCCCCCGGCCGTCCCGATTTTACCCGTCGCCCCTGTCCGGACCGGCCGCCGGGGGCTAGCTTGGAGCCGACGATCGAGCGCCGCCCGCGCGGTCGACGGGGGAGCGAGGGATGCCGACGCGACGCGCCATCGTGGGCGGCCTGGGGGCGGGGCTGCTCGTCGCCCCCGCGCGCGGGCGGGCCGACGCCCTGCGGATGAGCATGGGCTCGCCGATGCCGCAGGGCCACCCGGCCACGACCTGCCTCGTCGAGGCGCTCGACGCCATCCGGGCCGAGAGCGACGGCCGGATCGACATCACGCTCTATCCCGACAGCCAGCTCGGCGGCGAGCTCAGCATGCAGTCGCAGCTGCGCGCGGGCGCCATCGCGTTCACCCTCTCGTCGGCGAGCTCGCTGCAGACCCTGGTGCCGATCGCCGGGATACCGGGCGTGGCCTACGCCTTCACCGGCTACGTGCCGCTGTGGTCCGCCCTCGACGAGGGACCGTTGAGCGAGCGTATCCGCGACGGCCTCGCCAAGGTAGGCCTGACGGCGTTCCGGGTCGTCGACAACGGTTTTCGCGACGTGATCACGGCGGCGCGGCCGGTCGCGGCGGTGTCCGACCTGCGCGGTCTCAAGATCCGTGTGCCGCCGAGCCCGCTCCTGACCTCGCTGTTCCGGGCGCTCGGCGCCGCGCCGACGACGATCGGCCTCGCCGAGACCTACGCGGCTCTGCAGACCGGCCTCGCCGACGGGATGGAGAACTCGCTGCCGCAGATTGAGGCGACGCGGGTCTACGAGGTGCAGCGCTACCTCTCGCGCACCGGCCATTCCTGGGACGGGTTGTGGATCCTCGCCCACGGCCGGACCTGGAACGACCTGCCGCGCGACGCGCAGGCGCTGATCGGCCGCCACCTCGACGCGGCGGTCGCGCGCCAGCGCCAGGCCTTCGTGGCGATGAACACGCAGAGCGAGGCGCGGCTGCGCGCCAAGGGCCTCGTCGTCTCGACCCCGGACCGCGCCCCGTTCCGGGCGGCGCTCGAGGCGGCGGGCTACTACGCCGACTGGAAGGCCCGGTTCGGGCGGGAGGCCTGGAGCGCGCTCGAGCACCATACCGGCCCGCTCGGCGCCTGACGCGCCCCCTCCCCTCGCCCGTGCGGGTTGCCGGGGACGCCGCCTTTCGGGCAGCGTGCGGCCGTTGCGGAGAGAGAGGCGGGCGGCGGCGAATGGCGGAGCGGGCGGACTTCCTGGTGATCGGCCTCGGGGCGATGGGGAGCGCGGCGCTCTACCAGCTCGCGAAGCGCGGCGCCTCGGTCATCGGGCTCGACCGGTTCACGCCGCCCCACACGATGGGATCGAGCCACGGCGAGACCCGGATCACCCGCCAGGGCATCGGCGAGGGGCGCGATTACGTACCGCTGGTGCTCGCCTCGCACCGGATCTGGCGCGAGATCGAGGCCGAGACCGGCGCCCACCTGCTCGAGGCCTGCGGCGCGCTGGTGATGGCGCCGGGGTCCGGCACCGCCTCGCATCACGGCATGCCGGATTTCGTCCGCACCTCGATCCGCGCCGCGCGAGAGTTCGGAATCGCCCACGAGGTTCTCGACGGGCGCGAGGTCGCCCGCCGCTTCCCGCAATTCCTCGGGCTGTCGGGCGACGAGATCGCCTATTACGAGCCCGGCGGCGGCTATGTCCGCCCGGAGGCCTGCATCGCCGCGCAGCTCTCCCGCGCCGCGGCCCTCGGGGGCGCGATCCGCACCGGCGTCGAGGTCCTGGCGATCGTGCAGGAGGGCGACGGCGTGCGCGTCGAGACCTCGGCCGGGACCTTCGCGGCGGGCCAGGTGGTGGTGTCCGCCGGGGCCTGGACGGCGCCGCTCCTCGGCCCGCCCTTCACCGACCTCCTGAGCGTCAAGCGCCAGCTCCTGCACTGGTACGCCCTCGACGACGCCCGCGCCTACCGGGCCGACACGCCGGTCTACATCTGGATGTACGGCACGGCGGACACCGAATACTTCTACGGCTTCCCGCCGCAGCCGGGCGAGGGCAGCGTCAAGGTCGCGACCGAGCAATACGCCGACGCCACCACCGCCGAGACCGCCGACCGCACGGTCGACCCGGGGGAATCGGGCGCGATGTACCGCCGCCACATCGCCGGGCGTCTCGCGGGGGCGACCCCGCGGGTCGTCGCGGCCGCGGCCTGCCTCTACACCGTCACGCCCGACCGCGGCTTCATCATCGACCGCCACCCGGAGCGGGACCGCGTCCTCGTGGTCTCGGCCTGCTCGGGGCACGGCTTCAAGCACTCGGCCGGGATCGGCCTCGTCGCGGCCGAGATCATGACCGAGGGGCGCAGCCGGATCGACGTCGCGCCCTTCGGCCTCGGCCGGTTCGCCCCGGCCTCGGCCGCGCGCGGCTGAGGCCGGGGCGGCCGGTCTCGCGCCGCTTACGGCGCGCACCGCATGGTGCGCTCCATCGACCGGATGCTGTCGATCTCGGCCCGGTCGCGGGCGGAGAGCGGCACGTCGGCCTGGTTGTCGAACCGGCAGCCGGCATTGCCGAAGCTGCGAACGGCGTTCGCCGTCTTGAAGCAGTAGCCGGCTTCCTTGTAGATCAAGTTGCGCTGATACCACAGCTCGTCGCAGGACTGTGCCATGCCGGGCAGCGTCCCGGCCAGGACGATCGACGCGGCGGCAGCCATTCTCTTCATCACGACACCCATCGTTGCGGGAGACGATGCGACCCGAGCCGGCATGGCGCATCGGGCACGCGGCGCAGGTCTCGCATCCCGCCCGCGCGATGGCAAACCGACGGGCCGGCCCGGCCCCGCCTGCCGGGGGCGCCGGTCACCCTCCCGGTGCCGACGAAAGGGAAGCGGCCGGGTGATTGCGCGCATAACCGTGCTCTGTCGTCACAAAGGCGTGGTCCTCCTCCTGCCCGCCGCGGTACAGGGGACCCCCTGACAGACGACCGATACCCTTCGCCCGTTCATTCGATGATGCCGACCGCGCCACGGGGTGGCGAACCCGAAACGATGCTCTTCGACCTCGCACCCACCTCGCTGTGGCTGCAGGATCTCGCCGCGCTGAAGGCCTGCCTCGACGGCTGGAAGGCCGACGGCATGACCGACCTGCGGGCCTGGCTCTCGGACCCCGACCACCTGCTGGCGTGCCAGAGCCGGATCCGCATCCTGCGGGTCAACCGCCGGACGCTCGCGACCTACGAGGCGCGGGACGAGGCCGAGCTGTTCGCCCACATCCCGGCGATCTTCCACGATCCGCACGCCGCCGCGCTGGTCGAGGTGCTGTGCCGGCTCTGGGACGGCGAGACGCATGTCCGCCTCGTCACCCGCAACCTCACGGTCACCGGACGGGTGATCGACGTGAGCTATGCCGGCCAGATGCTTCCCGGGCACGAGGCCGATTGGGGCCGCTACCTGATCTCGATCGAGGACATCACCGCACGCGAGGAGCGGCGGCGCGAGGAGGCGGCAAGCCGCCGCCTGGCCGCGGACCTGTTCGCGCATTCGCCGGTGCCGACCCTGGTGCGGGACGACGCCGCGCTCGCCGCCATGCTGGCCTCCCTGCGCGCGGGCGGCGTCGCCGATCTTCCCGGCCACCTGGCGGCGCATCCGGCCTGGATCGCGGCCGCGCGGGCGGCGCGGACGATCGTGGCCGCGAACGGCCCGGCGCTGGCGCTGTTCGGGGTCGCCGACCGCGACGCCCTGGCGGCGCATCTCGCCGCCGATCCGGGCGAGGGAGCGCGCGAGGCCTTCGTCGAGGAGATCCTCGACCTCTGGGCCGGGCACGAGCACCCGAGCCGCGACGTCACCCTGCGCCACCGCGACGGCCGCGACCTTCACCTCAAGGTGCAAGCCTCCCGCCTGCCCGATCCCGACGGGACGCGCCGCCTCGTTCAGGTCGCGCTCACCGATATCGGCGACAACAAGCGGGAGGAGGTCCGCCTCGAGACCCTGGGCTTCACCGACCCGCTCACCGGCCTCCTCAACCGCGCCGGCTACGAGGCCGCGCTCGTGCGCCTCGAGGACGATCGCGCCGCGCCGGTCTCGGTGATCCTGGCCGACCTCGACGGGCTCAAGAACGTCAACGACCGCTGGGGCCACGAGGCCGGCGATGCCCAGATCCGGCGGTTCGGCGACCTTCTGGCCGGCCACGCCCCCGCCGGTGCCGCGCGGATCGGCGGCGACGAGTTCGTGCTGCTGCTGCCGGCGACCGGCCCCGAGGCGGCGCAGGACCTGATGGGCCGGATCCTGGCCGCGCTCGACGCCGCGGCGGCGGCGAGCCCCCTCGCCCCCAGCGCGTCCCTGGGTTTCGCGACCTGGACCGGCGACGGCCCGCTCCGCGCGGCCGTCGCCCGGGCGGACGCGCAGATGTACGCGGCCAAGCGCCGGCGCTACGCCGCCGCGGCCTGCCCGCCCGAGCCGCCGCGCCCGCATTGAGGCGGCGGCGGAACGGGCGTTCAGGGCGCGATCTGGAGGATCGCCTCGACCTCGACCGTCATGGCGTTGGGCAGCGAGCCCATGCCGACCGCCGAGCGGGCGTGGCGGCCGGCCTCGCCGAGCACGTCGACCAGGAGGTCCGAGCAGCCGTTGATCACCTTCGGATGGTCGGCGAAGTCGGGCTCGGCGTTGACCATGCCCAGGAGCTTCACCACCGCGGTGATCCGCGACAAGTCGCCGAGCGCCGCCTTGGCGACGGCGAGGAGCTGGAGGCCGGCGAGCTGCGCGTCGGCGTAGGCTTCCTCGATCGTGGCGTCGCGGCCGAGCCGCCCGGGGCGGTAGGTGCCATCCGGGCGCTTGGGGCCCTGGCCCGAGAGGTAGAGGAGGTCGCCGACGATGCGGTAGGGCACGTAGTTGGCGACCGGCACCGGGACCTGGGGCAGGGTCAGGCCGAGCTCGGCGAGCTTCTGTTCGGGGGTCATGCGGGAATCCTCTCAGTTGGCGTGGAAGACGGCGCCGCCGATGATGGTGGCCTTGGCCGACAGGCGCTGCTCGCCGGCAAGGTGCGCACCCGTCGAATCGACGTAGTCGAAGCGGCCCTCGTCGAGGGACAGGACCGAGGCGTCGCCGGCCGCACCCGTCCGGAACGTGCCGAGGTCGGGGCGGGTCAAGGCGCGAGCCGGGTTGTCGGTGGCGGCGCGGATCACCTCGGTGAGCGGCATGCCGATGCAGAGGAACTTCGACATCGTGGTGAGGAGGTCGAAGGCCGGCCCCTCGATGCACAGCGTGTGCACGTCCGACGAGATGCAGTCGGGCGGGAAGCCGTTCTCCAGCATCGTGCGCCCGACCGAGAAGGCGAAGGAGCCCATGCCGTGGCCGATGTCGAACACGACGCCGCGGGCGCGGGCCTCCCGCACCTCGGGGCGCACGCGCCCGTCGGCGGTGACCGGGGTGTTGGGGAACGGCCGGAACGCGTGAGTCAGGATGTCGCCCGGGCGCAGCCGCTCCAACACCTCGGCGAGCGTCGGCGGCGGCTCGTCGATATGGACCATCAGCATCATGCCGGCCGCGTCCGCGACCTGCCGGGCGATGTCGAGGGGCACGATGCCCGACGTGCCGCCGGCATTGCGGCCGACCCGGACTTTGAGGCCGCCGAGCACGTCGCGGTTGGCGAGCGCCACCTCGAGGGCGGCGGGCGCCGACAACAGCCGCTGGTCGCCGCTCTCGCCGACATTCACCCGCTTCGAGAAGGCGTAGATGCCGGCGAACGACACGCTCATCAGCGGGATGATGCGCACCGGCGAGGGCTCGACCACGTGGCGGCGAAAGCCCGCGAAGTTGCCGGGACCGGCGCTGCCGGTATCGACGAAGGTCGTGACCGCGCCCGAGCGCGCGAGCGCCGGCGCGTCGACCCCGAGCGAGGTGCCGCCCCAGTAGACGTGGGTGTGCAGGTCGATGAGGCCCGGGGTGACGAGACGACCGGCGCAATCGTGGACCGCCCGGGCCGAGGCGGAAAGCCCCTCGCCGACGGCCGCCACCTTGCCGTCCGTAAAGGCGACGTCGGCGACGCGGTCGATGGACTGGGACGGGTCGACGACGCGGCCGCCCGCGAGCACGAGATCGAAGGTCATGGAGTCCGCTGGCTGACGAGGTTGCGAAAAAAATTTACACAACGACCGTGGAAGCCGCAACCGGAAACCGAGATGGCCGGTTTGGATCGCGGAAGGTCGCTTGACGCACGATAAAAACGTGAAATAATTTTACAAAAGCGCCGTCCAGGAGACGTCCATGGCCCCCACCGACAGCCCGCGCGCCGGCCTGACCCGCCGCACCCTCGCGACCGGCCTCGCGCTCGCCCCGCTGGTGCCGGCCTCCGCCTTGGCGCAGGGCGGCGGCGCGGGCGGCATGGCCAGCGTCAACCTGGCGATGGTGGGCGAGCCGCAATCGCTCGACCCGATGGCTTCGACCGCCGACCTCGTCGGCACGATCATGCAGCACGTGTTCGAGCCGCTCTACACGTTCGATGCGAGCTGGACCGTCCAGCCGATGCTGGCCGCGGCGCTGCCGACGATCGGCCCGGACGGGAAGACCTACACGATCCCGCTCCGCGAGGGCGTGCCGCTCCATAACGGCCGGGCGCTCGATTCCGAGGACGTCGTCGCCTCACTCAAGCGCTGGATGGAGATGACGCCCCGCGGCAAGGGCATCGCGGCCGGGCTGACGAGCCTGACGGCGAAAGGCCCGCACGCGGTCGAGATCGTCCTCAAGGCGGTCAACCCGGCGCTGCTCGCCCACCTCGCCCTGCCGTCGGGCTTCGCCGCCATCATGGCCCGGGAGGCGATCGCCAACCCGCTCGCCGAGTTCGTCGGCACCGGCCCCTACCGGTTCAAGGAGCGCCGGCCCGACCAGTTCGTGGTGCTGACCCGCCACGAGTCTTACGCCGCCCGCAGCGAGGCCCCGAGCGGCTATGCCGGGCGGCGCACCGCGGCGATCCCGGAATTGCGCTTCATCCCGGTGCCGAACGCCAACACCCGGGTCGAGGGCGTCGTCGCCGGCCAGTACCACTTCGTCGACCAGCTTCCCGTCGAGAGCAACGGGCGCATCGCCAAGGCGTCCGGCGTGAAGCCGGTGCTGACGATGCCGTTCGGCTTCCCCTACCTCGTGCTCAACACCCGGCAGGGTCCTTGCGCCGACCAGACGGTGCGCCAGGCGCTCCAGATGGCGCTCAGCGACACCGAGCTCCTGATGGCGGCCTTCGGCGAAGACAAGTTCTTCGAGGCGACGGGCAGCCACTTCCCGAAGGGATCGCCCTTCCACTCCACCGCCGGCACGCAGGCCTACGACAAGGGCGACGACAAGGGCGCCAAGGCCCTGCTGGCGAAAGCGAACTACGACGGCACGCCGATCCGCATCCTCAACTCGAAGCAGTACGACTTCCACAACCGCATCGCGCTCGTCATGGCCGAGGCGCTGCGCGCCGCCGGCTTCAAGGTGACCCTCGACGTGGTCGACTGGGCGACGCTCGTCTCCCGCCGCGGCGACCCGGCCTTGTGGGACGTCTACGTCACCCACTCGGCCTTCCTGCCCGAACCCATGCTGACGCCGCCCCAGCTCGGCGACGGCGCCCCGGGCTGGTGGGACACGCCGGCGAAGAAGGCGGCGTTGTCGGCCTTCAACGCCGAGACCGATCCGGGGAAGCGCGGCGTGCTGTGGGGCCCGGTGCAGGAGGCGATCTATCGGGAAGTGCCCTACATCCGCGTCGGCAACTTCGCGGCCCTGTCCGGCCTCTCGGGCAAGCTGAAGGGTTTCGCGCCGATGCCGTGGCCGGCCTTCTGGAACGTCGAGGCGGCGTGAGGCGGCAAGAGCCCGCTCCGTCAAGCCGAGATCGCGGAAGCGGCGCCCGAAATCGCGATGGAGATGATCAACTCCGTCGATCGGGCACGGAAGGACGACGATTCTGCGACGGAGCTGTCCGGCTTCGTCGTCATCCCCTCCCACCCGCGACCTCATCCCGAGGTGTCGGTCCATCGCAGATGGACTGACCTCGAAGGAGGGCTCCAGATGCCCCCGAGATCGCTGGATCCCTCCTTCGAGGCCCAGCGATCTTCGATCGCCGGCACCTCAGGATGAGGTCGCGGGTGGAAGAGCCGGATCACGGCGGGTCTCCCGTCGGTGTCGTGTCCCGTATCGGTCGGATCAAAAAAGGCGCCAGCCCGATGTGGATCTCTCTCGCACGCCGGCTCGGCGGCCTCCTGGTGGTGCTGTTCCTGGTCGCCACCATGGTGTTCTTCCTCACCCGCCTCGCCCCCGGCGACCCGGCGGCGATCATGCTGGGCGACCAGGCCTCGCCGGAGGACGTCGCGCGGCTGCGCGCCACGTTCGGGCTCGACCGGCCGCTCCTCGTCCAGTTCGGCTTATGGCTGAAGGAGATCGCCACCGGCAATTTCGGCCGCTCGATCTTCCTGCAGCAGCCGGTGACCACGGTCCTGTGGGACCGGGCCGAGCCGACCTTCTTCCTCGCCCTGTTCTCGGTCTCCATCGCCGCCCTCGTCGGCGTGCCGGCCGGCATCGTCTCGGCGGTGTGGCGGGGGCGGATCGTCGACCAGATGGTGAGCGGGCTGGCCCTGCTCGCCGCCAACGTGCCGAGCTTCTGGCTCGGCCTGATCCTGATCCAGCTCTTCGCCGTGCGCCTCGGCTGGTTCCCGGTGGCCGGCTACGGCGCGCCCGGCGCGAGCCTGGGCGAGCGGCTGGAGCACCTGGTGCTGCCCTCGATCGTCCTCGGCATCGTCAACTCGGCGCTGATCACCCGCTTCACCCGCGCCTCGATGCTCGACGTGCTGTCGAACGACTACGTCCGCACCGCCCGCTCCAAGGGCCTGCCGGAGAGCCGGGTGGTGCTGCGCCACGCCTTCG
Organism: Methylobacterium ajmalii; assembly: GCF_036448855.1. NCBI lineage: Bacteria > Pseudomonadati > Pseudomonadota > Alphaproteobacteria > Hyphomicrobiales > Methylobacteriaceae > Methylobacterium > Methylobacterium ajmalii. The sequence continues at coordinate 25,516 of NZ_JAZFXT010000004.1, forward strand.
GGACCGCGCTGGTTCCGATCGTCACCGTGCTCGGCCTCACGGTGGCGCTGCTCATCGGCGGGGCCATCGTCACCGAGACGGTGTTCGGCCTGCCCGGGATCGGCAACCTCGTGGTCTCGGCGGTGCTGCGGCGCGACTATCCCGTCATCCAGGGCGCGCTCGTGATGGTGGCCGGCCTCTACGTCCTCATCAACCTCGCGGTCGACCTGATCTACCGCCTCGTCGATCCCCGGGTGACCGCATGACCAGTCCCGCGACCGGTGCCCCGACCGTGCAGGGGGCGGCGTTCCGATCCGCCCCCGCGATGCTGTTCCTGCGCCGCCTCTTTCGGCGCAAGCTCGTCCTCGCCGCCGCCCTGGTGCTGCTCGCGATCGTCGTGGTGGCGCTCGCCGCCCCGTGGGTCTCCCCCTTCGATCCCGGCGCGATGCGGGTGGTGCGCCGCCTGCGCCCGCCCTCGTCCGAGCACTGGCTCGGCACCGACGAGCTCGGCCGCGACGTGTTCTCGCGGGTCGTCTACGGCGCCCGGGCCTCTCTGGGGATCGGCTTTTCGGTGGTGCTCGCCTCCTGCCTCACCGGCACCCTGTTCGGGATCCTCGCCGGCTACGACCGTCGGCTCGACGGGCCGATCATGCGGGTGGTCGATGCCCTGATGGCGCTGCCCGACATCCTGCTCGCCATCTTCCTCGTCGCCGTGCTCGGCGCCTCCGCCGGCAACGTCGTGCTGGCGCTCGCCATCGTCTACACGCCGCGGGTGGTGCGGGTGGTGCGGGCCTCGACGCTGGTGGTGCGCGAACTGCCCTTCGTCGAGGCGGCCCGCGCGCTCGGGGTCGGTACGCCCCGCATCCTGACCGTGCACATCCTCCTGAACGTCGCCTCGCCGATCCTGATCCAGGCGACCTTCATCTTCGCCTACGCGGTCCTGGCGGAGGCCGGCCTGTCGTTCCTCGGCGCGGGCGTGCCGCCGGAGATCCCGACCTGGGGCACGATGATCGCGTCGGGCCAGCAATACGCCGACCGGGCCTTCTGGACCGTGCTCTATCCGGGGCTTGCCATCGTGCTCTCGGCCCTCTCGCTCCAGATCCTCGGCGACGGCCTGCGCGACATGCTCGACCCGAAGCTGCGCAAGGCGCTGTGAGATGACGCAGGCTCTCCTCTCGATCGAGGACCTGGAGGTCCGCTTCCGGACGGAGGACGGCGAGGTCGCTCCCGTCATCGGCGTCGACCTTTGCGTCGCTCCCGGCGAGACCGTCGCGCTCGTCGGCGAATCCGGCTCCGGCAAGTCGGTGTCGAGCCTCGCCGTGATGGGGCTGCTGCCGCGCCCGGCCGGCCGCGTCGCGAAGGGCCGCATCCTGTACCGGACCAAGGCCGGCGAGACCGTCGACCTCGCCGCGGCCGCGCCCGACCGGGTGCGGCGCCTGCGCGGCGCCGAGATCGCCATGATCTTCCAGGAGCCGATGACGAGCCTCAACCCGGTGCTGACCGCCGGCGAGCAGATCGCCGAATCGGCGCGGCTCCACCTCGGGCTCGACCGGCGCGCGGCGTTGCGCCGGGCGCAGGAGATGCTGGAACTCGTCGAGATCCCGGCCGCGGCCAAGCGCCTGCACGACTACCCGCATCAGATGTCGGGCGGCATGCGCCAGCGGGTGATGATCGCGCTCGCCATGGCGTGCAACCCGCGGCTCCTCATCGCCGACGAGCCGACGACCGCCCTCGACGTGACGATCCAGGCCCAGATCCTGTCGCTGATCGACCGGCTGCGGCGCGAGACCGGGATGGGCGTCCTGTTCATCACCCACAATCTCGGCGTGGTGGCGGAGGTCGCCGACCGGGTGGCGGTGATGTATGCCGGCCGCATCGTCGAGACCGGGCCGGTCGGCGACCTGTTTCGCCGTCCGCGCCATCCCTACACGGCGGGGCTGCTCAATTCGCTGCCGGCGCGGGCGACCCGCGGCCCGGACGGGCGCCGGCACGTCCGCTCGATTCCCGGCTCCCTCGGGCGGGCCGCCGCGATCCGCGCGGCTTGCGCCTTCTCGCCCCGCTGCGAGCGGGTGCGGGAGGAATGCCGCACCACGCCGCCGCCGCTCGAGGCGATTGCCCCCGGGCGCGCCGCCCGCTGCTTGTTCTGGAGGGAGATGTGAGCCGTTCGACCGCTTCGATCGACCCGATTCTCGCGGTGCAGGGTCTCACCAAGCGCTTCGGCCGCCCGCCGGCCCAGGTGCGGGCGGTGGAGGACGTGAGCTTCACGGTCGCCCCCGGCGAGGTCGTCGGGCTCGTGGGCGAATCGGGCTCGGGCAAGTCGACGATCGGGCGGCTGGCGCTCCGCCTGGTCGATCCGACCGGCGGCACGATCCGCTTCGAGGGCGAGGACGTCTCGGCCCTGCCCGAGCGGCGCCTGAAGCCCCTGCGGCGCCGGGCGCAGATGATCTTCCAGGACCCCTATGCCAGCCTCAATCCGCGCCTGCGGGTCTCCGGCATCCTGGGCGAGGCGCTCGATGCCCACGGCCTCGCCCGGGGCCGGCGCCGGGAGCGCATGGCCGAGCTCCTCGACCTCGTCGGCCTGCCCCCCGAGCATCTCGACCGCTTCCCGCACGAGTTCTCCGGCGGCCAGCGCCAGCGCATCGGCATCGCCCGGGCGCTCGCCGTCGAGCCGAGGCTGATCGTCGCCGACGAGCCGGTCTCGGCCCTCGACGTCTCGGTGCAGGCGCAGGTGCTCAACCTGCTCCAGGACCTCAGGGCCCGGCTCGGGCTGGCGATGCTGTTCATCTCGCACGACCTCGACGTGGTCGAACTCCTCTGCGACCGGGTGGTGGTGCTCTATCTCGGCCGGGTCATGGAGATCGGGCCGACCGCCGAGGTGGCGGCGCGTCCGCGCCACCCCTACACGCGGGCGCTGCTCGCCGCCTCGCCGAAGGCCGATCCCGATGCGCCGCGCATCGCGCGCCTCCTCACCGGCGACATCCCGAGCCCGCTCGCGCCGCCGTCGGGCTGCGTCTTCCGCACCCGCTGCCCGCTCGCCGGCGAGGCCTGCGCGAGCGCCGTGCCGCCGATGCGCGAGGCCGGGGACGGGCACCGGTTCGCCTGCCTGCGCGACGCCTCCGAGATGCGGGAGGCGGCCTGATGGCGGAGGGTGCGGAAGCCGGGTCCTCCTCCGACCTGCTGCGCAACCTGCGCGACACGCTCGCGAGCCTGCCCGAGACGCAGGCCCGGATCGCCCGGATGATCGTCGCCGACCCCGCCTGGGTGGTCCAGACCGGGGTCGAGCTCCTGGCCGAGCGGGCCGGGGTGAGCGCGCCGACCATCGTGCGCTTCGCCCGCGCGGTCGGCTGCGAGGGCGTGCGCGACATGAAGCTGAAGCTCGCCGGCTCGCTGGCGCTCGGCACCCCCTACGTCCACCGCAGCGTCCGGCCGACCGACGCCCCCGGCGAGGTGGTGCGCAACGTCGTCGGCAGCGTGACCTCGATGCTGGCCGAGTGGCAGTCGAGCATCGATCCCGACCGGATCGAGGCGGCGGTGGCGGCGATCCGCGCGGCCAGGCGGGTCGACACCGCCGGCACCGGCGCGACCTCGCACTTCCTCGCCCACGACCTCCACGCCCGCCTGTTCCGGCTCGGCATCCCGTCGAACTCGTTCTCCGACGCGCATCTCCAGCTTACCGCGGCGTCCTGCCTGGGCGAAGGCGACGTGCTGGTGGCGATCTCCTTCGTCGGGCGGATGCCGGCGCTCCTGCGCACCGTCGCGGTCGCCCGCCGGGCCGGGGCCACGGTGGTGGCCATCACCCGCACCGGCACGCCGCTCGCCCGCGCCGCCGACATTCTTCTGGCCGTCGACGTGCCGGGGGACGCGACGATGCGGGTCGGGACCGACGCCACCATCGCGCAGATCATCGTGATCGAGATCCTGAGCGTGCGGCTCGGCCTCGCCCTCGGCGACGGCGCGGCGCCCCGCCTCGCGGCCATCCACGACCTCCTCCAGAGCGAGCAGCTCGACGGCGACGACGCGCCGGACCCCGGCCGGGAGTGAGGCGCCGGCGCCCCGGCGCCCTCACGGATGGCGGCGCCAGCCCGGATCCGCGCGCTTCCTGCGCGCGATCGTCATCAGCTCGCCGCGCACCCGCTCCGTCGCGGCGAAGGGAATGTCGAAGTTGAGGCTGTGATCGATCAGGCCGTGGACGTGCGGGTAGTCCGGGTCGTCGACGCCGCTGTCGATGAAATCGAGCACCCAGGCGTAGATCGCGTCATGGTCGGCGGGATCGGGATCGTCCTGGACGACGCACCCGCCGAGGTCCCTCCACTCGCGGCGCAGGAAGGCCCTGTCCCGTTCGGTGATCGGCGTCATCGACGGGGCGCTCCGGCGGTCGAACGCGCGTCTTCCTCCAGCACCGCCCGCAGCAGGTCCCCGCGGGCGAGGCCGCGCTCGACCGCGATCCGGTCGACGAGGCGCAGGGCCCGCCGGGCCGGGGACCGGTCCGCCGGCAGGAAGACGTCGAGGTCCCGGCCCAGGCGATAACCGACGGCGCCGCTGCCGAGGGCGACGGCGACCAGGATCCCGAGCTTGAGGCCGATCGAGCCCATCGCGAGAAGCGCCGTCATGGCCGGGGCTCGCGTCCCGACAGCTCCGCGATCAGCGCGCGGACCCGCGCCTCCTGGGTCCCGAGACGCGCCCGCGCCTCGTCTTGCGTCGTGCCGAGCCTCGCGAGCGCGTCCTCCTGGGTCCCCATCTGGGCGAGGTAGCGCCGGGCGAGCTCGCTGTCCTTCGGGACGACGCCGAGGTTGCCGCGGATGCGCTCCTGCTCGGTCGTGATCGTCGCGATGCGCTCGCCGATCTCGGCGATCTCGCGCGTCGCCGCCTGGCTGTCGGCGCGGGCCCGGGACAGGGCCTTGAGGCCGTCCGCCAGGGCCGGGTCGTCGGCGAGCGCGCTCCAGCTCACCAGCATCCCGGCCTCGGCCTCGGCGAGGGCGTAGGTGTCGGTCTGGACGCGCTCCAGCACCGCCCGGGCCTCGGCCGTGCCCGCGGCGGCCACATCGAGCTTCAGCCGGTAGGCGGCCGCGGTCTCGCCGTCGCGCGCCGGGGACGAGAAGGCCCAGCCGTCGCGGCGCGGATGCTCGATGACGACGGTGCGCGCCGCGTCGGGCGCGCCCTTCACGGTGTAGACCGTCTCCTCGCGGGTGCGCGCGGTCGCCCGCAGCGCGCCGTCGACGACCGTGATCCGGGTCACCACCTCGGCGGGCTTCGCCTCGGCCCGGACGCCGACCTTGCGGTCGGCCGCGAAGGCGGCGAAGCGCTGCTCGCCGGCGGGCGTCGCGGGCAGCCGCGCATCGCCGACATAGCCGAGCGCGCGATCGTAGACGGTGAGGATGCCCGGCGGCAGCGTCGTGCCGGTCCCGTTGCGCAGCATCAGGGCGGCGATCGGGTGGGGGCCCTGCCCGGGCTTCCACAGCGCGATCCGCGCCGCCTCGATCTCGGTGTCGAGGATCGGCACCGACAGCGTGCGGCCGACCCCGAGATCGACCGGGTGGGGCAGCCGGAACGTCGCCACCACGTCGCCCTCCGTGGGCTGCGCCGCCACCGCGGCCGGGGCGGCCTCGTAGCGGGCGTCGGCAGACCGCCTCATGCGCTCCATCGGCGCCGGCATCGGCGGGGCTGCCGGCCGTGCGGCGAGCGTGCCGGCATCGAGGTCGGGCATGCCGAGATCCTCGACCGGCACCGGCGCTTCCGCGCGCCGGCGCCAGGTGCGCCGGTGCAGGCGCGGCTGCAGCGTCACCGGCGCACCGGACGACAGGGTGACGTCCACCCCCTTCCAGTCCTCGCCGAGCGCGTTCTCGATGATCGCCCAGGCCTGCAGGTTCGCCCGGCCGTCGCCGTTATCGACGATGCGGTAGCTCGTCTTCCAGACCGGGGCGGCGACCACGTAGGTCAGGCGCACCTCGCGCGCGCCGGTGCCCGACAGGGCGATCTCCACCCGCCGCGCCCCGCTCGCCTTGGCCCGGCCGGCCACGTCGACGACCTCGGCGATCCGCGCGACCATCGCGGGGTCGCGGATCGTCACCGTCAGGCCGTCGTCGACCCGCACCGATTCGAGGGCGCCGGACCCGGTCAGGAGCGACAGCACCCTCACCGTCCCGGTCTCGGCGCCGGCCTCGCGCTCGGACAGGCCGAGCACCCGGCCCTCGAGCACCCGCCCGCCGCTCTCGACCCGGACCTCGACGCCCTGGAGCTTGCCGGCGAGCTGGGCGGAGGACGAGAGGTCGTCCGCCGTGAAGGGTACGCCGCGCAGGACTTCCTCGACCTGGTCCTCGCCGTCGAGCCGCATGGCGCCCACCGTGCCGCCCGGATCGCGCACCACGAGGCTCTTGAGGATGTCGTCGATCTGGTCGGCCCTGACGTCGAGGGCGATCGTGGCGTCGCCGTCCACGGTGCCGGCGAGGGTGACCTCGGCGAGCCCGCCGCTCGAGAGCGTGATCTCGCGGACGATGCCCGAGGCCGCCATCAGGGGCGGCGCCGCGGCGATCATGAGCAGGAGCGTGCCGGCCAGCAGCAGCTGATGTGTCACGAGGAATCCTCCTTCTGGTCGGTCGGGGCGGGCCGCCGCTCCCCCGCGAGGATGGCGGCGCATCGGGGCATCCGTCGGGCGGAGGGGCGATCCTCAGCGGGCCGGCGCCGCCGCGGGCTCGACGAAGAAGTAGATGCCGTCGACCGAGCCGTTGAGCCCGCAGTAATCCGCGGCTCCCTCCGCCTCGCCCTTCCCCGGAACGCTCCCGAGTTTGAGCGTCTCGCCGTCGCGGGCGAGGGTGAGGGCGGACCCGTCCTCCCCGAGTGAGACGGTGAGGAGAGCGCCCGTGGCCTTGCCCTTGCCCTGCGCCCCGCAGGTCCAGCGGGCGGTGATCGGCTCGTTGGCATCGACCTTGACGGCGAACTCGCCCCCGGGACCCGGCGTGACCGTCGCGGTGCCGAAGAGGTTGCTCCAGGTCCCCGCGAGGCGTCCCGGCGGCGGGACGCGCAGGCTGCGCAGGAAGGCGATGCGGTCCTCGATCTCGCCGAGCAGCAGGGCGGCCGGGTCCTTGTCGCCGGTGGAAAAGACGCGCTCGCGCGCGGCGAGGAAGCGCTTCTCGTCCACGAGGAGCAGCGCCGCCGCCTCGGGCGCCAGGGCCCGGCGGGCCTCCTGGTAGGCGGCCGACAGGGCGGCGTCGGCCCTGGCCAGTGGCGCGCTGGCGCAGATCGTCCGCTCGACCCGCGAGGCGGCCTTCGCGCACTCGAAGGACGGCGGCGCGGCCGGGGCCGGGGATGCCGCGAGGATCGCCCCGGCGAGAAGGATCCGCGGGGCGATCGTCCTGTCCAGCGCCTGCATGGTCGTCCGGTCTCCGTGAGGGTGAAGTGGGATCGGGCGCCCCTGCCGCGTCGCCCGGGGCCCGGCTCGCGTCAGAGCCAGCGGTCGGCGACCCAGACGCACACGGCCAGGATCAGGCCGTACTTCGCCGTCTCCAGCGCGATCGCGATCAGGAGCGGCCCGGCGGGCATGTGCGACCTGTTCGTCGCGACGAGATGCGCCATGAAGCCGATCCAGGTGGTGACCAGGACGACGCAGATCGCGGCGAGCACGATCGACTTGGTGTCCCCAGGCATCTCGCGACGAGGCTCCGGGACGCGTCAGAGCTGGCGCTGGGCCGGCGGGCGCGGGGGGCGGGCGGGGGCGACCTCCTGCGGGACCTCCGGGCGGGCCGGCGGAGCGGAATCGGGCGTGGAGGATGCGGTGGCCTTCGGGAGCGGGGCGGCGGGCGCCGGCCGGCTTCCGGGCGTCGCATCGCGGGCCGCCTCGCGCAGGAAATCCTCGGCGGTCGCCGCCCGTCCCTCCGGGGCGCGGGCCGTGTCCTGCGCGGGGGCCGCCCGCGCCGTCGCGGCGTCCCGCCCGGTGTCGCGGCGTGCCGGGGCTTGCGACATTGCTGGGGCCTCTCGCGGGGCCTCGCGGCGCGCGGGCGCCGGCACCGTGATTCGGAACAGGTAGGAAACCGTCGTCCCGTCGCCGAAGGTCACGTCGACCGACAGCGTGTCGAGGCCGGAGAAGTCCGGGCGCGGCGTGTAGTAGAGGCTCATCGCGTCCTTCCTCACCGCCTCGCAGCCGTCGGCGCTGCGTGCCGAGCGGCCGTCGTCGCCGACGATCGAGCCGAGGATCCGGTTTTCCCGCCGCTGCTCCAGGCGGCCGCCGCGCGGGGGAGTGACGAGCTCGACCAGGGCGGCCTGCGAGCGGCAGCCCTGCGTCGCGAAGTAGTGGCTGAAGGCATCGAGGAAGGTCCGCTCGCCCGGGCGCGCGGTCTTGTTCTGTGTCTCGGCGAGCGCCGGGAGCCCGGCCCCCCAGAGGCCGAGGGCGGCGAGCGCCGCGAGCGTGCGGGTGCGATGCGTCTGGGAGCGATGTTGCATGGTGACCTCCGCCGATCGGAACGGGACGGGATTGCGCGCGGGCCGCTCAGCCGGGGCTCGAGCGCGTCAGGACCGGCCGGCTGCCGTCGGTGCGAAAGCGCGCCGAGTAGGGCGTGTTGGCGCTCTGCGCGCTGCAGGTGATGACGACGGGACCGCCCATCGGGTTCGGCATCTCGCAGACGCCCTTGGCCTTCACGAGGTGGCTCCGGCCGGCCTCCTCGTAGCGCAGCTGGTCGATCGGCTGGCGCAGGGTGCCGTTCTCGACCCAGCCCTTGGCCGAGGCCAGGAACATGACGGTGCGGGCATCCCCCGTGCCGAAGCTGAACACCGCCTGGGCCGAGCCGGCGGTGGATTCGTTCGAGGCCGTCGGCGCGCAGGCCGCGCCCATGTCCTCGCCGTCGATCACCAGCGCCTCGCAGCGGCCCCGGAAGGTCAGCGTCAGCACCGTGCCGGGCGCGGGCGCCTCCGTCCCGGCGGCGTCGCGGGCGGCAGGGGGCGAGGCAGGCGGCGCGGCGCCCCCGGCGCTCCGCTTCCAGTCGCCGCGGGATTGCCCCGCCTGCCAGACGCAGAAGCGCGTCTGGGCATTCTCCCAGCACGGGCCGTTCTGCGTAGCCTGGCCGAGGGCGAAGGCCGGATCCATGTCCTGGTATTGCTCGTTCCAGAACACCCAGGCCCGGCCGGGCTCCTGGCCCTTGCGGTCGAGCCGCGCGAGGATGTCCGGCTTGCCGCTCGCCCGCGCCCGCACCACGAACCCGCCCTGGCCGCCCTCCGGGACGAGCATGCAGAACCCGTCGAGGCGGACCTTGCCCTCGACCTCGAGGTAGCAGTCGGCCGGGCGCAGGCGGGCGGCTTGGGGGCCGGCCGGCTGCGGCGCGGCGGGTTGCGCCGCAGCCGGGCCGGCGAAGCCGGGGCGGCCCTCGCCGATCTTCCAGGCGCAGGCCCGGATGCGCTCGCCGCGCCAGCAGGCGCCCTGGGAGGTGACGACCTCGGAGGGTCCGTCCTCCGGGTCGCCGCCCGGCGACTGGTTCCAGGTCGCCATGCCGCCGCCGGGCCCCGACACCGTGACGACGGCCCCGTAGCGCGCGGACGCGACGTCCGGGCTGCCGAGGCGAAAGCCCCCGACCCCGTAGCGCACCGGGTCGGTGACGAACTCGCAGAGACCGTCGGCCAGGACCTTGCCGTCGGCCTCGACGTAGCAGTCGACCTTGCGGCTCTTCGTCGGCGTCTGCGCCTGCGCGGCCGGCGGCGCCAGGAGCCCTGTAAGGAAGACGGCGAGCGCGGCGCCGACGCGGAAGCCGGGGAGGCGCTGGGACCGCACCCGGCCGGATCGAGGGTCGAGAACCACTCCGGTCTCCTATGGGTTGCCGAGGAGGTCGCCGGCCGCCTGGAGGGTGCGGTCGTTGCGCTGGTCGACGATGCGGCCGCGATAGAGCTTGCGGGCCGCCAGACGCTGCTGCAGGGCGGCCCAGTAGCCGGCGCCCCACTTGTCGTTCTCGAGGTTCGGCAGGATGTCCTTGGCCTTGAGCTCGAGGGCGCGGACGGTCATGTCCGCCGCCTTGGCCGGGTCGCGCGGGAGGTCGGCGCCGCCGATGTCGTACAGGAAGGCCGCCGAGACCGCGGCCGGGCCGAACTCCTTCTCCTGGGCGAGGCGTTCGAGGTACCGGCTGGCCAGGCGCCCGTCCGGGGCGACCTGCCCGGCATTCTTGTTCGTCGGCGAGACCAGGCTCGCGTAGAGGAACTGGGCGACCGCGAACCCCTTCTCGGCGAAGTCGCGCAGCTTCGCGGCGTCGGCGGCGTTCGTGGGCGCGCTCTTGTACAGGGCCGTCAGCGCGTCGACGCTCGGGACGGGCTCCGAGGCGGGCGGCGCCGGGTTCTTGCCCTCGCCCCCGGCGGCTCCGCCCGGGGGAGCCGCGCCGCCCGCCGGCGCACTGCCGCCTGTCGGCGCGGCCTTGCCGGAGAGGGCCCGGACCGCCGCGATCGTCTGCGGCGAGGCCGTACCGTCGATCGGCCCGGAATAGAAGCCGCGGCGCGTCAGGTTGCGCTGGATCGCCGAGACGAGATCGGGCGGCCGGCGGCCGAGCCCGTCCGTGAGGTCGGTCGCGGCCGCCCGCACCCCGGCCGCCACCGTCTCCATGTAGGTGTCGGCGGCCTTCTGGGGATCGCGCGGGACGCCGCTCTCGGGCGTGACGTAGCAGCCGGCGAGCCAGTAGAGCGCCGGCCAGAACCCGGCGTAGCCGGCGCGGGCCACGGCCGGGTTGGCATGGAGCGCGAGCCCGTAGCGGCAGCCGCGCTTCGCGTCGTAATGCCCGTGGGCCGGGTTGAGCAGCAACTCGGTCATGCCGCGCTGGGCGCCCGGATAGCCGAGATCCGCCGTCCGCTGGTAGTAGCCCAGCGCCTTGTCGACGTCGGGCTTGACCGGGCTCTTCGGGTAGACCGACGTCATGTCGGGATCGTGGAGCACGCCCATGAAGGAGCGGGCGGAGATCTCGCCCGCCTCGGCCGCCGTCTTCAGCTTGTCGAACGCCGTCTTGTCGCCGTCCTTCCCGGCCTTCTCGAGGAGATCGGCGTAGAGCTTCTCGCTCTCCTTGCTGTCGGCCGGCTTGCCCCATTCGGCGCCGGTCCCCACCAGGGCGAGCGCGAGGCCGGCGGCGAGCGCCACCGCGGCCTGCGGCAGGACGAGCCAGGCGAGGCGATAGCGCGCCTGCCCGTACCACAGCGCCGCGTGGGCGCCGAGCCGGTCGACGCCGCTCGCGGCGACGGCTCTGGCTGAGGCCTGGGTCATGACTTGGCTTTCATGTAGGCGAGCAGGGCCGTGACGACGCTGGCATTGCGCTTGTCCTCGACCGGCAGGGTGTAGAAGCCGCGGGCCGTCAGCTCGGCCTGGATCGCCCCCCAGAACGGGCCGCTGAAATTGCCCGCTTCGGGATAGAGCAGCCAGAACGTGGCCTGGTCGTCCTTGAGGTCGATCGCCCGCATGATGAGCGCGGCGGCCTTCTTGGGATCCTTGGCGACGTTGCCCCAGCCCGAATCGTAGATCGCCGCGGCCTCGCCCGCGGACCGGCCATGGCCGGCGGCGGCGGCCCGCTCGTAGTAGGAGACGGCGCGCTGCGCGTCCGGCGCGAAGGACTGCCCCTTGTTCAGGACCGGGTTGAACAGCTGTCCGCAGGCCGCGAGCGCGTCGACGTCGCCGGCCTCGGCCCGCATCGTGAGGCGCTCCCGCGCCCGGGCGTCGGTCCAGGCCGCCCGGATCAGCGCGGTCATCTCCGGGGCCGGCTCCTTCGCCTCGGCCTTGCGCGGCTCGGGCCGCGGGGTCGCGACCGTGTCGGCGATTCCCGCCGAGACCTGGAGGGCGGTGACGAGGGCGGGATTGGCCTTGCCGTCCACCGGGCCGACGTAGCGCCCGGTCTTGGCGTAGTGCCGCTGCAGGCCCGCGATCAGGGCCGGGTCCTGCAGGCCGAGATTGCTGATGAAGGCGGTCATCGTCGGCGCGTGCCTCCGCCACAGCACGCCGGTGACGAGTTCGCCGGCCCGGACCGGATCCTGCTTCAGGCCGCTCCCGGGCCGGACGTAGCAATGGGCGAGCTTGACCGCGAGCGCCTCCTCGCCGGTGATCGTCTTATCCAGGGTCTCGGGCGCGTCGATCCAGGCCTGGGCGAGGCGGCAGCCGCGCCGCAGGTCGCCGTTCGGGTTGCCCGGGTCGAGGAGCACGTCGGCGAGCCGCGTCATCGCCAGCAGGTCGCCCGCGGCGGCCCCGGGTCCGTAGAGCGCGGCGGCGCGGGAGAAGTCGTTGGGCGTGGTCTTCTTCGGGAGAAGCCCGGCGACCAGCGGGTCGTAGAGCGTCCCGAGCCGGGTCGAGGCGTCGATCTGGCCGCGTGTCGCGAGCGCGGTCAGCTCGTCGAGGGCCTTGCGGTCGCCCTGCTTGCCGGCCCGGTCGCGCAGGGACGAGAACTCGGCGATCCGCGCCTTCGAGGCGGTGGCCGGCCGGCCCCATTCCCCGCCCGCGGCGATGGCCAGGCACAGGCCCGCCGCCGCCACGGTCGCCGCCTGCGGCAGGGCGAGCCAGGCCGCCCGGTAACCGGCCTCGCTGTACCAGAGCCGGCCATGCGCCCGCAGGAGCGCGTTGCTCCGCTCGGTCATTCCCCGCTCAATCATGGCGCTGCCCTCCCGGGCGGGCGCCGGCCGCCGCTTCGTCGCGAAGGAACCGGCGGATCGCCAGGATGAGGGCGTCGTTGCGCCGGTCCTCGATCGGGTTGGCGTAGAAGCCGCGCTCCTTGAGCTCGCGCTGGACGCCGCCCCAGAAGGCCAGGCTCCAGTCGGCGCTCATGTCGGGATCGGTGAGCAGGTTCCCGAGCGAGGGATCGGCCGCGATCGCGCGGATCGTCAGGGCGGCGGCCTTGGCCGGGTCCCTGGCGAGGTTGCCGACGCCCTTGTCGTAGAGGCTGGCGGCCCCGATCCCGGTCCCGGGCGATCCGGACGCGGCGGCCCGCTCCATGAGCTGCGCCGCCCGGCGGGCATCGGGAGCGAAGAATTCGCCCTTGTTGTAGACCGGGCTGTAGAGGCCGCCGAGATTGGCCAACGCCTTGGCGTCGCCCCGGTCCGCCATCGCCTGGAGCCGCGCCCGGGCGCCGGCATCGCGCCGCGCCGCCTCGACGAGGCTCCGGAACGCCTGCTCCGCGTCCGTCTGCGTCGCCGGAATCGATCGCGGCTGCGGCGGGAACGGGCGCAGCTCCGCTTCCCGCTCCAGGGCCAGCACCGTCTCGCCGGAGGCGCGCCCGTCGATCGGGCCCGTGTAGCCGTTGGGCGTGCGCGCCGCGAGTTCCCGCTGCATCCCGCGGATCAGCTCGGGCTTCTGCAGGCCGAGGCCGTAGACGTACTGGCGGATCGACCGGTCGTACTTGAGCCGCAGCGTGTCCACCACGAGGGCGCCTGCCCGGTCGGGATCCTGCGCGACGCCGCTCTGCGGATCGACGAGGCAGCGGGCGATTTTTTCGGCCAGCCGCTCCTCGCCGCGTAGCATGTCGCGGTTCACCCGCGGGTGGTCGAGCCAGGTCAGGCCGAGGCGGCAGCCCTGCCGGCGCTCGCGCTCGCTCGCCCCGTCCTCCATCAGGAGGTCGGCGAGGCGCGCGATCGCCACGATGTCGCCGGCGGCGGCGCCGGGGCGGTAGAGCGCGGCCGCCCGCCCGCTGTCCCGCGGCGCGGGGCTGCGCGGCGCGGCCTTGGCGACGAGGGGGTCGACCAGGCTCGCCAGCCGGGTCGCGGCGTCGATCTCCCCCGCCTCGGCCGCGGCCGTGAGTTCCTTCAGGGCGGCGAGGTCGCCCTCCCGCCCGGCGCGCTGGCGCAGCGCCTCGAGGGCGGCGACGCGCTGGGGCGAGCCGGTGGCCGGCCGGCCCCACTCGCCCTGGCCGGCGACGGCCAGGAGCAGGCCCGCCGCCACCACGGCGCCGGCCTGCGGCAGGGCGAGCCAGGCCAGCCGGTAGCCGGCCTCGCCGTACCAGAGCCGGCCATGCGCGGCGGCGAGCGACCGCCTGCGTCCCGATCCCGTCCGGTCCGACATTCGATCCGGGCTTCGATCCGAGATTCCATCCATGGGTGTCAGGCCGCGGCACCGAGGGCGCGCTCGACGTCGGCGAGCTCGAACTGGCCGTGATCGCCGAGCGGGTCGGCGGCGAGCCGCAGCGCCTGGGCCTCGCGCAACCGTTCGAGCAGGGTCCGCATCTCGCGGGCATTGGCCCAGTCGTGGCGGCGGGCGCGGGCCTCGATCCACGGGATCAGCAGCGTCTCGAAGCGCGGCGGCAGCCGGAAGGACTGGCGCGACGCCATCAGGCGCAGGATCTCGACGAGGTCGTAGGGGTCGTAAGGCGGGAATTCGACGGTGCGGGTGAAGCGGCCCGCGAGGCCCGGATTGGTGTCGATGAACCGGGCCATGTCGTCGGTATAGCCGGCGACGATCACGACGATCCGGTCGCGGTTGTCCTCCATGAACTTCAGGAGCGTGTCGATCGCCTCCTTGCCGAAGTCGTTGGCCCCGCCGCCGGCGAGCGTGTAGGCCTCGTCGATGAACAGGATGCCGTCGAGCGCCTCCTTGCAGCGCTCGAGCGTCCGCGCCGCGGTCTGGCCGACATAGCCCGCCACCAGCCCGGCCCGATCGACCTCGACGACGTGGCCCTTGCGCAGCACCCCGAGCGTCCGGAAGATGTCGCCCATGATCCGGGCGACCTCGGTCTTGCCGACGCCGGGGGGGCCGGTGAACACCATGTGCTGGCTCACCGCGCCGACCTCGACGCCCTCGGCGCGCCGCTTGGCGTCGACCATCACCCGCGCCACCACGGTCTTCACCTGCTGCTTGACCGGGGCGAGGCCGATCATCGCGTCGAGGCGGGCGATGACCTTGCGGGCCTCGTCGAGGTCGATGGCGCCGCCGGTCGGCCGGCCGAGCGCCGCGGCGATGTCGGAGGGCTCGATGCGGCCGATGTCGCCGCCCGGCTGCGCGGCGAGCCGCAGGGCTTGCGCCTGGCGGGCCTTCTCCAGGACGGTGCGCATCTCGCGGGCATTGGCCCAGTCCTCGGCGCGGGAGCGGGCGGCGACGTAAGACGCCAGATCGCGCTCGAACCCGTCCGGCAGGACGAAGCCCTGGGCCTTCGCCATGCGCCGGAGGATCTCGGCGAGGTCGGGCGCGCCGTAGGGCGGGAACTCGATCGTCTTGGTGAAGCGGCTCGCGAGCCCCGGATTGGCGTCGACGAACCGGCGCATGTCGTTGGTGTAGCCGGCGACGATCACGATGATCCGGTCGCGGTTGTCTTCCATGAACTTCAGCAGCGTGTCGATCGCCTCCTTGCCGAAGTCGTTGCCTCCGCTGCCGCCGGCGAGCGTGTAGGCCTCGTCGATGAACAGGATGCCGTCGAGGGCTTCCCGGCAGCGCTCCAGGGTCTTGATCGCGGTCTGGCCGGCATAGCCCGCCACCAGCCCGGCGCGGTCGACCTCGACGACGTGGCCCTTGCGCAGCACCCGCAGCGCCTTGAACACGTGGCCGAGGATGCGGGCGACCTCGGTCTTGCCGACGCCGGGAGGCCCGGTGAACACCATGTGCTGGCTCATCGCGGCGACCGGCAGGTTCTGGGCACGGCGCTGCTGCTCGACCTGCATCCGGGCGATGACGCCCTTCACCTCGAGCTTGACCGGTTCGAGGCCGACCATGCCCTCCAGGGTCGCCAGCGCGGTGGCCAGCGTATCGCGCTTCTCGGCGGCCGCGCCGTCGTCCTCGAACCGGATCGGCCGGATCCGGCGGGCGGCGCGGGACGCGGCCATCGTGCGCCGCATCCCCTCGATCCGCGCCGGGATGTAGCTCGCCGCCAGCAGGCCCAGGACGAGGCCGCCGAGGATCAGGCCGTTGCGAAGCGTCGCCCCGGGCGAGGCGGCAAGCCCCCCGAGGAGGTCCGGCCGCAGGGCGAGGAGCGCGCCCGTCGCGCCCAGCACGATGACGAGGAAGACGGCCGCGGGATGCTTGTCGAGGCGTTCCATGGGGTGTCACGGACCTTCGAGGGGGCGGGCCGATCGCCCGCGCGGCCATGCCCTCGCGGGCGGCGCGCGGATCTCGGGCGGCCGGGGCTGTGTGGCGTGATCAGGCGTCCTCGCCGGTCGCCCGGAGCAGGTCGACGATCTCGATGCGGCGGTGGTCGCCGCCCTCGCGGGCGACCCGGGCGGCCTGGGCCTCGCGGGCCTTCTCCAGCAGGGTGCGCATCTCGCGGGCGTTCGACCAGTCGTCGGCCCGGGCGCGCTGGGCGAGCCAGGGCGTGAGGCGCGCCTCGAACCCGTCCGGCAGGGTGAATTGCTGGCGCGCCGCCATCCGGCGCAGGATCTCGCAGAGGTCCTTCGGGCTGTAGCGCGGGAACTCGATCGTCTTGGTGAAGCGGCCCGCGAGGCCCGGATTGGTGTCGACGAACCGGCGCATGTCGTTGGTGTAGCCGGCGACGATCACGATGATCCGGTCGCGGTTGTCCTCCATGAACTTCAGCAGCGTGTCGATCGCCTCCTTGCCGAAGTCGTTGCCCCCGCTGCCGCCGGCGAGCGTGTAGGCCTCGTCGATGAACAGGATGCCGTCGAGCGCCTCGCGGCACTTCTCCAGGGTCTTGGCGGCGGTCTGGCCGACATAGCCCGCCACCAGCCCGGCCCGGTCGACCTCGACGAGGTGGCCGCGGCGCAGGACCTCGAGGGAGCGAAAGATCTCGCCGATCGCCCTCGCGACCTCGGTCTTGCCGACGCCCGGGGGGCCGGTGAAGATCATGTGCTGGCTGATCGCGGAGACCGGCAGCCCTTCGGCGCGCCGCCGCTGCTCCAGTTCGAGCCGGGCGATGAGCGCGTTCACCTCGCGCTTGACCGGCGCGAGCCCGACCATGTCCTCGAGCGTCGCGATCACGGCCTCGGGCGAGCGGGCCTCGACGACCCGGCGCGGGGCGAGGATCAGGCGCGGCAGGCCGAGGAGGCCGGCCGGCGGCTGGCCGAGCGCCGCTTCGGCGCGGCGGCCTGCAAGCGCGGTGACGAAGAGCCCGAGGGCCGCCATGACGGCGACCGCGACCCCGATGGCGGCGCGCCAACGCATCTCGGTCGAGGCCGCGTTCCACCAGGCGGCGGGGCCGTACTCGGTGCTGAGCAGGAGCGGCGTCAGGACCGCGACGACGAGGCCCGAGACGACGAACGGAACGATGGCCGATTTCGACACCGCTCAGGCTCCGCAGGGCTTGCTGGTATCCCAGATCACCGGGATGCGCTTGACCGCCTCGGTGGTGTCGACGGTGAGGCCCGGGCTGAGCTGGACGAACACGTCCTTGGCCGCGCCCTCGATCACGATCTCGCCCTTGCCGGCCTCGTAGGGGCCGGGGAACGGCACCGCGACGACGATCGGCCCGTCCGCGACGGTGAATGCCGGCGACAGGTAGTTGCCGGCCCGGATCCGCACCACGCCGCCGCCCTTCGCCGTCGTCCTCGACAGGCGCATGCTCGCGAGCGGCGCCCGGCAGGCCTTCGCCTCCTCGACGACCTTGTCCTTCTCCTCCGGCGCGACGGTGCCGCTGGCCTTGTCGATCTCGCTCGCCTTCACGAGGGACAGGGCCGGCCGCTCGACGGTGCCGGTCTTCTCGGCCCCGCCGAGGAGCAGCGTCCCGGCGACGACGCCCGCCGCCACCACGCCGCCGATGGCCGCGATCACGCCGGGCGAGACGGCCGATTTGGGCGGAGCGGCGGCCGGCGGCGGCACCGCCGCGCCGGGATTTCCGGCGCGCGCCTCTGTTTGGCGCTCAAGAATTGCGCGCTCGTTATCCGACATTCGCCGCACCCCCGAAAACCGTCATCGTAATTGCGACGTAGCCCCGGCGCTTCCGGCCGATCGAGCCACGACGATCAGATTGAAATTGTTCGAAAGGCGGGTCCGATGTCCTATCGCGACCCTGTGAGAGGTTTCTAGACAGGCCCCGAAAACCGGTCTACTAGTGCATATGTCCTATGAGGCATCGGACGACCCTTGGGGTACGTGCCTTTGCGACGGGCGCTCGGCCTGCAGGCTCGCAGGCCCGGCCCGGCACCGTGGAGGGCGGCTCGCATGAAGGTTTCGGGGCCGGAATGACCGTCCGCAGGATCGAGACCGTCATCGTCGCCGACGACCACCCGCTGTTCCGCCAGGGGATGCGCCACATCGCCGAGCGGCTCTACCCGCAGGCGCGCGTGCGGGAGGCCGACACGATGGACGAGGTCCTGGACCTCGCCCGGGCCGCCCCGCCGCAGGCGGTCTTCCTCGACCTGCTCTTTCCCGGCCTCGACCCGCAGCGGTCGATCCGCGCGCTGCGCGAGGAATTCCCGAAGACCTCGATCATCGTCGTGTCGATGATCGAGGACGAAGTCCTGATCCGCACCGTCATGGAGGAGGGGGCCGACGGCTTCATCGCCAAGTCGCTGCCCGCCGCGGAGATCGCCCTGGCGATCACGGCGGTGCGCGACGGCGAGTTCGTCATTCGGCGCAACCCGCGCACCGACCTCGTGGTGAGCCAGCCCGGCCTGCCGCCGCTGACGCAGCGCCAGCGCGACGTCCTGCGCCTCGTCGCGCAGGGGCGGACCAACAAGGAGATCGCCCGCGAGCTCGACATCTCGCCCTTCACCGTCCGCATCCACGTCTCGGCGCTCCTGCGCGCCCTCGACGTCACCTCCCGGGCCGCCGCCGCCGCCAAGGCGGCCCATGCCGGGCTCGGGGGATTGATCGGGGCGTGATCCGGGGACGGGGCGGATCGTACAGGTGTCCTAATGTCGGACCGGCAGGGCCTGTGGCAGAGATCACGCCCGGGACGAGACGCCGACAGACGACGGGACGATCCGGTGGAACCATGACGGAATCGGGCGAGATCTACCGGACTTCCCTTCTTGCCCAGATCACGACCTTGCTGGCCGTGTCGGGCCTGCTCGCGATGCAGGGAGGCCCGGCCAGAGCCGACCCCGACGTGGTGCTGCCCTCGGTCGCCAGGGTGATGCGGGCGGTCTGCGGGCACGCGGTCGCGGAGGAGGCCCGCACCTGCCGGATGAAGGACGGCCGCATCGCCGAGTACTGGTACGGGGCGATGTTCGCGGCCGACCAGGGCTGGGCCGTCGGGTTCGCGACCCTGCCGGCACCGGACCAGGATCCGCAGGCGCCCGATGCCCGGACGCTCGTCGCCGCGACCTTCGCCCAGACGCAGGCGGAGGGCCGGATCGGCTGGGTCTTCAAGGACGTCCAGACGCTGCCCGGGCGGATCGGGACCGGCAACCGCAACGGCGACGCCCCGGAGGTCGACGATTCCCTCGGCCCGGTCTTCAGGCCGCTGCCCGGCGGGCGGCTGGTGATGGGCCTGCGCACCACCGCCTTCGGCAATCAGGGCTCGCAGAGCTTCGCGTTCCTCGTCCTGCGCTTCACCCCGGCGCCCCTGCAATGGCGCCTGTCGGGCGGCCTGCCGGCGGGCTCCGACGACACCGCCGGCTGCGGGGCGCCGGAGGACGGCCCGTGCAACCTCGGCGCCAGCACGGGCCGCCTCGAGATCCTGGCCGGGGCGGCGGCCCGGGATTCCGGCGCGCCCCCCGCCTGGCCGCCGCTGAGGGTGACCCTGACCGGGACGGTGCCGGGCCCGGACGGCAAGGTGCGGCCCGCCACCGCCCGGGACGCGCGCACCTACCGCTTCGACGAAGCGGCGGGGGTCTATCGATGAGGGCGCGTCCCGCCGTCGCCGCCGGATCGGCCCGCGTGCGCTTCCGGCCCCGCGCGAGCGGGCGATGAGCCGGCTTGCCCGCGCGCCGAGCGAGAATGCCGGCAACGAGAAGGCGCAGACCCTCACGCGCCTCGTCATCATCGGCTGCATGTGCCTCTACGTGCTGCCCCAGGCGCTCGGCGGAATCGGCCCGCCGGACCTGCGGGTGGTCGCCGCCCTGGTCTCGGCGCACTGGCTCGTGACGCTCGCGCTCTACGTCTGGATCTCGCGGCATCCGAGCGACAGCGTCGCGCGGCGCGGCCTCGCCTTCGCCCTCGACATCGCCGGGATCACCTACACGATGGCGATCGGCGGGGCGCCGTTCCTGCCGCTCTACGCCATCGTGCTCAGGATGATCGTCGGCAACGGGCTGCGCTACGGCGCGACCTCGCTCAAGGTTTCGACGCTCGCCGCCCTGGCGTCGATCGCCGTCACGACCTGCTTCAGCCCCTACTGGCGCGACAACCCGTTCCTGGTCGTGACGCTCGTCCTGACCACGCTCATCGTACCGACCTACATCTACGGCCTGCTCGAGCGCCTGCGCGAGGCCTATGCCCGCGAGCAGGAGGCGAGCCTGTCGAAGTCGCGCTTCCTCGCCCAGGCGAGCCACGACCTGCGCCAGCCGATCCACGCCATCAGCCTGTTCACCGCCTGCCTGCGCGACGGACGGCTCGGGCCCGACGAGGTGCGGATGGTCGACAACATCGACCGCTCGCTCCAGAGCGTGTCGCGGCTGTTCAAGTCGCTCCTCGACATCTCGACCCTCGACAGCGGCAAGGTCCGGCCCCGGTTCGAGCCGGTGGCGATCGGCGAGATCATCGAGGACGTGCGGCGGCAGAACTCGGAGGCCGCCCAGCTCGCCGGCACCGCGTTGCGCAGCCGGCCCTGCCGGGTCGTCGTGCACACCGACCGGGCCCTGTTCACCACGATGCTGCAGAACATCGTCAACAACGCCATCAAGTACGCGCCGGGCCGGCCGATCCTGATCGCCTGCCGGCGCCGCCGCGGCGGCCGCCTCGACGTCCAGGTGCTCGATCGCGGCCCCGGCATCCCGCCCGAGCACCAGGCCCGGATCTTCGACGAGTTCTACCAGGTCCGCCAGCGCGGCGACCGCGACCTCGAAGGCGTCGGCCTCGGCCTGCCGATCGTGCGCCGCCTCGGCGAGATCCTCGACGTCGAGGTCGCGCTCCGCTCGGTTCCGGGGCGCGGCACCGGCGTCGTCCTCGGCAACCTCCCGATCGTGCGCGCGCCCGCCCTCGACGGCGAGTGGCGCGGGCTCGACCCGCCCACCGCGATCCGGGGCCTCAAGGTGCTGCTGATCGAGGACGACGAGGCGGTGCTGACCGCGACCGCGAGCCTGCTGCGGAAATGGGGCTGCGAGGTCCAGGCCGAGGCCGGGATCCCGGAGGCGATCGACGCCCCGGACCTCCTCGTGACCGATTTCGACCTCGGCAACGGCGTGACCGGGGCCGAGTGCATCGCGGCGGTGCGGCGGCTCGCCGGGCGCGACGTGCCGACCGTGGTGATCAGCGGCCACGACGAGGCGCGGGTGCGCGAGGAGCTCGGCACCGCCGACATGCCGATCCTGGCCAAGCCGGTCCGGCCGGCGGAGCTGCGCTCGGTCGTCGTGGCCAAGAGCTTGGTGGCCAAGAGCTTGGTGGCCAAGAGCTTGGTGGCCAGAGGCACCGTCGCCGCGGGCGGCCATGCCCGGGACCCCGCGCCGCGGGCCGGCTCCCGGCCGGCCTGATCCCGGCCAGGCGCGGCGCCTTCGCCCCTCCCCTCCCCCCTCGCCACAAGGAGCGCGGCCATGCCCTGCCGTCGAACCGGATTCGCGATTCTCCTCCTCGCCGCCGCCCTCGCGGGACCGGCCCGCGCCGCCGAGGCGCCGACGAAGGACGTCAAGGGCGCCAGGGACAGCCCGATCGTCTCGCGTTTTTCCGGCGCGGTGATCGTCGGCTACCGGCAGCAGGACTACGCGGCGCTGACCCTGCCGCTCGGGCCCTCCGCGCACGACCAGAAGAGTCGGTTCGCCCTCAGCCGGACGGTGGAGGGCCGCGTGACGAGCATCGCCTACGCGATTCCGCAGGGGAAATCGGCGCTCGAGGTCTTCCGCAGCTACGAGCGCGCCCTGGCCGCCGCGGGCTTCCGGGTCGCTTATGCCTGCGGCGTCGACACCTGCGGCGGCTACGACTTCGCCGCCAGCCTCGCCGATCCGGTCAACCGCGCGATGGGAGACGACCTGTTCAACCTGCGGATCGACCTCCTCGACGCGACCAACGGCAACGTGCAGTCCCTGACCGCCCGCCTCGACCGGCCGGAAGGAGGCGTCGACGTCTCCCTGCTGGTGAGCCAGGACGACGGCCGGCAGCCCGGGGTGCTGCTGCAGGTCGTCGAGGGGCGGCCGATGCAGGCCGGCCAGGTCGTGGTCGACGCCAGGGCGATGGGCGAGGGGCTGGCGAGCGCCGGCCACGTCGCGCTCGACGGCATCCAGTTCGAGACCGACAGCGCCGTCCTGAAGCCGGAATCCGACGCGACGCTGGCCCAGATGGCCGCCTTCCTGACGCAGGACGCCAAGCGCCAGGTCGCCATCGTCGGCCATACCGACACCGTCGGCGTGCTCGAGCACAACCTCGCGCTGTCGCAGGCCCGCGCCGCCGCCGTGGCCAAGGCCCTGACGGCGCGGTTCGGCATCGCCCCCGCCCGGCTCCAGGCCAGGGGCCTCGGCCCCTACGCGCCGGTCGCCGGCAACGCCACCGAGGCCGGCCGGGCCAGGAACCGCCGGGTCGAGCTGGTCGAGCGGTAGGTGCGGGGCGCGCGAGGGACGGGAGGCGGAGCGCTCTTGCGGCCTGGGTCGGGAGGGTCCAGCCTGTCGTCCCATCGGGGCCGGAAGGCCCAAGAAGAAAATCCGAGGGAATGCCCATGCACGCAGCGTCGTCACCGGCCCCGGTCCGGCCCGGTCCCGCCGCGGGACCGGCGGGCGACGAACCCCGCACCATCCGCCTGCACGAGACCGATAACGTCGCGATCGTCGTCAACGACTTCGGGCTCCCGGCCGGGACGGTGTTTCCGGACGGGCTGGTGCTGACCGAGTTCGTGCCCCAGGGCCACAAGGTGGCGCTTGCCGACGTCCCGGCCGGCGGGGTCGTGCGGCGCTACGGCGAGGTCGTCGGCATCGCCTTGCGCCCCATCGCCCGGGGCTCCTGGGTCGAGGAATCCTGCGTCGAGACCCCGACCGCCCCGGCGCTGGACGCGCTCGAGAAGGCGACGCGGGTTCCCGCGCCGCTGCCGCCGCTCGACGGCTACACGTTCGAGGGCTTCCGCAATCCGGACGGCAGCGTCGGCACCAAGAACATCCTGGCGATCTCGACCAGCGTGCAATGCGTCGCCGGCACCCTCGAGGTCGCGATCCGGCGCATCCGCCGCGAATTGCTGCCGCGGTTTCCCAACGTCGACGACGTGATCGGCCTCACCCACGCCTATGGCTGCGGCGTGGCGATCAACGCCCCCGAGGCGGTGATCCCGATCCGCACCCTGCAGAGCCTCGCCCAGAACCCGAATTTCGGCGGCGAGGTGATGGTGGTCGGCCTCGGCTGCGAGAAGCTCGTCTCCGAGCGCCTGGTGCCGGCGGGGGCTGCGGCCGAGGACAGCGTCGTGCGGCTCCAGGACGAGCGGCACGAGGGCTTCGGCAGCATGATCGACAGCATCCTGGCGATGGCGGAGGACCGCCTCGCGGTGCTGGACGCGCGCCGCCGCGAGACCTGCCCGGCCTCGGAGCTGGTGGTCGGCCTGCAATGCGGGGGCAGCGACGCCTTCTCGGGAGTCACCGCCAATCCGGCGCTCGGATTTGCCGCCGACCTCCTGGTCCGCTGCGGCGCCACCGTGCTGTTCTCCGAGGTGACGGAGGTCCGCGACGCGATCCACCTCCTCACCCCGCGGGCGGCGACCCCGGAGGTCGCCGACGCGCTGATCCGCGAGATGGCCTGGTACGACGCCTACCTCGAGAAGGGCGGCGCCGACCGCCGCGCCAACCCCTCGCCCGGCAACAAGAAGGGCGGGCTCAACAACATCGTCGAGAAGGCGCTCGGCTCGGTGGCGAAGTCCGGCACCAGCGCCATCGCGGGGGTGCTCGCCCCCGGCGAGCGGGTGCGCGAGAAGGGCCTGATCTTCGCCGCGACGCCGGCGAGCGACTTCGTCTGCGGCACCCTGCAGCTCGCCTCCGGCATCACCCTGCAGGTCTTCTCGACCGGCCGCGGCACGCCCTACGGCCTCGCCCAGGCCCCGGTGATCAAGGTTGCGACCCGCACCGAGCTGAGCCGGCGCTGGTCGGACCTGATCGACCTCGATGCCGGCCGCATCGCCACCGGCGAGGCGACCATTCCCGAGATGGGCTGGGAACTCTTCCACCTCATCCTCGACGTGGCGAGCGGGCGCACGCAGCCGTGGTCGGACCGCTGGGGCCTCTACAACGACCTGACCCTGTTCAATCCGGCGCCGATCACCTGAGCGGCCAGGGTGGACGGCACAGGAGATCCGTCAGGATCGGGGATCATCGCGCGGAGGCGCCTCCGGGTCGACCTGCGATGCCGGCGCAGGCCTAGCCGCGGCCCGGTCCACCGCGAGGTCGGCCGACCGGCCGGGCCGAAGGCCGGTCTGCAGCCATCGGGCCATGTCTTCGTGGTGGACGATCCACAGGGAGGCCCCGGCGGTCGTGCGGATATGGACCCGCCCGCGCGCGACGACGTCGTCGGCATAGTGCATGAAATCCCTGAAATTGCCGGTGACGAGCGCGTCGGCCCGCCCCGCGAGCGCGGTGTCCAGGACGCGACCGTCCTCGGGATCGTAGGGCTCGTGCACGAAGGATGGGTCGTAGGGGTCGCAGATCTGCCGGATCGCTTCCCGGGTCGGCTGCGCACCGCCACCGAGCACCAGGTGCGGGAATTCGGGAGCCGGGCCGAGGAGCGCGAAGCTGGCGATGGTGTCGGTGAAGTGCCGGGCCGTCTCGGCGTCCACGCCCCGCCGCGTCATCACCGTTTGCAGCCGGGACAACATGGTGTGCGAGATCACGAGCTGCAGGGGACCGACACCCGCCCGTCCATCGAGGACTGCCTGGACAATTACCTGAGACGCGGTCCCGCGGCGACCGGCCGCCTCTGCCAGAAACTGCCTGACCCAGACGTTCAGGTCGACGCAGAGGCGAAACGCCGTCACGCCTCGGCCGCGCTCATCCATTCGTCTGCGGCAGCGTCGATGGCCGCGTCGGACGCGTCCGCGGGAAGGGCGTGGGCGGCCTGCGCCGCCATCATCCGCTGGGTCAGGGAGAAATTGGTCTTCAAGAGCAGGCGCATCAGCTCGCCTTCGAACCATCGCCGCTCATCGGGCGTGCCGGATTGCTCCAGGCGACGCAGCGCCGATCGGGCTGCCTCGGGCAGGTTGACGTAGAAGCTCGTCGCGCGTCCCACGATGCTTGCCGGTGTCTGGGCGTCCGCCGAAGCGACGGCGCCGAGCTTGACCGCGACGGATTCATCGACGTCACCCGACACCGATCTGCCGCCCATGGCACTCTCCTTCCCGACGGATCACCGCAAGTCTTATCATGGGCGAAGAGATCGGTCCAAAGCGGAGCGAGATCCGGCGTCATCAAGGCAGGGGCGCCAATCGTCGCCTGCCTGGCGCGCGGTCCCCTCGCCGGTCAGCCGATTCACGGCTGCGACTGCCGCGAGGTGTCGCGGTCCGCCCCGATCACGACGTCGGCGATCCGCCGGCCCTGGCCCCGGCCCGCACCCGGGCGAGCGCCCCGGTGATGAACGCGCCGGCCTCCGCGAGGCGCGCCGGATCGACGCCGGTCGCGAGGCCCGCCGCGTGGAGCATCGCCGCCACCGCCTCGGTGGCGACGTTGCCGGGGGCGCCGGGGGCGTAGGGGCAGCCGCCGAGCCCCGCCACCGCGGCGTCGACGACCCCGACCCCGAGATCGAGGCAGGCCCGGATGTTGTCGAGCGCCCGCCCTTGCGTGTCGTGGCAATGCAGGGCGATCCGCTCCACCGGGACCACCGCCGCCACCGCGGCGATGCAGGCCCGGGCCTGATCGGGCGTGCCGACGCCGATCGTGTCGCCGAGCGAGACCTCGTGGCAGCCGAGCGCGACGAGGCGGCGGGCCACCTCTGCCACGGCCTGCGGCATCACCATACCCTCGTAGGGGCAGCCGAGCACGCAGGAGACGTAGCCCCGCAGCGGGATCGCGGCGGCGCGGGCGGCCTCGGCCACGGGCGCGAACCGATCGAGGCTCTCGGCGATCGAGCAGTTGATGTTGGCCCGCGAGAACGCCTCGGAGGCGGACGCGAAGATCGCGACCTCGCCGGCCCCGGCTGCCCTGGCGGCCTCGAAGCCGCGGAGGTTGGGCACCAGCACGCTGTAGCGCCCGCCCGGGTTCGGCGGCAGCCGGGCCATGACGGCGGGCGTGTCGGCCATCTGCGGCACCCAGGCCGGCGAGACGAAGCTGCCGACCTCGATCGAGGTCAGCCCGGCGGCGAGCAGCCGCTCGATCAGCCCGACCTTCACGTCGGTCGGGACGGCGACGGGCTCGTTCTGGAGCCCGTCCCGGGGGCCGACCTCGACGATCCGGACGCGCCGGGCCGTCACGGGGCCTTCACCAGCGGGCAGCGGCCGTCGGCGAGCGGCCGGAACGCCTCGGCGGCGGGGATGGTCTGGACGAGCTTGTAATAGTCGAACGGCCCCTTCGACTCGGCCGGGGTCTTCACCTGGAAGAGGTACATCGGGTGGACGTGGCGGCCGTCCGGGCGCACCGTCCCCTCGCCGAAGAGCGGGTCGTTGGTCGGCTCCGCCTTCATCCGGGCGACGACGCTGCGCCCGTCGGTGCTGCCGGCCTTGGCGGCCGCGCGCAGGTAGGCGAGCGTCCCGGCATAGACGCCGGCCTGGTTGGCGGTGGGCCGGCGGCCCTTCATCTGGGCGGCGAAGCGGTCGGCGAAGGCGCGGGTGCCGGGATTGGCGTCCCAGTAGAAGCCTTCCGTCAGGTAGAGGCCCTGGGCGTCCTTGAGCCCGATCGCGTGGACGTCGGAGAGCTGCATCAGCAGCGCCGCCAGGTCCTGACCGCCCCCGGTGATGCCGAACTCCGCCGCCTGCTTCACCGAGTTGACCGTGTCGCCGACCGCGTTGGCGAGGGCGATCACCTGGGCGCGGCTCCCCTGCGCCTGGAGCAGGAACGAGGAGAAGTCCGCCGCCGCCGTCGGGTGGCGCACGGTGCCGACCACCGTGCCGCCCTCCTGCTTCACCACGCTGGCGGCATCGGCCTCGAGCGCGTGGCCGAAGGCGTAGTCGGCGGTGAGGAAGAACCACTTCGTCTTGCCGGCGCGCACCAGCGCCAGCGCGGTGCCGTGGGCGAGCGCCCAGGTGTCGTAGGTCCAGTGCACGGTGTTGGCCGAGCATTTCGGGCCGGTGAGGTCCGAGGTGCCGGGGCCGGACGCGATGAAGGCGGCCTTGGAATCCCGCACCACCTCCTGCACGGCGAGCGCGACCGAGGAGAACGGCACGTCGAGGATCGCGTCGACCTGCCCCTCGGCGATCCAGCGCCGGGCGGTGGCCGAGCCGATATCGGGCTTGTTCTGGTGGTCGGACTGGATCACCTCGACCTTGATCGCCGGCTGCTCCTTGCGAAAGTCCTCGACCGCGAGGCGGGCCGCGACGACCGAGCCCTCGCCGGTCGAATCGGCGGCGAATCCGCTGAGGTCGGTGAGGACCCCGAGCTTCACGGCCGTCACCTCGGCCCGCGCGGCGCCGGCGGCAAGGAGCAGGGCGGCGCCCGCGAGCAGGCGGGCGGCGAGGCGGGTCGTGCGGGTGAGTGTCGGCATGGGTGTCCTCCCGGACTGTCGTCGATCGGTCGTCGGCTCTGCGGCCGGCCAGTCTGTTCTTGGTGTTGTCGAAGATGGTTCGACCCCGTCCGCGACCTCATCCCGAGATGCGAGCGGAGCGCGCCTCGAAGGAGGGCTCCAGGAATCTCGGCGCTACCTGGAGGCCTCCGTCGGGGCCGGTCGATCGTTGATCGACCGACGCCTCGGGATGAGGTGACAGGGCGGGACGACGTTGCAGGAGGCGGCCCGCCGGCCTCCGATCACCGCCGCATCTCCCCCAGGACCTCCTGCGCCACGTCGAGGCGCACCAGGCGCCGCTCGACCAGCACGCGGGCGACCGCCTCGATCTCCTCGCCGAGCGCGCCCGCCATCATGGCGATGTTCTGGGCGTGGAGCGCCATGTGGCCCTTCTGGATGCCCGTGGTGGCGAGCGCCTTGAGGGCGGAGAAGTTCTGGGCCAGGCCCACCGCGGCGATGATCCGGGCCAGGCGCTCGGCGGTCGTCGCCCCGAGGATCTTCAGGCAGGCCTGGGCGGTCGGGTGGAGCTTCGTCGCCCCGCCGACGAGGCCCACCGCCAGCGGCAGCTCGATCGAGGCGCTGAGGTCGCCGGACGCCGTGACCTCGTAGCGGGTCAGGCTGGTGTAGCGGCCCGAGCGGGCGGCGTAGGCATGCGCCCCGGCCTCGATCGCCCGGGTGTCGTTGCCGGTGGCGAGCACCACGGCGTCGATGCCGTTCATGATGCCCTTGTTGTGGGTCGCCGCCCGGTAGGGATCGGCCTCGGCGAGGTGGTAGGCGCTGACGATGCCGTCGCGCACCTCCGGCCCGCCGATCGCGTCGGTGCGCCAGACCGCGTGCGCCCGGGCGAGGCGCCGGTCGGCGAGGTTCGACAGGATGCGCAGGTAGACCCGGCCGCCGCTCCAGCCGGCGATATGGGGGGCCACCGCCTCCGCCATGGTGTTGACGGCGTTCGCCCCCATGGCGTCGCGGGTGTCGACGATGAGGTGGGTCACCACCATCGGGCCGCCCAACGTGTCGAGCACCCGCACCTCGACGTCGCGCAGGCCGCCGCCGAGGCGCACCAGCACGGGATCGCAGGCATCGCACAGGGCGCGCAGGGCCTCGCGCTGCTCCAGGATGCGCAGGCGGGCCGCGTAGGGGTCGCTCACCCCGACGACCTGCACCTGCGCGATCATCAGGTTGCCGGAGACCGAGGTGGTGAAGCCGTCCTCGTAGACCTGGCGCGCGGCGTTGCAGACCGCGGCCACCACCGAGGATTCCTCGGTCGCCATCGGGATCAGCACGTCCTCGCCGTCGATCTTCATGTTGGTGGCGATGCCGACGGGGACGTTCATCGTGCCGACGACGTTCTCGATCAGCCGGTCGGCGAGGTCGGGGGCGAGGTTGCCGAACTCGGCGAGATGGGCGACCTCCGGCCCGGACAGGTCGGCGAAGGCGGCCACGAGGTCGAGGCGCTCGCGGGGGCTCCTGGTGTGGAAGCCGGCGATGCGCGAGGTGCGGTTCGCCCGGGACGTGGTCTGCATGGAAGCCTGCTGCCGGTTGCTCGCCGAGGGCGGTCCGCGCGGGCCGGAGCGGGGGCGGCCGCGGCCCGCGGCCTCCTGTCGGCAACTCTCCCCCGTCCGGGCCGTTAGATCCTGCCCGTTGCCCGCACCGTACCCAGCCGTGCCCAGCCGGCAAGGAACGCTTTGCGCCTTATCCGGAGTGACCGTACCCTCCGCGGCATGGATACGGTCGCGAATCCCGAACCCCGCACCCGCGTCGAGCAGGTGGTGGCCAGCCTGGCGGAGGACATCGACCGCGGGCTCCTGCGGGCGGGCGAGCGCCTGCCTTCGATCCGGGCGGCGGCCGCGCGCTTCGCGGTGTCGAAGAACACCGCGGTCAACGCCTACGAGCGCCTCGTCGCCTCGGGGCGGGTCGAGAGCCGGCCGGGCTCGGGCTTCTACGTCTCGGGCCGCCGGCCTGCGCCGGCGGCATCCCCGGGCCCCGTCCCGGTCGCGGCGGTGGACAGCGTCTGGCTCCTGCGCGAGCAGCTGGACCGGCACTACGACGTGCGGGTCGGCGACGGGCGCCCGCCGCCCTCCTGGATGGAGAGCCTGGAGATCGGCCGGCGCCTGCGGCCCTCGGCGGCGGGGGCGCACGAGAGCTACGGCAGCCCGGACGGTCACCCGCCGCTGCGCCGCAGCCTCGCCCTGATGCTCGCCGAGCGCTCGATCCAGGCCGGGCCGGAGGCGGTGCTGCTCACCTCGGGCGCCAACCACGCCCTCGACCTGATCATCCGCCAGTTCGTGGCCCCGGGCGAGCCGGTGCTGGTCGATTCTCCCGGCTACTACCCGCTGTTCGGCAAGCTGCGGCTCGCCAAGGCCCGGATCGTCGGGGTGCGGCGCGGCCCGACCGGGCCGGACGCCGCCCATCTCGACGAGGTGGCGCGGGGAAGCGGCGCGCGGCTGTTCTTCACCCACTCGCTCGCCCACAACCCGACCGGCTGCTCGCTCACCCTTCCGGTCGCCCACCGGCTGCTCCAGCGCGCCGCCGCCCTCGACCTGCGGATCGTCGAGAGCGACCCCTTCGCGGACGTCCTGCCCCCCGGCCAGCCGCGGCTGGCGGCCCTCGACCAGCTCGAGCGGGTGATCTACGTCGGCACCTTCGCCAAGACCCTCTCGGCGAGCCTGCGCTGCGGCTACGTCGCGGCGCGCCCGGACATCGTCGCGGCCCTGCGCGACCTCAAGATGGTGACGAGCGTCAACAGCTCGGGGTTCGTCGAGCGCATCGTCCACGACCTGATCGAGAGCGGGCGCTACCGCCGCCACCTGCGCCGCCTCGCGAGCCGGATCGAGGCGGCGGCGCTCCACGGACGAACGGTGCTGCAGGAGCTGGGCCTGCCGGTCTTCGGCGAGCCGCGGGGCGGCTACTACCTCTGGTGCGGGCTGCCGGCGGCCTGCGACCTCGACGCCCTGTCCCGCCGCGCCGCCGCCCGCGGCATCCTGATCGCGCCGGGCGGCCTCTTCCTGCCCGAGGGCCCGAGCGGACCGCCGATGATGCGGGTCAACGTGGCCTATCTCGGCGACCCGCGCTTCGCGCGCTTCCTGCGCGAGGAGGCCGCGGGCGGGTGAGCGGTCGTCTCGCGGCCGCGAGCCTCAGCCCGCGAGCGCCCGCAGGGCCGGGTAGAGGCCGCGGTAGCGCGCGAGCCGCTCGGCATAGGCCGGCACGAGCGCGGGATCGGGCATCACGGTCGCCCCGCGGGCGGGCGGGGTGCAGAGTGCCTCGGGCGCCTCCCCGGTCACAGCCAGGCGGGCGAGGCGCGCCGCCCCGAAGGCGCCGCCGTGCTCGCCCTCGGCGAGCGGGCTCAGGGGCAGGTCGAGGACGCTCGCCAGGATGCGGATCCAGGCCGGCGACCGCGATCCGCCGCCGATGACGTCTGCGGCCTCGATCCGCGTGCCCGAGGCCCGCAGGGCGTCGAGGCCGTCGCGCAGCGAGAAAGCCACCCCCTCCATCACGGCCTGGGTCAGGGCCGGCCGTTCGGTGCCGGCCGAGAGGCCCGCGAAGGCGCCCCGCACCGCGCCGTCGTTGTGCGGCGTGCGCTCGCCCGCGAGGTAGGGCAGGAACAGGGCCTCGCTCGGCTGCGCGACGGCCCCCACCTCCGCCACCAGGCTCGCCTCGTCCCGGCCTACGACGCCGGCCCACCAGGCCAGCGAGGCGGCGGCCGAGAGGGTCACGCCCATCTGGTGCCACAGGCCCGGGAGCGCGTGGCAGAAGGCGTGGACCGCGCCCTCCGGGTAGGGCCGCGCGCCGTCGGTGACGGCAAACAGCACCCCGGAGGTGCCGAGCGACACGAAGGCGTCGCCCGGGCGGATCGCCCCGAGCCCGACCGCGCCGGCGGCGTTGTCCCCGGCCCCGCCGGCCAGCAGCGGCGGGGTCGCCATGCCCCAGGCCCGCGCGAGGTCCGCGCGCAGGCGTCCCGCCGGGGCGGAGCCCTCGACGAGGCGCGGCATCGCCGACGGCGCGAGCCCGGTGGCGGCGAGCGCCTCGGGCGACCAGGCCCGGGCGGCGACGTCGAGCCAGAGCGTGCCGGAGGCGTCCGACATCTCCTCGACCGCATCGCCGGAGAGCGCCAGGCGCAGCCAGGCCTTCGGCAGGAGGACGCGGGCCACCTTCGAGAAGATCTCGGGCTCGTGGGCGCGGACCCAGAGCAGCTTCGGGGCGGTGAAGCCCGGCATGGCGATGTTGCCGGCGACCCGGCGCAGGTCCGGGAACGCCGCCTCGAGCGCCGCGCATTCGGCGGTGGCGCGGGTGTCGTTCCACAGGATGCAGGGGCGCAGCACGCGGTCGTCGGCGTCGAGGAGCACCGCCCCGTGCTGCTGGCCCGACAGACCGATGCCGCGGACCGCCGCGAGTTCGGCCGGGTGGCGGTCCTTCAGGGTGCCGAGCGCCTGCTCCAGGGCCGCCCACCACTGCGCCGGGTCCTGCTCGCTCCAGCCCGGATGCGGGCGGCTGACGGTGAGCGGCGCGGTGGCGCTGCCGACGACGCGTTGCACTTCGTCGACGAGCACGGCCTTCAGGCCGGAGGTGCCGAGATCGAGACCGAGATACATCGCGCCACCGGGTTCAGGAGAGGGCCGACACGAGATCGGCGCGGGTCGGCAGGTCGGCGCCGAGCCTGGTGCAGGTGATGCCCGCCGCCGCCACCGCCTCGGACAGGATGTCCCGCAGGGCGTCGGCGTCGAGGTGAAGCAGCGCGTCGCGCGCGAGCCGGCCGTCCCGGTCGAGGCGGGCCAGCAGCGCGGCGTGGAAGGTGTCGCCGGCCCCCACCGTGTCGATCACCGCGACCCTGCGCCCCGGCACCGCGACCGTCCCGCCCGCGCGGTAGGCCCGCGCCCCGTCGGGACCGGCGGTGACGACGACGAGGGCGACGCCAGCCTGGAGCCAGCCCTGCGCGATGCTCCCCTCGTCGGCCCCCGCCCCGTAGGCCGCCCGCAGGTCCTCGTCCGAGAGCTTGATGATGTCTGCCTGCGCCGCGAGGTCGGCGAACCGCGCGTGCCAGCGATCGAGATCCGGGATCAGGCCGAGGCGCAGGTTCGGGTCGAGGCTGATCACCCGCCGCCGCGCCTCGCGGGCGGCGAGCGCCGCGTAGGCCGTGCCGACGGGCTCGGCCACCAGCGAGAACGACCCCATGGCGATCGCCCTGACCGCCTCGGGCAGGGAAGCCGGCAGGTCGCCGACGGCGAGATCGGCGTGCGCGCAGGATTGAGCGTGGAAGCTGTAGGCCGGGTGGCCGTCCGCTCCGGTCGACACGACGGCGAGCGGGGTCGGCCGCCGGCTCTCCTTGACGAAGGCGAGGTCGACGCCCTCCGCCGCCAGCCGGTCGGCCAGCATCCGCCCGAAGGCGTCCGACGACAGGCCCGCGAGAAAGGCGCTCTGCGCCCCGAGCCGGCGCAGGCCGATCGCCAGGTTGAACGGCGAGCCGCCCGCCACCGCGAGCGCCGGCAGGCCGCCGCGGTCGGGCGCCGGGCGGCCGGTCTCGACGAACAGGTCGATCAGCGCTTCGCCGCAGACCAGGATCATGGGGGTGTCCTCACGCCGCCAGCGGGTGGCGCGACCGGTGCGGCAGGGCGCGGCCGTCGCCGTCGAAGAGGTGGGTCGCGCCCGGGTCGATCGTCAGCCGGATCGTCTCGCCGGTGCGCACGGGGGCGCTGCCCTCGATCTGGGCGACGACCGTCGCGCCGCCCGCGACCGTCACATGCGCCAGCGTCAGGCCGCCGAGGCGCTCGACGTGGGTAACCTCGCCGGCGAGCGCCCCGTCCGTTCCGGGCTTCAGCGCCTCCGGGCGGATGCCCAGCGTCACGGCGGCGCCGGGTGCCGCGCGGGCGCCGTCGACCGGCACCACCACCTCGCCGCCGCCGGGCAGCGCCACCCGCACGCCGGCCGGGTCGGGCCCCGTCGCGCGCACCGGCAGGAGGTTCATCCGCGGGCTGCCGATGAAGCCGGCGACGAACAGGTTCGCCGGGTGATGATAGAGCTCGAGCGGCGAGCCGACCTGCTCGATGCGCCCGGCATTGAGCACCACGATCTTGTCGGCCATCGTCATCGCCTCGACCTGGTCGTGGGTGACGTAGATCATTGTGGCGTTGAGGTCGCGATGGAGCCGCGCCAGCTCGATCCGCATCTGGCCGCGCAGCGCCGCGTCGAGGTTCGAGAGCGGCTCGTCGAACAGGAAGATCTTGGGGTGGCGCACGATGGCGCGCCCGATCGCGACGCGCTGGCGCTGGCCGCCCGACAGGTCCTTCGGCTTGCGGTCGAGATAGGCGTCGAGTTGGAGGATGCGCGAGGCCTCCGCCACCTTGGCGGCGCGCTCGGCCTTCGAGGCACCGGCGAGCTTGAGGGCGAAGGCCATGTTGTCGCGCACGCTCATGTGCGGATAGAGCGCGTAGGACTGGAACACCATGGCGAGCCCGCGATCGGCCGGGCCGACCTCGTTGACCCTGGCACCGTCGATGAAGAGATCCCCGTCTGTGATCTCCTCCAGCCCGGCGATCATCCGCAGGAGCGTCGACTTCCCGCAGCCGGACGGGCCGACGAAGACCGCGAATTCGCGGTCGGCGATGTCGAGGTCGACGCCCTTGATGATCTCGGTGGTGCCGTAGCTCTTGCGCAGACCGCGCAGGCGAAGGGTTGCCATGGCGAGGGCTCCTACTTGACGGCGCCGAAGGTGAGGCCGCGCACCAGCTGGCGCTGCGACAGCCAGCCGAAGACCAGGATCGGCGCCACCGCCATCGTCGAGGCGGCGGACAGCTTGGCGAAGAACAGGCCCTGCGGGCTCGAGAACGAGGCGATGAAGGCGGTGAGCGGGGCCGCCGCCGACGAGGTCAGGTTGAGGCTCCAGAACGCCTCGTTCCAGCACAGGATCAGCGACAGGAGACCGGTCGAGGCGACGCCCGGCAGGGTGAGCGGCAGCAAGAGGTGCCAGACCTCGGCGCCGGTGCGCGCCCCGTCCATCCGCCCGGCCTCCAGGATGTCGTGCGGCACCTCCGTGAAGAAGGTGAACAGCATCCAGACCACGATCGGCAGGTTCATCAGCGTGTAGACGACGATGAGGCCGATCCAGGTATCGAGGAGCCCGAGGGTGCGGAACACCAGGTAGATCGGCACCAGCACGCCGACCGAGGGCAGCATCTTGGTCGAGAGCATCCAGAGAAGCGTCGAGCGAGTGCGCTTCGTCGGGTAGAAGGCCATGACGTAGGCGGCGGGAATCGCCAGCGCCAGCGCCAGCACCGTGCCGCCGACCGAGATCACCACCGAGTTGAGCGCGAAGGACAGGTAATCGGCCCGGGCCAGCACCTCGCCGTAGCTCTGCAGCGTCGGCGTGAAGGTGAGCGACGGGTTCACCGCCTCCGGCTCGCTCTTCAGGCTGGTGAGCAGCATCCACAGCAGGGGGAAGAACAGCACGAAGGCCGCCGCCCAGCCGAGCACCGCGATGCCGACGCGCTTAGGCAAGCTCTGCTTGACCATCCTACACCTCCAGCCGG
This sequence comes from Methylobacterium ajmalii, assembly GCF_036448855.1. Taxonomy (NCBI): domain Bacteria; kingdom Pseudomonadati; phylum Pseudomonadota; class Alphaproteobacteria; order Hyphomicrobiales; family Methylobacteriaceae; genus Methylobacterium; species Methylobacterium ajmalii. The sequence goes on from NZ_JAZFXT010000004.1 coordinate 60,586, forward strand.
CGCGCGATGGTGCGCACGAGGAAGAACGCCACGATGTTGGCGAGGATGATCGCCACCACGCCGCCGGCCGAGGCGCCGCCGACATCGTATTGCAGCAGCGCGCGGGCGTAGATCAGGAAGGCGAGGTTGGTGGTGGCGTTGCCGGGCCCGCCCGCGGTCGTCACGTAGATCTCGGCGAAGACGGTGAGCAGGAAGATCGTCTCGATCATCACCACCACGCTGATCGCCCGCGAGAGGTGCGGCAGCACGATGTAGAAGAACTGCGCCAGCGCCCCGGCCCCGTCCATGCGGGCGGCCTCGAGCTGCTCGCGGTCGAGGGACTGGACGGCGGTGAGGAGGATCAGGAGCGCGAAGGGCAGCCACTCCCACGACACGATCAGGATGACCGAGACGAGCGGGTAGTCGGCGAACCAGTCGACGGCGGGCAGGCCGAGCGCGCGAGCCACGGCGCCGAAGACGCCGTAGATCGGGTGCATCATCAGGTTCTTCCAGATCAAGGCCGCCACCGTCGGCATGACGAAGAACGGCGCGATCGCGAACAGCCGGGCGAGGTCGCGGCCCGGGAACGGCTGGTCGAACAGGACCGCCAGCAGCGTGCCGCCCACCACCGTGATCGCCAGCACCGAGCCGACGAGGACGAGGGTGTTGGTCAGCGAGGCCCAGAAATCCGGATCGGTGACCAGGAACTCGTAATTGTCGATTCCCGCGAAGCCCGTGACCGTCGGGTCGAGCAGGTTGTAGCGCTGGAGCGAGAACCACACGGTCATCACCAGCGGCACGATCATCCAGATCAGCAGCACGGTGACCGAGGGGCCGATGAACGGCAGGCCGTTGAATCGGCGGCCCTTCATCGGGGCGGGTACCGGGGTGGTGAGGGTGGCCATGGCCGTCGTCGCCTCGCGCGGGGTCTTGAGGTCGGGGCAGTCCCGGGAAGGAGAGGCGCGGGATCCCCCCTCTCCCACACGGGCTACCGCATTCACACATCTCGGCCCGAGTGTTTTCCCGCTCGAAAGTAGCGCGCTTCCCCTCCCCCCGGCGATCCCGGGCCTGCCCGGTATCGCTGCAAGTTGTGGGGAGGGACTAGGGGTGGGGGTGGTGCCGGATAGACCTCGGTGGTGCCTTCTGCGCCACCCCCACCCCTGTCCCCTCCCCACAAGGGGGAGGGGAAAGCGCATACATTCAAAGAGGGTTAGCTCTCAAAGGAGAAGCGTGAATCCGATAGCCCACACGGGAGAGGGGATCCCGCGCCATTCCCGTCCCCGTGTAGGATCAGGCGGCGGCTCGATCCTACTTCGGGTAGCCCGCCTGGCGCATCGTCCGCTCGGTCGCCGACTGCGCGGCCTTCAGCGCCGCGTCGATCGTCTGCTGGCCGGTCAGCGTCGCCGCGACCGTCTGGCCGACCTGGGTGCCGATGCCCTGGAATTCGGGGATCGCCACGAACTGCGCGCCCGTGTAGGGCCGCGGGTTCCGGGTCTGGCCGCTCGGGTTGGCGCTGTCGATCGCCTTCAGGACGAAGCCCGCGAAGGGCGCGGCCTTCTGGTAGTCGGGCGACTTGTAGGTCGATTCGCGGGTGCCCGGCGGCACCGCGACCCAGCCGTTCTCCCTGGCCACCATCTCGACATAGGCCTTGCTGGTCGCCCAGGCGACGAAGGTCTTGGCGGCGTCCTTCTGCTTGGAGGAGGCCGGGATGCCGAGGTTCCAGCTCCACAGCCAGGTGGGACCGCCCTTGACGCTGCCGGTCGGCATCGGCGCGAAGGCGACCTTGTCGGCGACCTGCGACTGCTTCGGATCATAGAGCAGGCCGGCCGCGACGGTCGAGTCGATCCACATCGCGCAGCGGCCGCTGGCGAACAGCGCCAGGTTCTCGTTGAAGCCGTTCGAGGTCGCGCCGGGCGGGCCGTAATTCTTCAGCACGTCGGTGTAGTAGGTGAGCGCGTTCTTCCACTCCGGCGTGTCGATCGTGGTCTTCCAGCCCTCGCCGAACCACTGGCCGCCGAAGGTGTTCACCAGCGAGGTCACGTAGGCCATGTTCTCGCCCCAGCCCGGCTTGCCGCGAAGGCAGATGCCGTAGGTCTGGTTCGCCTTGTCGGTGAGCTTGGCGGCGAAGCCCTTGATCTCGTCGTAGGTCGGCGCCTCCGGCATGGTCAGGCCGGCCTTGTCGAACAGGTCCTTGCGATAATAGGTCATCGCGCTCTCGCCGTAGAAGGGGAGCGCGTAGAGCTTGCCGTCCCGGCTCACGCCGTCGCGGACCGTCTTGAGGAGGTCGCCCGCGTCGTAATCGGCCGGCAGGCCGTCCATCGGCTCGAGCCAGTTTTGACGCGCCCAGATCGGCACCTCGTAATTGCCGATGGTCAGCACGTCGAACTGGCCGGCCTTGGTGGCGATGTCGGTGGTCACGCGCTGGCGCAGAACGTTCTCTTCCAGCACCACCCAGCGCAGCTTGATGTCCGGATGCGCCTTCTCGAAGGCCGGGGCCAGCTTCTGCATCACCACCATGTCGCCGTTGTTGACGGTGGCGATGGTGAGGGTGGATTCCGCCAGCGCCGGGGTGCCGGCGAGGAGGGTCGCGGCGAGAACCAGGGGTTGCATCCGTCTCACGTCGTTTCCTCCCTTCGCGCCGTTCTTCCCGAGAGGGACGGCCTTGTGCGCGATTGGTGAGGGTCCGCCGGGTTGGCGTCAAGCCGGGACGAACCGTGTCGGTACCGCTGCGGCATCGTCGTCCACGGGGTTTGCGATGGACGAATTGTAGCTTTCAAGCTACAAATCCTCATGCCGTCGATCCGACAAACTCTCGTCTTCCGTGCGTGGATCGCCGGCCTCCGCGACGAGCGTGCTCGGTTGCGGATCAATACTCGTATCAGGCGCCTGTCGCTCGGAAATCCGGGTGACGTGAAAACCGTTGGAGACGGTGTCAGCGAGCTGCGGATCGACTACGGCCCGGGCTATCGAGTCTACTTCACGCAACGCGGATCGGAGATCGTGATCCTGCTTTGTGGAGGTGACAAGCGTACGCAAGACAAGGACATCCTCGCTGCGAAGCGACTCGCGAATCAGGAGTGACGACATGCCTCTCGAGACCGTCCCATGGGACATTGTCGACAGCCTCGACACGCCGGAGCGCGTGGCCCTCTACCTGGAAGCCGTCCTGGAGGAAGGGGATCCCGCACTTCTCGCCGCCGCCCTCGGCGACGTCGCCCGGGCGCAAGGCATGACCCAGATCGCCAAGGAGACCGGCCTGTCGCGGGAAACCCTGTACCGGACCCTGTCCGACAAGGGGAACCCGCAACTCGCGACCCTGATGGCCGTGCTCAAGTCCCTCGGACTGAAGCTGACCGTCGCGCCGGTGACCGGGGCGGCCTGAACGAGCGGCCCCGCCGGCGCATCACCCCGCCCGCCGCGCCGCCTCGTCGAGCGTCGCCTGGATGCCCTGCCGGTCGAGCATCCCGAGCCATTCCGCGACGGGCGTGACGAGGCGCGGGTCGTCGCCGAGCTCGCCGAAGAGCGGGCGGATGGCCAGCAGCGGGCGCGGGTCGGAGCCGCCCGCGATCGCCGTCTCGCGCAGGAGCGCCGCCATCGGGTGGCGGATCTCGATCGCCTCGCCGCGCTCGTCCACGCCCCGCACCCGGCGCAGCCAGGCGGCGAGCGCGAGCGCCAGGAACGCGACGCTGCCGCCCTGCTCCAGCCGGCCGCGGATCGGGTCGACCAGCACGTTGAGCGGCGCGTCGGTGTTGACCCGCTCCACCGTGTCGCGGATCGCCGGGTTGGCGAAGCGGGCGACGAGGGTGCGCTTGTAGTCGGCGAGGTCGATCCCCGGGACCGGCGGCACGGTCGGGCCGGTCTCGCGGTCCATGAGCGCGGTCATGATTGCGGCGATGCGCGGGTCCGCCATCGCTTCGTCGATGGTGACGTAGCCGGCGAGCCGCCCCAGCCCCGAGACCGCGAGGTGGCTGCCGTTGAGGAGCCTGAGCTTCATGAACTCGTAGGGCGCGACGTCCTCCACGAACTGCGCGCCGACCGTCTCCCAGGCCGGGCGGCCGGCGGGGAAGCGGTCCTCGATCACCCACTGGGTGAAGGTCTCGCTGAAGACCGGCCAGGCGTCGGCGAGGTCGTGGCCGGTGGCGAGCGCGTCCACGTCCGCGGGCGCCGTCACCGGGGTGATCCTGTCGACCATGGTCGACGGGAAGACGACCTCGGCGGCGATCCAGTCGGCAAGATTCGGATCGCGCAGGCGGGCGAGCGCCACTACGGCGTCGCGCAGCACGTCGCCGTTGTGCTGGATGTTGTCGCAGGTGAGCGGGGTGAAGGGCGCCACGCCGGCGTCGCGACGCCGCCGCAGGGCCTCGACGATCACGCCGATCGCGCTCCTCGGCTGCGCCGGCGCGGCGAGGTCGGCGCGGATCAGCGGATGGTCGGGATTGAGCCGCTTCGTCGCCGGGTCGAGGCAGTAGCCGTTCTCGGTCACCGTCAGGCTGACGATGCGGATCGCCGGGTCGTCGATGGCGTCGAGGACCGCCGCGGTGGTCTCGCCCGCGAAGGCGACGCCGGCGAGCGCACCGATCACCGTCACGGTCTCGTCCGCGCCCTCGCGCTCGACGAGGGTGTAGAGCGCGTCCTGCGGCGCCAGCGCGTCGATCATCCGCCGGTCGCCCGGCATCAGCCCGACGCCGAGGATGCCCCAGGCGAGGGCGTCGGGCTCACGCTCCATCAGGTCGTGGGTGTAGCGGGCCATGTGCGCCCGGTGGAACCCGCCGAGGCCGAGATGGACGATGCCGGCGCGCACCCGCGCCACGTCGTAGGCGGGCACCCGCACGCTCGGGCGGAGCGAGGCCAGCGCGGCGCGGCGGAGGGGCACGGGATCGCGGTCTGCGCTCATGGGTCTCGGGCTCGGACTGGCGCCGGGCGGGCGCGCCCGGCGAGGCCCCTGATTAATCCGTTGCCGCGGCAGCGTCGATGGTCGGGAGCCGACTGGGCCGGGAGGATCAGGAGGCGGCCCGGATCTCGCCGAGGAACGCGCCGACCGCCGCGCTCATCGCCTCCGCCTGGCCTCCGAGCTCGCGGGTCGAGGCGGTGACGCGGGTCGCGACCGCGGCGGTGTCGCCCGCATCCTCGCGCACCCGGTCGATCAGGCGGGCGACCTCGTCGGTGCCGGCGCTGACGTTGCGGGTGCTGCGGGCGATCTCGGCGGTGGCCGCGCTCTGCTCCTCGACCGCCGCGCTGATCGTCGCACTGCCGGCACTGAGCCGCCCGATCGTGTCGCGGATGCCGGTGATGGCCTCGACCGAGCCGCCGGCGGCCGCGCGCATGCCCTCGATCTGCCCGGTGATCTGGCCGGTGGCGCGGGCGGTCTGCTGGGCCAGGGCCTTCACCTCGGCGGCCACCACCGCGAAACCGCGCCCGGCCGCGCCGGCGCGGGCCGCCTCGATGGTGGCGTTGAGCGCCAAAAGGTTGGTCTGGTCGGCGATCGTGGTGATGAGCGTCACGACCTGGCCGACCTGGTCGACGGCCTGCGCGAGCGACGCCACCCGCGTGGCGGCTCCCTCCGCCTGAACGACCGCCTCCGCGGCGACCGCGTGCGCGCCGCCGACCTCGCGGGCGATCTCCGCGATGGCGGCCCGGAGCTGGTCGGCCGAACAGGCGACCTGCTCGGTTCCCGCCGCGGCCTCGACCACCGCCGCCGCTACCGCGGTCGCCGCCTCCATCGAGCGGGCGGCGTTGCGCGACAGGGCCGCGGTGTCGTCGTCGAGGCCGCGGGCCTGGTCGGTCACCGCGCCGATCGCCGCCAGCACCCGGTCCTCGAAGACCCGCGCGAGGGTCGCTGTCCTGCGCCGGCGGCTCGCCTGCTCGGCCGCCGCGTAGGTCTCGAGCAGCACCTCGAGGTCGAGCCAGGCCGCCCGGGTGAGGGCCCCGCGCAGGGCGGTCCTCGCCCCGCCGGAGGGGGTGGCGGCCCCGAGGAAGCCCGCTCCGAGCCGGCGACGCGGGGCATCGAGGCCGAGCGCCTCGGTCAGTCCCGCCGTCACCGTCGCGTGGCAGATCGCCACCGCGTAGGCCGGCACGCCCCGGTCGTAGAACACCGAGGCCAGCCGCTCGGCGGAAGCCGCGAAGTCCGGGCCGAAATCCCCGCCCACCACCCGCACCCAATGGGCGACCCGGGCCTCGTGCACCTCGGGATCGCGCAGGGTCGCCTGGATCTCCGGCCAGGCGGCGAAGCGGCCGTTCCATTCCGCCAGCAGGGCCGGCAGGCGCTCGCGCGCGAAGCTGGCCAGCTCCCGCAAGCGGGCGCGATCGTCCTCCGTGAGGCCGAACGTGGCGAAGCGCCGGTCTTGCGCGGCGGTGGCGGTCGCGTGATCCATGGAAAAGTTGCACTCCTCACGACATGCAACTTATGAGATCTTCCAGTTAACATATGATTTTTAAGATCCCGAGCGACGGATCGGGGCCGCTCCGGCGGGCGCATTCGACAGTGAAGAGGGCGACCGGCCACAGCAAATCCGCACAGAACGAGGGCGGGCGCAGATCTGCACGGATGTCGGATCTTCCGGCGGAACACGGCATCGCCGGGCGACCGCCGGGACACCCTGATCACGGTCGCGCTCCGGCCTCGCGCGGGGCACCGGCCGGCCGCCTGGCAAATATTCGGCGTTGCCGGTACGGGCGAATTCTTCACGAGAGGCGGGGATGCTCGCACTTCACTTGCGCGCCCGTGCCCCGCGGGAATCGTGGTCGACCCGCTGGGATCGTGTCCCAGGATGGGGTTACCCCGGATCCGGCCTTGCGGCTCAGCAACGCCTTCGTCCCCTGACGACTTCGTCCGGGGCGGGAACCACTTTCTTTGACTTGGTCGTCGGCATACGGCATAACGTCGCCGCCGAGAGGAGAACAGCGATGGCCACAAGCCACCGGGCACCCCGCTCGACCAAGGGAGAAACTAGGGTCATCGTCGACCTGATCCTGTCGCACGGCGCGATTGAGCCTGCGAGGGCATGGGTCATCGGATTCGATCCTGCCGATTACGATCGGGCGCAGCGGCGACGGACGACCGGCACCGCCGCCGCTTGCGTCGACCGCAACACGGGCGCGTCCGAGCCGATCGCGCAGCTCGACCCGCGTGACGGCCTCGCGGCCGCGCCCGCCGGGGAGGCCTGCGGCGGGCTGCCCACGGCCCGCGTGGTGCGGATGACCGGATTCTCGCCCCAGGAGGTCCGGGCGGCCGATCCCCGGTACGAGACCCGCTCCGATTCCGGCCGGCTCGGCCGCAACCTGCGCCCGATGCGCGAGCACATGAGCGCGCCCGCACAGGTCCGGTTCTCCGGCAACACCGTCGTGCCCAGCCGCGTCGCGACCCGCCGAACCTCGGAGAATCCCATGACGACGCGTTTCTTTCCCCGCGCCGGCCGGCTGCTGGCCGCCCTCGGCCTGATCGCCTCCGCGTCCCTGGCGCTCGCTGCCGAGGCGGCGTTTCCGCCCGCGGGCTCCGTCGGCCTCGTGCCGCCGCCCGGCATGACGCCCGCCAAGGCCTTCGCGGGGTTCGAGCACCGCTCCGGCGCCTCGATCCTGATCGCCGAGATGCCGGCCGAAGCCTACGGCCCGCTGGTGGAGAAGTTCACCCCCGAGGCGCTGCGCGCCACCGGCTTCGAGGCGCGCGAGGCCGGCATGCCGCTGGGCGTGGCCGGCGGCGAGGGCCGGGTGCTGCGCGGCCGCCAGGCGGCCAACGGCCTCGCCTACGCCAAGTGGGTCGCGGTGGTGCGGGGCGGGGCCGCCACCGGCCTCGTCACCGTGCAGGTGCCGGAGGCGGCCCGGGGGCAGGTCCCGGACGAGGCGGTCGAGGCGGCGCTCTCGACGATCGCGTTTCGCTCGCCCGGCAGCCTCGCCGACCAGATGGCGGCCCTGCCCTACGGCGTCGGCGACCTCGCGGGCTTCCGCCCGGTGCGGACCCTGATGGGCAACGCCCTGATGCTGACCGACGGACCGAAGGACATCGATCCCGACGGCGTGCAGCCGATGATCGTCGTCGCGCCCTCGCTCGGCCGCGCCGCCGTGCCCACCGGCCAGGAAGGCGCCTTCGCCCGCAAGGCGCTGGCGAGCTTTCGCGAGATCAAGGACGTGACGGTCACCGGCGAGGAGCGCACGTCCCGCGACGGCGCGGTGGTCCATCGCCTGCGCGCCGCCGGCGTCGATCCGACGAGCGGCCGCGCCGTCGTCCTGACGCAGACGATCCGGTTCGACCCGGCCGGCTACCTGCGCATCCTCGGCCTGGCGCCCGCCGACCGGACCGAGGCGCTCGCCCGCGCCGAGCGGGTCGCCGCCTCGGTGACGATGCGATGAGGCGGGCCGCGATCCGGGGACCGCTCCTCGCCGCCGCGCTCCTCGGCCTCGCGGGATCGGCGCGGGCCGAGGACGTCCCGCGGCTCCTGCGGGACTGGACCGCCCTCAACGGCACCTGCCGGGGCGGGCGCGGCGACGATCCCGCCACCCCGGCGGCCTGCGAGCGTCGCGAGGCGCTCGGCCGGCGGCTCGCCGCGGCGGGCTGGTGCTACGGCCGCCCGGGCGAGGCAGGCTATCGGCGGGCCTGGCGCCCCTGCACCGGACCCGGGCGATGAGATTCCGGCTGCGCCCCCGGCGCGGCGGGAACCGGCGCGTGATCGTCCTCCTCGGCGTGGTGATCGTCTGGACGCCGTTCCTGCTCCTCGTCCTCGCCATGCTGCTTGCCCGCCTGACGGGGTGCGAGGTCAACGAGGCCCGGGCGCATCCCTGCCGGGTCGTAGGCATCGATCTCGGCGGCACGCTCTACGCGATGATGATGATGGGCTGGCTCCTCATCCCGCTCATGCCCTTCATGGTGCTCACCCTGCTCGGCGGGGCAATCGCCGGGGTGGCGGCCCTGGTGAGGCTGTGGCGGCGGTGACCGCGGCCGGAACACGGGATGGCCTTCGTCGGCGCCAGCGTGTTCTCGAACCCGGGGTGAGGTCGGCCGCGGACTTCCGCGGCCACGCCCCGGTGCGGCCCTCCGGCCGCCGGGACCTCACCGGTCCCGTGCGGTCCGGCGCGAGCGGCGCTCGACCCGGCGGGTGGCGGTCTCGCGGAGATGCTCCTCGATCGCGTCGTTGGCCCGGCCGCGCATGGCCCGGATCGCCTCGACGTCGTCGAAGGTTTCGGGGAAGCGCCGCGACAGCCACAGATAGGCGCTCGCCAGCTTGACCGCCCGTTCCTGGTAGTCGAGCTCCCCGCGCAGGTTCGCCCGCAGGGCCGGCACCCCCACGCCCGCGGCCCGGGCCTGCGTCCACCGCTCCAGCACCGCCATGGCGACCTCGTCGCGCCGGTCCACCGGGCAGACGGAGAAGACGAACTTCTCCTGGATCGGCAGGCGGGCGCGGTCGACCAGGCGGGCGACCTCCAGGATCTCCTCCAGCGCGGAGGGCTGGAACGGCGAGCCCGCGTAGAAGGTCGCGCGGGCGAAATGCGCCAGGACCTCGCGCAGGCTCTGGGTCTGCATCTCCTCGGCGACCGAGGTGATCGCGATCAGGTCGGGCCGGACGAAGAAGCGGGTGTCGGCCGCCGGGGCCGTCGGGGCGCCGCCGAGCGCGACCTTGAGCGGCGCGATGCCGGTCTCCTCGCAGGCCGCGACGTAGCCGACCTCCTGGTGGCCGAAGCGGCCGGCCCGGCCGGCGATCTGCCGGATCTCGGAATTGGTCAGGCCCCGCTCGCCGACGCCGTCGAACTTGCGCACCGCCGAGAACACGACGCGCTTCAAGGGCCCGAGATTCAGGCCCATGCCGATCGCGTCGGTGGTCACCAGCACGGTCGCCTCGCCGGTGCGGAAGCGCGCGGCCTCGGCCCGGCGCACCTCCGGCGACAGGGCGCCGTAGATGGTGGCGACCCGGTGGCCGGCCGCCACCAGGATCTCGCGGTTCTCGTGCACGGCGCGGCGCGAGAAGGCGACGACGGCGTCGCCCGGCTCGACCTTCTCGAGCGGCACCGGCTGGTCCAGCAGCACGAGCGGCGTCTTGCGCTCGAAGGGCACGACCTCGAGCGATTCGCCCGCCGCCTCGGCCGCCCGGCGGACATAGGCCAGGGCGTCGTCCGAGCCGCAGACGATCACGGTCCTGGCCGGCACGCCGAACAGCGCGTTGGTCCAGGCCCAGCCGCGATCCGGGTCGGCGAGCATCTGGATCTCGTCGATCACCGCCACGTCGACCGGGCGCGTCAGGTCCGCCGTCTCGATCGTGCGGGCGGTGTGGGTGGGGCCGGCCTCGCCCAGGATCTCCTCGCCCGTGACCATGCCGGCGCGCAGGCCGCGTTCGAGCAGCGCTTCGTAGTTCTCGAGCGCGAGGAGGCGCAGGGGTGCGAGGTAGGTGCCGGTCGCCGCCTCGGTCAGGTGCTTGAGGGCGGCGTAGGTCTTGCCCGAGTTGGTCGGTCCCATGTGGAACACGATGCGCCGGCCGAGCCGGCGCGCCGGGGCGAACTTCTCGATGTAGGCGCCGAAGCCGACCCGGTCCTGCAGACGGCGCAGGCGGGAATCCTGGCGCGCCACCGTCCGGGCGCGCTTGCGCACCGGGGTGAGGGTCTGGAACAGCGTTCCGCCGAGATCCTCCGTCACGGCGAAGGGGCGGGAGCGCAGCGAACGGTCGAGCTGCGCGATGTAGGCGGAGGCGTCGGCGCCGACCTCGCGCAGATCGAGGCGGATCTGGTCGCGCAGGCGCTCCACGATCCGGCGCAGGTCGCCGGTCGTGCGGGCGGAGAGCTGCGCGACGGCCGCGCGCAACTCGTCGAGGCGCCATTTCGGGTCGTTGCGGTGCGCCATGCCCCTCAGGATGCCCGTCACGGCGGCGTCCGGCGGGGCATCGACCCGCAATTCCAGGCGGCCGTCGTCGAGGAGCGGGATCGCGATCCGCACGCTCCACGTGACGGCGTGGCCGCCCGAGATCGCGGCCCTGAGACCCGGCACGGTCCGCCGCAGCGCCTCGACGCCGGTCTCCGCGAAGGCGCGGTTGGCCTTCATCGCCCGCAGGGCGCGCGCGACCCGGGCCTCGTCGGCGTCGCCGTCGAATTCGGGCAGGCCGAGCTGGATCCGCAGGGCCTCGAGGTCGACCGACCGGGGCGGCTGCCCGAGACGCGCGACGATCTCGCTCAGGATCTCGGTCGTGGGTTGGGCGCGCCTGCGTGCCACGGATCGGTTCTCCTTCCAGCCTCGCCCTGCCACTTAGGGCGCTTCACGATCGCGTTGCAATCGCGAAGCTCTCTAAGTCTTTGTTTTGTCGCTTTTTCTCCGACGAACCGGTTTCCACTTCGTCGGAAAATGCTTTAGGGCATCGCGCGATCGCGGTGCAATCGAACGCTGCGACCGGGGCAAAGTCACGGGAGGTTGGGTCGAACGCCGATCTAGATCTTTGATCCCGCCGTATTTTTCCGCGACGGAGCCGCGCCCGCGGGTGACGCCGGCCCGGCCGCAGCGAGCGCCGCCGGGACCGCGGGGGCCCTCGCCGACGACCGGTCCCGCCGCCGCGCGATCCGGCCACGGCCCCGTCCGACGATCCCGGGATCGGATCGGGGACGCGCTGGCCGGTCCCTCACGCGCGCAGCGGCGCGAGGGCGTGGTAGGCCTGCTTGTAGCGCTCGTAGACCGGACGGTACTGGGCGTGGGCCGCCATGCTCGGCTCGATGCGGCGGGCGACCTTGACCATCGCGGCGGCCGCCTCCGCGATCGAGCCGTAATGGCCCGCCGCCTTCGCCGCCAGGACGGCGCTGCCGAGCGCCGGCGCCTCCCCCACCTCGGTCACCGTCAGGGGCTGGCCGCAGACGTCGGCGTGGATCTGCATCCACAGGTCCGAGCGCGTCGCGCCCCCGCAGATCACGATCTCGTCCGGCCGGTAGCCGCCCGCCCGCATCGTCTCGAAGATGAGCTCGGTGCCGCAGGCGACCCCCTCCATCGCGGCGCGGAACAGGTGGGCGCGCCCGTGCGCCAGGGTCAGCCCGGTGATCGCACCCCGCGAGCCCGCATCCGTGTGCGGCGTGCGGTTGCCCTGGAAGTGGTCCTGCACCAGCACGCCGTCCGAGCCCGGCGGCAGCGCGGCGGCCTCCGCGTTGAGCGCGTCGTAGGACCAGTCGGTGCCGACGAGGCCGCGCAGCCAGTTGACGACCGAGCCGGTCGAGGTCTGGCCGCCCTCGACGAGGTGCAGGCCCGGGATCACCGCGTCGGCGTAGGTGCCCCAGATGCCGCGGCCGTGGAACGGCTCGGCCGAGAGCCCGAGATGCAGGTGCGACGAGCCGGTGATGAAGGCGAGCTTGCCCGGGGTCGTCACGCCGAGCCCGATCATCGCGACCTCGGCGTCCGAGCCGCCCTGGGCCACGGTGAGCCCCACCGGCAAGCCGAAATGCGCGGCGGCCTCGGGCGTCAGCCCGCCCACCACCTCGCCGAGGGGCAGCACCTCCGTGGGCCACTTGTCGGCGAGCTCCGGGATGCCCAGGCTCCCGACCAGGCTGCGGGCGTAGCCGCCTTCCCGTGCCCGGTAGTGCCAGCGGATCGCCGCGTTGGTGATCGAGGCGGCGCGCCGCCCCGTCATCCGCAGGTTCATGTAGTCCTGGTACTCGCAGATCGTCGCCGCGCGGTCGAACAGCGCGCGCTCGTGCCGGGCGATCCAGAGCGCCTTGGGGATCATCCACTCGGCCGAGACCGGGCCGGCGCCGGCGGAGTTGACGATCAGCGCCGGGTCGCCGGTGGCGAGCACCAGGGCGGCCTCCTCCGCGGCGCGCACGTCCATCCAGATCAGGGCTGGGCGCACCGGCACGCCGTCGCGGTCGAGGGCGACGACGGAGCAGTTGGTGGTGTCGGCGCAGAGCGCCGAGACGTCCCGGGGGGCGATGCCGGCCTTGCGCACCGCCTCGCGCACGGCGCGGCCGGCGGCCTCCCACCAGTCCTGCGGGTTCTGCTCGGCCCAGGACGGGCGCGGGAAGGCGGTGGGGTAGGACTGCGCCGCGAAGGCGAGCGGCCGGCCGGCGAGGTCGAACACCCCGGCCCGGATCCCCTCGGTGCCTCCGTCGAGACCGATGACGACGCTCATGGCGGCTCCTACAGGTCGAGGCTCTGGGGCAGGATGACGAGGTCGCGCACGGTGACGGTGCGCGGGCGCGACAGCATGAACAGCACGGCGGCGGCGACCTCCTCCGGCTGCATCAGGCTGCCGGAGGCCAGGGCCTCGTCCATCTTCGCCTTCGGCCAGTCGCTCAGCAAGGCGGTCACGACCGGGCCGGGCGCCACCGCGCCGACCCGGATGCCGTGCGGGGCGACCTGGCGCCGGAGCGTGTGGACGAAGGCCTGCACCGCGTGCTTGGAGGCGGTGTAGATCGGCTCCCACACCACCGGCACGAGACCGGCGACCGAGCTCGTCACCACGATGTCGCCCCGGCCCTTGTCCACCATGTGCGGCAGCACGGCGTGGATCGAGCGGAAGAGCGCGTTGACGTTGAGGTTCAGCATCCGGTCCCAGGCGTCGGGATCGCCGCCGAGCACGGCGCCGCCGACATAGGATCCGGCATTGGCGTGGAAGACGTCGAGCCCGCCGGCCTTGGCCAGGATCCCGTCCAGCATCCCCGCCACGCTCGCCGGATCGGCGAGGTCGACGACGAGCGCGAACGCCCCCTCGCCGAGCTCGGCGCAGGCCGCCGCGAGCCGGCCTTCGTCCCGGTCGATCAGGACGACGCGGGCGCCGGCCTCCAGGAAGGTGCGGGCGCAGGCGAGCCCGATACCGGAGGCCGCGCCGGTGACGGCGGCGACTTGCCCGGCGAGCGGGCCGGTCGAATCGTGTGACATCGAGAACTTCCCTCGTGGGCGAAGGGCGTGCGGGGCGAAGGGGTTGTGGGTGAGCGCCGTGGGAGGCGGGGTCGCGGCGGGCTCAGGCGCGGCCGTGCGAGACCCGCGAGCGGCGGGCGAGCGAATCGACGATCACCGCGACGGCGAGCACCCCGCCGGTGATCATGTAGCGGAGCGCCGAGGACAGATCGAGGAGCGTCAGCCCGCTGGCGATCGCCTGGATCACCAGGATGCCGAGGAGCGCCGCGTAGGCGCTGCCGCGGCCGCCGAACAGGCTGGTGCCGCCGATCACCGCCGCGGCGATCGCGTTGAGGTTGACGTCGCCGGTGCCGGCCTGCTGGCTCGCCGAGGCGAGGCGGGCCGCCGAGAGCACGCCGCCGAGCGACGCGAAGGTCGAGCACAGCACGAAGGCGCTCGCGGTGATGCGGCGGACGTCGATGCCGGCCCGGCGCGCCGCCTCGCGGTTGCCGCCGACCGCCGCCATGGCGCGGCCCCAGCGGGTGCGCCGCAGCGCGTAGTCGACCGCCATCACCAGCGCGACGAACAGGGCGAACATCCAGGGCACGCCCCGGTCGAGGTTGAGGTACCAGACGACGAGCACCAGCACGGCCGCGAGCAGGCCGGCGCGCAGGCAGATGCCGGCGAGCGGCGCGGCGGAGAGCCCGGCCTCGCGCCGGCGCAGAGCCTCGCGCTGGCCCGAGAGCGCCAGGCCCGCCCCGGCGAGCAGCGCGAGCGCGTAGGCGAGGGCGTGCGGCATCACCAGCGTCTGGCCGAAATCCACCAGCGCCGATTCGTAGGGCAGGTTGATCGAGCCCGTGGCGCCCAGGAGGAAGAGCTGCAGGCCCAGCACCGAGAGCAGCCCCGCCAGCGTCGAGACGAAGCTCGGCATGCCGAGCCGGTTGAACAGCAGCGCGTAGACCGCCCCGCAGGCGCCGCCGGCGGCGAGCGCGACGAGGATCGCGGCGGCGGCCGGCCAGCCCTGGTTGACCCACAGCACGCCGACGAGCGCCGAGGCGAAGCCGCTCACCGAGCCGACAGAGAGGTCGATCTCGCCCACCATCAGCACCAGGACGATGCCGAGCGCGATGATCCCCGTGGTGGCGCTGTCGAACAGGAGGTTGACGAGGTTGTTGCTCGACAGGAAGACCGGGTTGAGGCTCTGGAACACCGCGCTGATCAGCACGAGCCCGACGACGACCGGCAGCGCGCCGAGGTCGCCGGCGCGGACGCGGGCCACGAACCCGCGCAGGCTGCCGGCGAGCCCGGCCTCGTGGCGCACGCGCACGTCCGCCCGGTCGAGCGGCACGCGGGGGGATGTCCCGCCGGCCTCGGCGCTCATGGCGTTGCTCCCTGGGTGGTGTCTTGCTGGGCCGGGTCTTGCTGGGCCCTGCGCGCGGCCCGGCGGGTGACGACGTTGTCGCTGGCGCCCGTGATGGCGCCCACGAGTTCCTGGTTCGAGGCGTCGGGGTAGAAGATCCCGTTGTTGCGCCCCAGCCGCAGCACGGCGATGCGGTCGGCGACCGCCCGCACGTCCTCCATGTTGTGGCTGATCATCACGACGCCGAGCCCGCGCTCGCGCACCCGCTCGATGAGGTTGAGCACCTCCGCCGTCTGGGCGACGCCGAGCGCCGCCGTCGGCTCGTCGAGCAGGATGATCTTCGGGTCGAGGAGCAGGGCACGGGCGATGGCGACGGTCTGGCGCTGGCCGCCGGAGAGCGAGGCCACGGCCTCGCGCACGCTCGGGATGCGCGCCGACAACTCGTTGAGGAGCGTCCAGGCGCGCAGCTCCATCGCCACCTCGTCGAGGCGCCAGGGGTTGCGCTCCTGGCCGAGATAGATGTTGGCGACGACGTCGAGGTTCTCGCACAGGGCGAGGTCCTGGAACACCGTGGCGATGCCGAGCTCCAGCGCGTCGCCCGGCCCCCCGAGCGAGACCTCGCGGCCGCGGAACGACAGCGTGCCCCCGGTCGGCCGGTGCACGCCCGAAAGGATCTTCACCAGCGTCGACTTGCCGGCGCCGTTGTCGCCGACCAGCGCCACGACCTCGCCGGCATGGATGTCGAGGTCGATGCCGGTCAGCGCCGAGACGGCGCCGAACTGCTTGGAGACGCCGCGCAGGCTGAGCAGCAGCTCGCGGGGCCGGACGGGGTCGCTCGCGGTCTGCGGCTCGGCGGTCTGCGGCTCGGCGGTCTGCGGCTCGGCGGTCTGCGTCTTGGCGGACTGCATCATGGCGCGGCGCACCTCTGTGACGGGGTTCGCGGGAGGGGGCCGGCGTCGCGGCCCCCGGCGGCGTGTCAGGGCGTGATGCCGAGCTTGCGGCAGCCCTCGGCGTAGCGCCCGGCGCAGAGGCTCGCGGCGGTGCCGATCGGCTTGCCGCCGGCCTCCTTGTCGATGATCTCGGCCTTCAGGTTGTCGGCGGTCACCAGCGTCGGGGCGAACAGCCGGGTCGGCGTGTCGAACAGCTTGACGTCGGCCTTCGGCGTCTTGCCCGAGAGGAGCTGGATCGCCACCTGCGCGGCGGCCGCGGCCACGACCTCGCTCGGCTTCGAGATGGTGTTGTACTGGTCGCCCGCGATGACGAGCTGCAGGCCCGCGATGGTCGCGTCGTTGCCGGTGGTCGGCGGGACGGGGGCGACGCCGGCGGCCCGGAACGCCGCGATCGCCGCACCCGCGGTGCCGTCGTTGGCGGCGGCGACGCCGACGATCTGCTTGCCGAAGCGCGAGATCTGGCCGCTCGCCCATTGCTGGGCCTTCGGCGGCGCCCAGTCCGGCGTGTCGTACTCGGCGAGCGTCTTGTACCCGCCCTCGGCCAGGCCGTCGTGGATGCCCTTCTTGATCAGGCCGGCCGCCGCGTCCGTCGGCGAGCCGTTGATCTGCAGGAGCCCGCCCTCCGTCGGCACGCCCTTGGCCTTGAGATGGCGCACCAGCGACTGCGCGATCGACTTGCCGATCGCCTCGTTGTCGAACGAGACGTAGTAGTCGGCGGCCGCCGCCGGAATCGGCCGGTCGTAGGCGATCACCTTGATGCCGCGGCCTTGCGCCTGCTTCACCAGCGAGGCGGCGGCGGTCGAGTCGACCGGGTCGATCACGATCGCCTTGGCGCCCTGCGAGACCGCGGAGTTGAACTGCTGCTGCTGGCGCGAGGCGTTGCCGTCGGCGTTCTGGTACAGCACCCGGCAGGTCGGGCAGAGCTTCTTCATCTCGGCCGCGAAGCCCGGATGGTCGTGCTCCTCGTAGCGGGTCGAGGCCTGGTCGGGCATCAGGAAGGCGACCGTGGCGTTCTCCACCGGGGCGGCCCCGGCCGCGCCGCCGACGAGACAGGCGAGGGCGGCGAAGGGCAGCGCTAACCGGCCCAGGCTCGGGCGAAACAGGCTTCCTCGGGTCATGGGAACGTCTCCGCGGTGGGGATCGGCGAGAGGGTCGGAGGCGCCGCGCGGCGCGGGGCCCGGCCCCCGGGCGCCGGCCCGCCGGCCGGCGCGGCGACGAGGCGGTGCGAGGCCCGGAAGCGCGACGGCGCCACGCCCTTGTGGGCGAGGAACTGCCGGTTGAAGTTCGAGACGTTGTTGAAGCCGACCTCGAAGCAGATCTCGGTGACCGGGCGGTCGCCCGCCATCAGGAGGTGGCAGGCCCGGTCGATCCGCAGGCGGTTGACGTAGCGGGAAAACCCCATCCCGGTGTGTTGGCGGAAGAGCCGCGAGAACGCGCTCGCGCTGCGCCCGCACAGCGCGGCGAGGTCGGCCTCGCGCAGGTCGTGGTCGAGGTGGGTGTCGATGTGGGCGAGCACGTGATTGATCGTGCCCGCCGTCGCAGCGCCCGGATCGAACCGGTATTCCGGTCCCAGCAGCGGCCGGCGCGGATGGTGGGCCAGGCGGTCGAGCAGCTCCAGGAACACCGCGAGGCGCCGCACGCCCGTCGCGGCGATCAGCTCGGTCATCAGGGCGGCCGCCGGTCCGGCGAGACCGGGGCCGAACTCGATCCCCCGCGAGGCGTCGCCGAGCAGGGTCTCGAGGCCGGCGAGCTCCGGGAAGCCCCGGGCGGCGGCGGCGATGCGCTCGCGGGTGAATTGCAGCACCAGGCCCCGCTCGGGCACGACCTCGCCCGGCTCCGTGGCGCTGATCCAGTTATGCGGCAGGTTCGGGCCGACCAGGACGAGGTGGCCGGGCTCGAACGACCCGACATGGTCGCCGACCATGAACGTGCCGCTCGTATGGGTGACGAGGTGCAGCTCGCATTCGGGGTGGAGGTGCCAGCGCACCGTCCGGTACGGGTAGCCGTGCGCCCACGCCTTGAACGAGGTCTCGGGGCCGACCTGGACCAGTTCGAGATCGGGCTGCATCGATCGCCCTTCCCTCTGCAGAGGCACGGATCCCGTCCGGTGCGACCCGGCGGATCTTCGTGCGGCGCTTCTCCCTGATGCGCCCTCCGGTATTTCCGGAGCGGCGCTGCCGGCCGCGAGGCCTGGCGTGTGGACCGTAAGGTAAGGAGGCGGGCGGGGGCAGCAACTACGATTCGCGGGCGCGACCGATACTTTTTTGCGGGAAGCCGCCGTGCCGCGGCGGGATGCGGCGGGCCGGGCGATCCCGATGACCGGCGCCCGCCTCCCCGGATTTCCGGTTGCGGCGGACTGCACGAAGCCCCCGTCGGACCGGCGCCGAGGCACCGGGCGACGAGGGCGATCGGGCGTTCCGCGAGGCGACCACGGCGGCCACCCGACACCGGAGGCGTGCCACGGCCGGCGGCCGCGGGCTAGGCGGCGAGCGTCCCGCGCGTCGCGACGACGTGCCGGCCGCTGTCTCCGGACACCGCGACGACGGAGGCGTCCGGCGGCCGACGGCGGGACGCGCGCCGGATCAGGCCGCGAGGCGGCGGCGCTCGACCGGCAGGCCGCGCTCGATCGCGTCGGCGGCGATCTGCGCCGTCGCGGCCGACAGGGTCCAGCCCAGGTGGCCGTGCCCGGTATTGTAGAAGATGCCCCGCTGCCGGCCCGGCCCGACCCGCGGCAGCATGCCGGGCATCATCGGCCGCAGGCCGCTCCAGGCCACCACCCGGTCGGTCGCCACGCGCGGGAACTGCTCGCGCGTCCAGCGCACCAGCGGCTCGATCCGGTCATGCCGGATGTCGCGGTTGAAGCCGTTGAACTCCGCCGTGCCGGCGACCCGGAACCGGTCCCGCCCGAGGCGGCTCGTCACGATCTTCGTCGCGTCATCGAGGATGCTGACCTGCGGCGCGGCGTCCTGGCTCTCCGGCGAGTGCAGCTGCACGGTGATCGAGTAGCCCTTCACCGGGTAGATGTTCAGGCGGTCGCCGAGCGCGGCGGCGAGGTCGCGGCTGGCGCAGCCGGCGCAGATCACCACGCCGTCCACCTCGAGCGGCTCCCACCGCGCGGCCCGCGCATCGCCGTCGTCGCGCCCCACCGGCAGCCAGTGGATGCGCCAGCCCTCGCCGGCCGGCGCGATCGTCTCGATCGCGGCGTCGTACCGGAAGGCGACGCCGCGGCGGGCGCAGGCCTCGGCGAGGCCCCGGGTGAACTTGTGGATGTCGCCGGTCGAATCGGACGGGGTGAAGAAGCCGCCGTGATACGCGCCCTGCAGGGTCGGCTCGATGGCCCGGATCTCCTCGGGGGTGACCGGGTCGCGCTCGAGGCCGCCCTTGCGCAGCAGCGCGTTGACCGCGAGCGCCTTATCGAACCCGGCCTTGTCGCGGTAGAAGTGCAGGATGCCGCGCTTCTCCAGGTCGAAGGCGATGTTCTCCCGCTCGGCCATCGCGAACATCTGCCGGCGGGCGGCGAGCGCCAGGCGCACGGTCTCGATCGTGTTGGCCTCGTAGTGCCGGATCTGGCCGATGAACTCGGCCATCCAGGAATACTTGTGCCAGCTCGGCTTCGGGTTGACGAGCAGCGGCGCGTCGCGCCGCATCATCCACTTGAGGCCCTGGAGGATGGTCGCGGTCTTGTTCCAGACCTCGGCGTTGCTGACCGAGAGCTGGCCGCCATTGGCGAACGAGGTCTCCATGCCGGCGTAGCGGTGACGGTCGAGGACCGTGACGTCGTATCCGCGCTCGCTCAGCGCATAGGCGGTGGTCACGCCGGTGATACCGGCGCCGATGACGGCGATGTGGGGCATGGATCTGGTTTCCGAGCGCACGAGAAGCCGAGGGCGGATTGGATTCCGCCCCTACGCCCCATCTGTCACGGTACCTGAGAGCGTCGTCCGCCCGCTGGCGCGGCCGGACATCCCCTTCGGTGGACGGCCTGTCGCAGCCGCCTCTCTCCAGATCGTCCTGACGACACGGTCCTTTTGCCTGAGAGTTTCCGGGGCGGTTGCTCCGTCGGCGCCGAGGTGACGTGTCGTCCCTCGGTCTCTCCCGCATCGTCGTAGTGGACGGCGGCATCGATATCCGCCGCGACCCTACCCGTCAAGCTGCGGATTTCGAAAAATCAGGCAGTATCCAGAATAGAAATCGGACGCTGCATGTATTGCGGCAGCAATCGACGCTGGCCCGCGCGGCGGCGCGGGCCGGGACGCCGGGCAGGGCATCGGGAATGTCGCTCGCGCGCAATCTGCACGCCGCTCCGGCCGATGTCCAAGACCGATCGGGAACGCTGTCATTCCTGCGAGGAATGGCTCCGGATCCGACCGCCGGTTTCCGCCCGGGGCCGGACCGCCGCGAGCGAGGCGTCATACGATTTTGCGACCGATCGCTCGGCGCTCGCTGCGGGAAATCGTATCAGCCCTGCGGGTCGTCGAACAGGGCGAGGGTCTCCGGGGGCACCGGCGGGACGACGCGGACCGGCACCGTGGCGCGACCCATGACGTCGACGAGCGCCACGAACTCGTCCGCCCCTGAGACCAGGTCGTAGGGCTGGGGGTCGGCCGCGCTGCGGCGCATCATGACGACCACCGGCGCGCAAGCCTCCCCGCGCCCGATCCGCCCCGCCAGCCGGTCGATGCGCGTCCGGTCCTCGGGCGGCAGGGCTTCCCACGGCAGGCCTCCCCACGGCGTCCCGGTGCGTCGGACCCGCCTCGCGGGCAGCTCGGTCTCCGGCTCGTCCTCGGCACGAAGCCCGTGGGCGAGATTCTCCGCCTGGCGGCAGGCCTGGGCCATGACGGGGCCGAACCGGGCGAAGAAGGCGGCCGCGACGTCCTCGCCCATCACCTCGACGAGGAAGGCCGCGGCCAGGCCGGCCTCGGCATTCGCCGCAGCGTCTCCCCGGTGGTCGGGGTCGGCCGGCTCGGGGCCGTCGACATGCTGAAGTGGTTCCATCACGCTCCTTCCCGGTCGGTGGCGCACGCCCAACGAACCCGGCCGCAGCATCGTTTGTTAGGGCAAGCCGCGATAGGTCCCCCGGCGCCGACCGCCCCGTCGGCCAGTTCATGAGACGCGCAATGGGCCGGTCGCGAGACCGGTGCACGACCCGACATCGATCGGCGCAGCCGAAGGCTGGGGACCCCCCCGGCATCCGCGGCGAACGATCGTGGCCATGCCTGTGCCACGGCGGGAGGAAACCGAACGGCATGAGGGCGATGTCGCGGATCGTCGCGCTCGTGGGTCGCCCCCCGGAGGATCGGCGGTGGGCGGGCCGACTGCTCAAGCCCGGCTCCCCTGCCCTTCTTCCGGTCGCGCCGCTGCGCGAGCGCCCGATCGCCTGCCTGGGCGCCCTGGCCGGCATCGGGCCCGCCTGTTCGATCGGCGGCCGGATCGTCGGCCGGAGCCCGCATGTCCCGATGCCCCCGCTCCACCTCCTGCACGCCGCCCGCATGGGAGCGGGCCTGACGCTCATCTGGCAGGTATCGTGGCTCTCGCCGTGTCGGAACCCGGTCCCTCGGGCCGGAAGAACAGGCCGGCCCTGAGGCTGGCCCCGATCCGCTCGGCCCGCTCCTGCAGGAGGGCGGCGTCGTCCGGGGAGAAGCGCGCCGCCGCCGTCTCGCGGAAGAGGTCGAGCCAGCGGGCGAAGTGCTCGGGGCGCAGCACGCCGAGCGCCTGATGCCGGCCGAAGGGGTTGCCCTTGTAGCGCCCCGTGCGGAACAGGACCGAGGACCAGAACGCCTCGATCGTCGCCAGGTGCTGCGGCCAGCCGGCCTCCGGGATCGTCGCGGCGAAGACCGGGCCGATGAGCCGGTCCTCGCGCACCCGCTCGTAGAAGGCCGCCAGGAAGGGCGCGAGGGTCGTATCGTCCAGGGTCATCCGGGCCCATGCCCGTCGGATGCCGGCCTGTGCGGGCCGCGGCAAGGGAGGCCTGTGCAAGGGAGGCCCGTCCAAGGCGGCCCTGCGCGAGGCCGCCCCGCACCGGCGACGAGCGCGCCGTCCCGCCCCGCGACGCCGGATCACGAGCCGGCCTCGAAGGCCGTCCCGCCCCGGGCGGTCAGCGCAGGCGCTCGGCGGCCCAGGCGATGTGGTCGTCCATGAAGGTCGAGATGAAGAAGTAGGAGTGGTCGTAGCCCTCGCGCATGTTGAGGGTCAGCCCGATGCCCGCCTTCTTGCACGCCTCCTCCAGGAGCCAGGGGCGCAGGCCCTCGTCGAGGAAGGAATCGGCCGTGCCCTGGTCGACCAGGAACTCGGGGAAGCGGTGGCCGTCCTCGATCAGCGCGGTGGCGTCGTGGCGCCGCCAGACGGCCTCGTCCGCGCCGAGATACTTGGTCAGCGCCGGCTTCGACCAGCCGGCGGTCGAGGGCTGGACGATCGGCGCGAAGGCGCTGCACGAGCGGAACCGCTCGGGGTGGTTGAGCGCGATGGTGAGCGCGCCGTGGCCGCCCATCGAGTGGCCGAAGATGCCCTGGCGCTCCATGTCGACCGGGAACTCGCGGGCGACGAGGGCCGGCAGCTCCTCGGTGACGTAGGACCACATCCGGTAGTTGCGGTCGTAGGGCGCCTGCGTGGCGTCGACGTAGAAGCCGGCGCCGCAGCCGAACTGCCAGTTGTCGGGCTCGTCCGGCACGTCCGGCCCGCGCGGGCTGGTGTCGGGGGCGACGATGGCGACGCCGTGGCGCGCCGCGGCCCGCCGGTACTCGCCCTTGTCCATCACGTTGGCGTGGGTGCAGGTGAGGCCCGACAGGTACCACAGGACCGGCACCTTGCCGGATTCGGCCTGCGGCGGCAGGTAGACCGCGAAGGTCATCGGGCAGCGCGTCGTCTCGGCCTCGTGCCGGTACACGCCCTGGATGCCGCCATGCGAGCGGGCCTTCGAGATGGTGTCCATGTCGCCGTGATCCCCTGCGGCTCTCGACCCTGTATCGGCGGCGCCGGACGGCGCCGCCGGGCTCATCCGGTTGTCAGAACACCACGACCGAGCGGATCGACTTGCCCTCGTGCATCAGGTCGAAGCCGTGGTTGATCTCCTCGAGCGGCATGGTGTGGGTGATCAGATCGTCGATGTTGATCTTCCCCTCCATGTACCAGTCGACGATCTTCGGCACGTCGGTGCGGCCGCGGGCGCCGCCGAAGGCCGAGCCCTTCCAGACGCGGCCGGTCACGAGCTGGAACGGACGGGTCGAGATCTCGCGGCCGGCCTCGGCCACGCCGATGACGATCGACTCGCCCCAGCCGCGGTGGCAGCACTCGAGCGCCTGGCGCATCACGTTGACGTTGCCGGTGCAGTCGAACGAGAAGTCGGCGCCGCCGCCGGTCACGTCGAGGATCGCCTGCACGACCTTGTCGGTGCCGACCTCGTTGGGGTTGATGAAGTGGGTCATGCCGAACTTCTCGGCCATGGCGCGCTTGTCGGGGTTGATGTCGACGCCGATGATCTTGTCGGCGCCGACCATGCGGGCGCCCTGGATCACGTTGAGGCCGATGCCGCCCAGCCCGAACACCACCACGTTGGCGCCCGGCCACACCTTCGCGGTGTAGATGACGGCGCCGAGACCCGTGGTCACGCCGCAGCCGATGTAGCAGATCTTGTCGAAGGGGGCGTCCTCGCGCACCTTCGCCAGCGCGATCTCCGGCAGAACGGTGAAGTTCGAGAAGGTCGAGCAGCCCATGTAGTGGTACACGGTGTTGGCGCCCGGGCTGCCGCCGGTCGCGTCGCAGCGGAAGCGGCTGGTGCCGTCCGGCATCACGCCCTGGCCCTGCGTGCTCCGGATCGCCGTGCAGAGGTTCGTGCGCTGCGAGAGGCACGACTTACAGTTGCGGCACTCCGGCGTGTAGAGCGGGATGACGTGGTCGCCGGGCTTCAACGTCGTCACGCCGGCGCCGACCTCGCGGACGATGCCCGCGCCCTCGTGGCCGAGGATCGCCGGGAACTTGCCCTCCGAATCGAGGCCCGACAGGGTGTAGGCGTCGGTGTGGCAGATGCCGGTGGCCATCACTTCGACCAGCACCTCGCCGGCCTTCGGGCCCTCGAGGTCGATGGTCTCGATGGTGAGCGGCTTCTTGGCTTCCCAGGCAACCGCGGCGCGCGTCTTCATGTCGTCTCCGGCTCGATCGTTTCGCGTGGGGGGCGGGGCACCGGGCATCGGCGCTCGGTTGCGAACGGGCTCGGGGGCAAGCGCGCTCGGGTCGCCCCGTCAATGGTCCGATCTCTGCTGCGATTTGGTAAAGGTCGCAACGGCGCGGCACGGCAGACTTTAGTCCACCGTGCGCCGGATGTCCGCCCCCCTTCGCGTCTCCTCGGCGCTCCCGTCCCGGGCGCGGGATCAGCGCAGCGGGAGGAGCCGCAGCCGGCGATGGTCGCCCGAGCGCGACGGGCTCGCGAGCGGCTCGGCGAGGCCGAGGCCCTGCAGGGCGAGCAGCGCGGCGGAAATCTTGACGTGGCTGGTCTGGGTGAGCCGCGACGCGGCGTCGATGTCGAGGGAGACGACGCCGTCCGGATCGCCCCCGTCCGCGCAGAGCAGCAGGTAGGTCTTGAGCGCGGCGAGGTTCGGCGCCTTCCGGCAGGTCAGGCGGTGCAGGGCGTCGATCCGTCCGCACTCCTGCGGCGCGTGCAGGAGGTCGACCACGGCGACCGACGGGCGCAGGCCGACCAGCCGGTAGGCGATCGTCCCGCCCGGCCGCTCGTCGGCGGTGGTGACGAGGCCCTGGTCGATCAGCGCCCGCTTGCCGGCGCAGATCAGCGGATCCGAGAGGCCCGAGAGGGCGGCGATCCGCTCGTAGGACATCGGGATCGGGGCCGGGATCGGGGCTTGGCCGTCGGCGTTCGGACCCGCGTCCTGGCTGACGACGAGGGTCAGGTAGAGCTTGAGCGCCGCGATCGAGCGACCGAGATACCCGGCATCGCCCCGGAAGGCCCGCAAGCCCCCGTCCTGGATCCAGCCCGTCGGCAGGCGCGCCGTCCGGCCGTCGCGCATCCGGGCCATCGCCTCGGGCGGCGCGATCCTCGGCCGGTCGAGCCGGGGGCGGACGTCCGTCGGATGGAGGAGTTCCGGATGCATGGTGCGGTCCTCGCACGTCCCGTCCCGGTGTCGCGGCCCGCCTGCCGGGCGGGCGCGCCGGCGACCCGGTGTGCGGCGCGGGTGATGAAACGGCGGTACACTGCCGTTTTTTGGCCCTCAATATGTTGCCTCCTGCCGATGAGGACATCCGGCAGGCCTCTTCGAACGCGCTGGACGGACATGCCGGCGCGGTGCCGTCGGGTCCCTGGATTGCGCCGGACGAGGGGCGTCGCTGTGGACTGCACCCCTTGGATGACAGCGCGAGGGCGGTTTTCATGGACGAGGCTCCCGTGGTCGAGCTCGGGCTCGGCGGTTGGCTGCGGATCGGCCGGGCGCGCATCGCCGTCGCCGACACCTTCACGCTGCTGCGCGCCATCGCCCGCACCCGCTCGGTGCAGGGCGCCGCGACCGAGATCGGTCTGTCCTATCGCGCGGCCTGGGAGCGCGTGCGGACGCTCGAGGCGGATCTCGGCCATCAGCTCGTGCGCAAGACCCGCGGCCACGGCACGACGCTGACCGAGGCCGGCGCGGCCCTGCACGAGGCCCTCTCGGTCGCGGCCGCGGCGCTCGCCCCGTCGTTCGCCCGCGAGGCGCGGGCGATGCAGGCCCACCTCGCCGCCCGGTTCGCCGTTCCGCTCCGCCTCGCCGTGGCGGCGAGCCACGATCCCCTGCTGATGCAGGTCCTGTCGGAATGGGGCGGGGCCGAGGTCGCCGTGATCGGCAGCCGCGACGCGGTGGTCCGGCTCGTCGACGGGCGCGCCGATGCGGCGGGCTTCCATTGCGGGGCCGCCGGCCCGGCCGCCGCCGGCCCGCCCTTCGCCGACATCGTCGCCGACCCGGCATTCCGGGTCCACCCGCTGTTCGAGCGCGAGCAGGGCCTGCTGGTCGCCCCCGGCAACCCGCTCGGGCTCGCGACGCCGGCCGACCTGAGGGCGAGGAAGGCCCGCTTCGTCAACCGGCAGAAGGGGTCCGGCACCCGGGCCTGGTTCGACCGGCTGCTCGCCGAGACCGGGACCCCGCCGGACGAGATCGTCGGCTACGGCTTCGAGGAATTCACCCACCAGGCGGTGGCGGCGGTGATCGCGTCGGCCGCCGCCGATGCGGGCCTGGGCGCCCGCGCGGCGGCGGAGCGCTTCGGCCTCGACTTCGTCTCGGTCGGCTGGGAGGTCTACTGTCTCGCGACGAGCGCGGCGCTGCCCGCCGACGGCCTCGATCGCCTGCTGGCGATGCTGGCGGAGCGGGTCGGCGACGTCCCGGGATACCGCCCGCCCGATGCCCGAGCCGCCGTCGGGGCCGGGCCGCGCCCGCACCGCTAGGGTCAAACTCGATCAGCTTGGCCGTGTGGAGGTCCGCTGAGGGTGGGAAGCGGACCCTTACCCTTCTCCCTGAAGCGGACGTTCCGCCTCCGGCCCTTGTATGACGCCGAGCAGTTCACTGAACAATGTCGGAAGCGGACGTCATTTCAAATCTAAGACGAGGTCATTCGGCGGCCGTTGTCCCAGCAGCCTCCAGCTCTTCCTGCAAACGACTTGTCAGGACGCCCAGGGCAACCGTGGCGGACGTGATCAGCTCTGGCGTCAGGGTTTCGGCCAGCGATTGCGCCCAGGGAGCTTGCACTGCCATCGCGCGGTCGTAGAGACGGCGACCTTCCGCGGTGAAGACGACGAGGTGCGCACGCTTGTGGCGGGGGTTGGGTTGATAGGCGAGGATTCCCTCCGTGACTAACTCGCCAGCGATCCGCTGCACGCCCTGTCGCGAGACGCCGAGATCCCGTGCCAGTTCCGAGACCGACCGCGCCGAGTCCGCCTCCGCCACGCTTCCCAGCACCTGCCAGCGCGCACTTGTCAGCCCGAGCGGAGCCGTTAATTGGTCACCCCTCAGGACCAGACGGCTGTTGGTGCGAAAGATCGCGAGGATGAGCTGGGTCATCGGGTCGGACGACATCGGCAGAGCGGTTCCAATTCGGCGGACGGCGAACCAAGGTCCGATCTTGACAGCATGATGTCAATGAGTGAAAGATTGACAGCATGTTGCCAAACATGCCGGGCGCGGAACCAGGGCTCTGAGCGCTGGAACGGAACAGCCGGACGTACCCGATGGTGGCATCTGCCGCCGTGCTCATTCGAGCACGACACCTTGAGGGAAAGATCATGACCAACGTCCTGAAAACGCTCCGGGGAGCCCATGTCGGACTGCGCGTCGCCGAGCGCGACGCCGCGGTGGAGTGGTACCGGGAGAAGCTGGACATGCACGAGACGAGGGCGTTCGACCTCAACGGCATGACCTTCACCGAGATGGCGCTGGCTGGCGATCCGACCTTCCGGATCGAGCTCGTGTCCGGTCCCGGCGCAGATGGGGGCCCTGCAAGTGACGACCTCTATGCGAGCTTCGGCTCGCACGGCTGGCATCATCTCGGCCTGTGGGTCGACGACGTAGATGCGGCTGTCGAGACGCTGCAAGATCGCGGCGTGACGGTCACGCTGGAACCCGTTGACAACGATGACTGGAAGGTTCGGGTCGCCTTCCTGGTAGACCCTTGGAGCAACGTGATCGAACTCCTCCAGTCCAAAGTCTGAGCAGAACGTCTCGTCGCCTCTGCGCTCAACCGTCCGTCTATCGGACCGGGTCGGCCCTGGTGCATTTCCGGTTCGGTCCCGCGACTCCGATTGATCCGACCCCGGTGGAGGCATTCAGCGCGGTCGACGGGCGATGATGCCCGCGGTCGGGGACGGGTAGCCGACAGTCTATGGAACATCATGCCGCATTTGCGCGACGATGACGACATCGAACATCAAAGGTCTGCTTCTCAGCGGAGTAGCTCGAAAGCGGACCGGAGGCTTTTCACCCGATCCGGTTTTTGGCCTTTGTTTCAACATCCTGGAAGCGGACCTCCCGAGGGTCGGCAAGGGCTGGGAGGCGGACACCCGCCCGGCGGGATCAGTGATCCTCGGCGGTCGCTGGCGGCTGCATGAACTCGATCGTCGCACCGTCAGGGCCAACGGCGTAGATCACCCGCGTTCCAGCCCGCGCACCGCTCGCGATCGGTTGCGGCGTGCCTTGCGCCTTCCAGCCGTAGGCGGCGATCCGCATCAGGAGCGCGTCGATGTCATCGACCACGAGGGCCAGATGCGCGAAGCCTGGGTCGAACGGCTTGGCTGGCATGCTTGGTCGGTCCGGACCCTGATACTCCAGGAGTTCGATCGTCTGATCCGCCAGCGAAACGATCGCCAGGCGCACCTTCGCCCCATGCGCTCCGGTGACCTGACCGAGGAACTCGCCGCCCATCTCGCCCGTCCGCACGAGGCGCGCGCCGAGCCCATCGATCCAGAACCGAAGTGCATCGTCGAGGGAGCCGACCGCGAAGCCGACATGATCGGCTCGCTGCACATGGATGCTCGTGTTTCCCGTCATGCAGGATATTCTACCGGCAAGGGGGCCGCTTGTCTGCAATGGGTCGAAAGCGGACGCGCGCGGTCAAGCTGATTGGGTTTTGATCCAAAGACATTTTCCGATGAGGTGGATGTCGGTTCAGCGAGAGACAATGCGGTAAAACCACAGACCTGGAGCGCCGGCCGGTTGCAACGCGGTCGGGCGCCGCTCCAGCCGCGGGGCCACCGGTCCCCCCAGCCGGGGATCCTCCGCCCTGCATCCCGGATCGCGGCGCGCTCTCGCGACCGGGCCGGGGGGCCCCGGCGCGATGTCCGGAGGATCGTGCCGTGCCCGGACATCGCGCGCGTCCCGGGGCCGGGCGGGCCGCCGGAGCCTCAGGCGAACACCCGGGTCAGGGCCCCGTCGATCGCCTCGACGATCCGGTCGATGTCGTCCGGGGTCGCGATCAGGGCCGGGCTCAGGCACAGCGTGTTGTTGAGCCCGGCGAGCGAGCGGTTGGTGGCGCCGATGATGACGCCGTGCGCCATGCAGTCGGCCACCACCGCCTGGACCCGCTTCTCGTCCATCGGCTCGCGGGTGGCGCGGTCGGCGACGAGCTCGGCGCCGCAAAACAGGCCCTTGCCGCGCACGTCGCCGATCGCCGCGTGGCGCTCGGCGAGGCCGTGCAGGCCCGCCATCAGCCGCTCGCCCATCGCGACCGTGTTGTCGATCAGGCCCTCGTCCTCGATGATCCGCATGTTCTCGAGCGCGGCCGCCGGGCCGGCGGTGCAGCCGCCGAAGGTCGAGATATCGCGAAAATACGACATCGGGTCGGCGGCGTCGTCCTTGAACAGCGCGAACACCGCCTCGGTCGTCACCGTGCAGGCGATCGCCGCGTAGCCCGACGCCACCCCCTTGGCCATGGTGACGAAATCGGGCTGCACGCCGTAGTTCTGGTAGCCGAACCACGCACCCGTGCGGCCCATGCCGCAGACCACCTCGTCGATGTGGATCAGGATCTCGTGCCGGCGGCAGATGTCCTGCACCTTCTCCCAGTAGCCCTTCGGCGGCGTGATCACGCCGCCGCCGGCGGTGACGGGTTCGAGGCAGATCGCCCCGACGGTGTCGGGGCCCTCGCGCAGGATCACCGCCTCGATGGCGTCGGCGGCCATCTCGCCGTAATTCTCCACCCTCCCCCACTGGCTGCGGTATTCGAGGCAGTGGGGGACGGCCACGAAGCCGTCCGGGAACGGGCCGTACTGGTCGCGGCGCTGATCCTGGCCGGCGGCGGCGAGCGCCCCGATCGTGGTGCCGTGATAGTCGCGCTCGCGGTAGAGGATCTTGGATTTGCGCCCGCCATGGTGCCGGTGCGCGATCTGGCGCACCATTTTGAAGACCTTCTCGTTCGCCTCCGATCCCGAATTCGCGTAGTAGACCCGCGTCATGCCCGGCATCTTGGCGATCAGCCGCTCGGAGAACAGCGCCGCGGGGATCGATCCGGCCGAGCCGGCGAAGTAGTTGAGCTTGACCAGCTGGTCGCGCACCGCCTCGGCGATGCTGGTGCGCCCGTAGCCGACATTGACGGTCCAGACCCCGCCCGAGACCGCGTCGAGGTACTCGCGCCCGGTGGCGTCCCAGACCCGCATCCCCCTCCCCTCGACCATCACCCGCGGGTCGACGGTCTCGTAGGGCTTGTGCTGCGACAGGTGGTGCCAGACATGGGCCCGGTCGGCCTCGATGACGTGGCGCAGGTCGTTGGTGCGGGAGAGGTCGTTCATGGCCGAGTTTCCTGGCAGGGTTTCCTGATGGCGGGAGATGAGCGGACGATCCGTCAGGCCGCCGGGTCGCGCTCGATCGCGAAGGGGGCCCAGGACTGGGTCACCGGCATGATCTCCAGACTGTTGACGTTGACGTGGGGCGGCAGCGAGGCGACCCAGCCGACGGTCTCGGCGATGTCCTCGGGCCGGAGCGGGTGCGCGCCCTTGTAGAGGGCGTCGGAGGCCGCCTGGTCGCCGCCGGTGCGCACCAGCGTGAACTCGCTCTCGGACAGGCCGGGCTCGATCGAGGTGACCCTCACGCCCTTGGCCGAGAGGTCGCAGCGCAGCCCCAGCGAGAACTGCCGGACGAAGGCCTTGGTCCCGCCGTAGACGTTGCCGCCCGGATAGGGCCAGTGGGAGGCGATCGAGGCGAGGTTCACGACGAGGCCGCGATGGGCGATCAGCCGGTCGAGCAGGAGCCGGGTGATCGTGACGAGGCCGACGACGTTGGTGTCGATCATCGTCCGCCACTGGGCGAGGTCGCTCTCCTGCGCCGGCCCGGTGCCGAGCGCCAGCCCTGCATTGTTGACGAGGAGCGAGACCTCCGCGAAGGCCGGCGGCAGCGACGCGAGCGCGTTCCGGGTCGCCGCCTTGTCGCGGATGTCGAAGGCGAGCGGATGGGCGCGCTCGCTGCCGCCGAGCGCCGCCACCAGGGCGTCGAGCCGGTCGCGGCGGCGCCCGGTCACCACGACGCGCCAGCCGTCGCGGGCGAGCCGGCGGGCGATGGCGTCGCCGAAGCCCGCGGTGGCTCCGGTGACGAGGGCGATCTTGGACATGTGGGTCTCCGGAGAAGGGCATCGTGCGGGGAGCGGCGTCCCCCGATGCTAGAGGAAGGGCGCGGTCGCCGGGCGGCCTATCCGTGCCCGAGGGTGACGAAGGCTTCGCCGAGCGCCTGGACGAGGCCCGTCGCCGCGATGCCGGCGAGGCCCCCGGAGGCGAGGCGGCGCCACGCCACCGGCGAGAGGCGGGCCGAGAGGAGCGTGCCGGCGGCAAAGCCCAGCAGCGTCGGCACCCCGTAGAGGAGGACGAGGTCCCAGACCCCGGGCTCGATCGCCCCGAGGAGGCCGCGGCCGGCAAGGCCGAGGATGTCCGCCGCGCCGAAGAAGACCGCGAGGGTCCCCTTGAGGCGGTGGCGCTCGGCGCCGCTCGCCAGGAGCCAGGCCGAGATCAGCGGGCCGCCGACCGCGAAGGCGCTGATCAGCCCCCCGACCAGGGCCGCGACGGCGATGCCGATGCGCCGGTCGGCGAGCCAGGCCGGCGGACGGCGCACCAGGGCGACCCCGGCCGCTCCCAGCACCGCCACGGTCACGACGAGCCGCGCCGTGGTCTCGTCGAGGCCGACCGCCAGGGGGCCGCCGCAGGCCGCGCCGAGCAGGCCGGCGGCGAGGAGCGGGCGCAGGACCCGCCAATCGACCGAGACGCCCCGCCGGTCGAGGAGGAGGAGCGCCGTGAGGACGAGATCGGCCCCGAGGAGGAACGGGATGCCGGCCTGCGCGGAGGGCAGGAGCCCCAGGCCGAGGGCCGCGACGAGGCTGTAGCCGAAGCCGGTGACGCCCCGGAACGCGGCAGCCAGGAAGGTCACGCCGGTGAAGGCGAGGACGGACGGCGCGGGAAGGACCATGGTGGGACGGGCTCACGCCTCGATCGGGGAGAGGCTCACGCCTTGCCCTTCCAGGGGGTGAGGCGGCGCTCAAGCCGGCGCATGCCGAGCTCGAAGGCGCCGGCGAGCGCGCCGATCACCAGGATGCCCATGATCACGATGTCGGTGCGCAGGAAGTTCGAGGCGTTGAGCACCATCTGGCCGATGCCGGTCGAGGCCGCCACCATCTCGGCCGCCACCAGCGTGGTCCAGCCGACGCCCATGCCGATGCGCAGGCCCACCAGGATGTCGGGCAGGGCCGCCGGCAGGACGACGTGGCGCACCACCTGGGCGCGGCTCGCGCCCAGCGCCCGGGCGGCGTTGATCTGGTCGGCGCTCGCCGCCGCGACGCCGGCGCGCGCCGCGAGCGCCACGGGGGCGAAGCAGGCGAGGAAGATCAGCAGGATCTTGGAGGTTTCGCCGATGCCGAACCAGATGATGACGAGTGGCAGGTAGGCGAGCGGCGGCAACGGCCGGTAGAACTCGATGAAGGGATCGAGCACCGCGCGCAGGGTCGGGCTCAGGCCGGTGGCGAGCCCGACCGGGATCCCGATCAGGGCGGCGAGCAGGAAGGCGCCGGCGACCCGCACGAGGCTCATGGCGACGTGCTCGAGGAGCGGCGCGCCGTCGATGCGGCCCTCGACCGCGTCCGCGAAGGCCTTGAGCACGCTCTCGGGCCGGGGCAGGAACAGCGGCTTGACGAGGCCGGTCTGCGTGGCGACGCCCCAGGCGGCGAGCGCGACGGCGACCGTCGCGAGGCTGATCAGCAGGGTCTTGGGCGCGCGCCCGTGCATCGTGGCCCGGCGGCGGCCGAGCGGGGACAGGGCGCGCATCGCCGAATCGGGAGTGTCGGTCACGGTCTGGCCCGGGGCGGCAGGGACGGGAAGGGCGTGGGTCGCTGCGGATCTCATGCGGCGGCGCCTCGTGCGGTGTCGGCCCGCCCGGATCCCGGATCGGTCCGCGCGGGCTCGCCTCCGGTCCCGCCGTGGTCGTGGATGAAGCGCAGCACCCGCTCGCGCATCGCGATGAAGTCGGGGCTGGACTTCACCGCCCGGGCTTCCTCGCCGGCGAGGAAGCGGCGGCAGAAATCGAGCGGGACGATCTCGGCGATGCGGCCCGGCCGCGGGGTCATGATCACCAGCTTGGTGGCGAGGAAGATCGCCTCCTCGACCTCGTGGGTGATGAAGAACGCCATCTTCCGCGTGCGGGCCCAGATCGACAGGATCAGCTCCTGCACCTGCTCGCGGGTGAAGGCGTCGAGCGCGCCGAGCGGCTCGTCCATCAGCAGCATGCGGGGATCGGCGGTGAGCGCCCGGGCGATGCCGACCCGCTGCTGCATGCCGCCGGAGAGCTCGTAGATCCGCTTGCCCGCGCAATCGGCGAGGCCGACGAGGTCGAGCATCGCCCGGGCCCGCGCCTCGCGCTCGGGCCGCCGGACGCCCTGCATCCGCAGACCGAAGCCGACGTTCTCCAGCACGGTGAGCCAGGGCATCAGGGCGTGGCGCTGGAAGACGACGCCGCGATCCGCCCCCGGTCCGGCGACCGGGCGCCCGTCGAGCAGGATCTGCCCCTCCGTCGCCGGCAGGAAGCCGGCGATGCAGTTGAGCAGGGTCGTCTTCCCGCAGCCGGACGCACCGAGCGCGACCACGAACTCCCCCGGCTCGATCGTGAGATCGACCCAGGACAGGGCGACGGTGGCGCTCTCGCCCTCCCCGTACTGGACGCTGAGCTTGCGGATCTCCAGCATGACGGTCTCCTGGCTGTCGGGGCGTCCGGCCGGGGCCGGCCGGTCAGGGCTTGGCCGGTCAGGGCTTGGCCGCGGCCTTGGCCACGTCGGCGGTGACGAACGTGCCGTAATCGGGCGCGAGGTCGGGCACGCGCCCTTGCGCCTTCAGGAACTCCGCCGTGGACTTGAGCGCGCCCGCGGCCCCTCCGCCGAGCCAGCGCGGCGAGATCTGCTCGTCGATCGTCGGGAACCTGTAGGCGGCGAGGCCCGCCGGCACGTCCTCCGGGGCGGCGCCGGTCCACTTGGCGATCGCGGCGACCTGCGGCGTCCCCGCTTTCCAGGATTCGCCGGATCGCGCGTAATCCGCGTCCGCCGCGGCGAGCAGCCGGACGAAGGTGGTGAGGAAGCCGGGATGGGCGGCCTTGAAGGCGTTCGTCGCCACGATCCCGTCGAAGGTCGCCTTGCCCTTGGCGGCGAAGTCGCCGGCCGAGGCCAGCACCGTGCCGGACTTCTTGAGGTTCGTCAGCACCGGCGCCCAGATGAAGGCGGCGTCGATGTCGCCGCGCTCCCAGGCGGCGGCGATCTCGGGCGGGCGCATGTTGAGGACCCGGACGTCCTTGGCCGCGAGACCCGCCTCCTGCAGGGCGAAGGTCAGCTGGTAATGCGCCGTGGAGACGAACGGCACCGCGACCGTCTTGCCTTTCAGGTCCCGGATCGATGCGATCCCGGTGCCCTTGCGGGCGACGAGCTGCTCGGCGTCGCCGATGTCGTCGAGAATCCAGAACAGCGTGATCAGCAGGCCCTGCGAGGCGGCGGCCGCGACCGGCGAGGAGCCCGCCTCGCCGACATCGACGTTGCCCGAGGCCATCGCCCGGATGACGTCGCCGCCTCCGCCGAACTTGACCCATTTCACCTTGTAGCCGGTCTGCTTCTCCAGCTCGCCGCTCTCCATCAGGACCCGGATCGGCGTCATCATGTCCTGATAGGCGAAGGTGACCGTCTTCTCGGCGGCGATGGCCGGGACGGGGGAACCGAGCGCCGCGCCGATCGCCCCGGCGAGCGCCGACAGCCACACCGTCCTGCGGGTCGTCGCGCGGTTCGTGCCGGGGGGCGTCCGACGGGGTGTCTGGGTGGTCATGGTGCGGTCCTCGTGGCGGCCTCGACCGTGGGAACCCCCGCATTGAAGGGCAGCCGGCCCCCGTGCCGAAAGATCCAGTTCGGGCCGGTTTGGGCCCGGTCTGGACCAGTGGCGCGGTCCGCGCCGCTTGCGCGGGCATCTGCTGCCGTTTTCCGGCGCCGGCGCCCGCCGTTTCGGCAGCGGCGCCGGTCCCGGCGCTTTCCCGCATCGGGCGGGCGGGCGATACTGGCGGCCATGTCGAGCGACATTGCCTGGCGGATGCTGTTCGGGGGCCGGTCCGGCGACGAGCCGGCGTTGCACGCCCAGATCGGCCGGATGGTCGGCGAGGCGATCGCGGCCGGGCTGCTGGCGCCGGGCGCGCGGCTGCCCTCGAGCCGCGGCCTCGCGGCCGAGCTCGGCATCGCACGCAACACCGTCGTGGCGGCCTATGACGGTCTGGTCGACGCGGGCGTCCTCGTCTCGCGCGGCCGCAGCGGCTGCTTCGTCGCCCCGCCGGCGGCCTGCACCCCGCCCGGCCCGGATCCGGGGGCGCCCGGGGCGATGCAGGCTTGGTCCGGCCGCTTCGCGATCCGCCCCTCGCGCCTGCCCCAGATCACCAAGCCGCGCGACTGGACGCGCTACCCCTACCCGTTCCTGTTCGGGCAGTTCGACCCGAGCCTGTTTCCGGTCGCGGCCTGGCGCGAGAGCGTCAAGGCGGCCTCCAGCGTCAAGGAGATCAGCGGCTGGAGCTTCGACCAGGTCGACGACGACGACCGCGCCCTGATCGAGCAGCTCCGCCTGCGGGTGCTGCCGCGCCGCGGCATCCTCGCCGCCCCCGGCGAGATCATGGTGACGATCGGCTCGCAGCACGCCCTGTCGCTGCTGGTCCAGCTCCTCGTCGCCCGCCGCACCACGGTCGGGCTCGAGGATCCGGGCTACACCGACGCGCGCAACATGGTCGGGCTCGCGAGCGACCGGATCCGGCCGCTCGCCCGCGACGCCCGCGGCATCGTGCCGGACGGGGATTTCCGCGCCTGCGACGTCGCCTTCGTGACGATCGGCCATCAATGCCCGACGACCGCCGTCACGCCCCTGTCGCGGCGCCGCGAGCTTCTCGCCGCCGCGGCGCAGGACGACGTCGTCCTCGTCGAGGACGATTACGAGGCCGACCTCTCGACCGAGGAGGAGGCCGGGCTGCCGAGCCTCAAGAGCCTCGACGCCGACGGGCGGGTGATCCACGTCGGCTCGTTCTCGAAGGTTCTCGCGCCCGGCCTGCGCGTCGGCTACGTCGTCGCCCCGCCCGCGGTGATCGACGAACTGCGGGCGCTGCGCCGCCTGATGCTGCGCCACCCGCCGACCAACAACCAGCGCAGCCTCGCCGCCTTCATCGCGCTCGGGCATTACCGCGCCCACCTCGCGCGGACGGCCGCCCTCCTGCGCCCGCGGGCCGACCTCATCGCCGCGCTCGCGCCGGAGCTGATGCCGGCCTGCACGATCCGCCGCGGCTTCGGCGCGAAGAGCTTCTGGGTCGAGGGACCGGCGGGGCTCGACGCCCGGGCGCTCGGCGAGCGGCTCCGGGGCGAGGGCGTGCTGATCGAGCCCGGCGACATCTTCTTCCTGGATCCGGCGCGCGGGCGCCGGTTTTTCCGGCTCGGCTTCACGGCGATCCCGCTGCCGCAGATCGAGCCGGGCCTGCGGCGCCTCGCGGCGGCGCTAGAGCATTTTCCGACGAAGTAGGCTCCGTTTCGCCGATAGGAAATGCGGCAAGACCAATGACCTGGAGCAGCGCCCGGTTGCAGAGCGATCGGGCGCTGTTCTAGCGTCCTGCTCCGCCTGAGGCCCCCTCCCCTCCCCGTCCCGGCGGCTAATCGGCGACCGGTCCCGCCGGGGTCGCCGTGTCGCGGTCCGCCTCGTGCGGGCCGGACGCGAGGCCGCGGGCGCAGGCCGCGATCTGCCGCCGCAGCCAGGCGTGGCCCGGATGGCGCTCGACCCGCCTTGCCCAGACCAGGACCGAGCGGGTGACCGGCAGGTCGGGATCGGCCGGCAGGTCCGCGCAGGCGACCGGGTGCGTCGTCGCGAGGGTCCGGGCGATCCGGGCGCCCAGCACCGCCACCATGTCGGAGCGCGCGAGGATCGCCGCCGCCGACAGGAACGGCGCCGCCATCGCGATCCGGCGCGCCGGCAGGCCCCGGCGGCGCAGGATCGCGTCGAGGAAGCCGACGTCGTCGCCGGTCGAGGACACCACGAGGTGGGGCAGGCCAGCGAGGCGCTCGTAGCTGGGCGGCTCGGCGAGTGCCGGGTGACCGCGCCGGGCGACGACCGAGAACCCGTCGCGAAACAGCGTCGTGGTGCCGAAGCGCTCGCCCTCGACCCGGCCGCTGCCCACGACCGCGAGGTCGACGTCGCCGCGATCGAGGAGGTCGTCGAGGCGCACGGTGCCGCTCGGGCTCATGTGCAGGCGCAGGGACGGGGCCCGGCTCCCGATCCACTCGGCGATCGGCGCGGCCAGCACGACCGCGGCGGTGTTGTTGAGCACCAGGCGGAAGCTCGCGGTCGAGGAGGCCGGATCGAAGTGGTCCTGGTGCAGCGCCCCCTCGATCTCGGCGAGCGCCCGGCGCACCGGCTCGGCGAGGTCGAGGGCCCGGGGCGTCGGGGCCATGCCGTCGGGGCCGCGCACGAACAATTCGTCGTCGAAGGCCCGGCGCAGCCGCTGGAGCGCGTGGCTCACCGCGGACTGGCTCAGCGCCAGCCGCTCGCCGGCACGCGTGACGTGGCGCTCGCGCATGATCGCGTCGAACACGATGAGCAGCTTGAAGTCGAACGCGTCCCAGTTCACGGGCGCGGGTTGTAGCGGAGGGGCGCCGCGGGGGATAGGCGCGCATGGTGCCGATCCGGTGCGCGGCCGTCGGAACGGCTCCGCTTCGGCCCTAGGCGCCGTCTCCTCCCGGCGCGCCTCGCGTCCGCCGCGCCTGCTTTGCAGGCCGCCCTCCCCCGCGGACGGGGGAGGGTTTTCTCGCCCGCCGGGTCGCGCCTCGGCCGAGACTTCTCTTAACCTTACTTCTTATCCCTGCTTCAGCTTCGTCACCGTCTCGCCGGGTACGCCGGAAAAGTTGTTCGACAGCAGGTAGCGCGGGCTCGCCTTGATCCAGGTGTCGAGGTCGATCTCCTCGAACTTGCCGTTGTCCCAGGTCTGGACGATCTCGAGGTCCTCGTCGCCGACGTTCTTGATCGCGTGGCCGAAGCCCATCGGGATGTAGGCGACGTCGCCGGGCTTGAACTCGGCCACCTTGCCGCGCCCGCCCGAGCCGAACAGGGCGACCTGGCCCCTGCCCTTCAGGTAGTAGTGCCACTCGTTGGCGTTGACGTTCCAGTGCAGCTTGCGCATCTGCCCCGGCCGGATCGTCATCACGCCGCCCGACATCGTCTTCTGGATCGGCCACTCGTCCACCGTGGCGAGCCGGAAGGTGCCGCCGTCGAACTCGCGCACGGCGCGCGGATCCTTGAGCAGGCGGAACT
Organism: Methylobacterium ajmalii; assembly: GCF_036448855.1. Taxonomy (NCBI): domain Bacteria; kingdom Pseudomonadati; phylum Pseudomonadota; class Alphaproteobacteria; order Hyphomicrobiales; family Methylobacteriaceae; genus Methylobacterium; species Methylobacterium ajmalii. Next base: position 98,940 of record NZ_JAZFXT010000004.1, read on the forward strand.
TGTGGGTCGATTCCTTCGGCCAGGGCGCGTCAAGGGCATCCGCGACCGGCACGACGGGACCGGCCTGGATGTAGGCCTCGCCCTTCGGGAAGGCGTCGAAGGCGCTCGCCGGCAGGCCGAAATCGAGGGCCAGCATGTCCTTCGGCGTCACGTCGATCCAGTCGGTGATCGAGAAGGTGCCGTGTTCCGAGAAGGCGCCGTTGTCGAACGACAGGATGAAGTGGCAGGGCTTGTCGCCGATGGTCTGGATCGAGTGGCCGTGGCCCTTCGGAAAGTACCAGAGGTCGCCGGGCTCGTAGTTGTTGATCTCGCTCGCGCCCGAGGGGTCGAGCACCACGGTCTGGCAGCGCCCGTCGATGACGTAGGCCCATTCCGCCGCGATGGCGTGCCAGTGCAGCTCGCGCGAGGCGCCGGGCTCGAGGAACATGTGCACGCCCGCGATCCCCTTGCTGATGGGGAACTGGTGCACCGTCGCCTCCTTGGCCCAGCCGCCGGAGGTCACCTTCGGGCGGTTGCCGTCGAGGGAGAAGCGAAAGTCGGGCATCGCGCCGACATCCTGCGGATCGTGATAGGCGACCTTGGCGCCCGGCGGCAGCGAGACCGACCGGCGGCCGAACCCGCCGTCGCCCGGGTTGCCGTGGTCGTGCTCGAGGGCCTGCGCTCCCGAGGCCATCAGGGTGCCGGCGCCGAGCGCCGCCGTGCCGAGAAACAGCCGTCGCGACTGGTCCATGGTGTCCTCTCCCCCAGAAGATCGACGGGGCCGGCCGCGCCGGTCGCGTCGTCCGCCGCCCGTGCCGGGCCGTCGGGGCGGGAAGCTGGGCGAAGCCGGTGCGCCAGTGAAACGCATTGTCGGCATCGGCCCATGGCCGCCATTCATGATGGATCGGTTCGACGAGGAGGGATCGCCGGATGTCCTGGCAGCTCTGGGCACTGGTCTCGGCGGTGTTCACCGCGTTGACGGCGCTGCTCGCCCGGGCCGGCAGCGCCGGCGCGGAGTCGGATGCCGCCGCCTTCATGCGCTCGGTGGTCATCCTCCTGGCGCTCGGGGCGATCTGCCTCGCCACCGGCCAGTGGCAGGCGCTGCGCGGCCTCACCGGGCGCAACCTCGGCCTCCTCAGCCTGTCGGGCCTTGCCACCGCGGGGTCCTGGGCATGCTACTTCCGGGCGCTCAAGACCGGCGGCGCGGCGCAGGTCGCGACCCTCAACAAGCTGTCGATCGTGCTGGTCGCCGTGCTCGGCGCGACGCTGCTGGGCGAGCGCCTGTCGGGGATCAACTGGCTCGGGATCGGCCTCGTCGCCGCCGGCGCCTACCTGCTCGCCTACCGGGGCTGAGGGCGGCGGCGCGCACCGGTCGGCGACGGCGATCCGGGTCCGGGATCGGGGGAGAGCCCGCCCTCCGGCCCGCCGCCGCGAGGATGCGGTGGTCGCCGGCGATCTCCAGGACGCGCCGCCCCCTCGCCCCGAGCCCGCCTCCGCGGTTGACGCTCGCCGGCCGGCTCTAGATTCTCCCTCGTCGAGCTTGGAAGGAATCGTCTGATGCGTGCGCTTGCTGTTTCGATCGGATTGCTGACGGCCCTGTGGGTCGCCCCCGCGGCCGCGCATGGGTGCCATCAGGGCTGGCAGCAGGCCCCCGCGGAGGGCTGGCACAGCCACGGCATGAAGTGCGAGCCGCGCAAGGGGCTCGGCGTCTCCCGCCGGAACAAGGCGCACGGCCGCCGCGCCGCCTGAGCGGGCTCGCGTCGGCAGGCCAACGCGTCGTCCGCTGAGGCCCTCGTCTCGTCGCGGGCTCTTGCCGTGGGAACGGCGGCCGAGTTTCCGCACTCTGATCGAGGGCATCTCGCGGCGAGGCGCGGGCCGCCCCGTCGCAGGAAGTTTTGCACGATCGACGGCCTGGCGCAGCGTCCGATTGCCGTGCGATCGGGCGTCGCCCGGCGGGGGGACGGGGATGCAGTGCCGCCCCCTCCCCCGTCATCCGCCCCGACCGGCCTGGGCGGCGCCGGCCGGCGGCCTCCCCCGTGTGCCGGCGGCATGGCGGCGTCGCGATCCCCCGCCGCCCACGCGTGAGGTCCCGTGCGTCGCTTCCCACCCGAGAGGATCGTCTGCCTGACCGAGGAGACGGTCGAGACCCTGTACCTGCTCGGCGAGGACCACCGCATCGTCGGCGTCTCGGGCTACGCCGTCCGGCCGCCGCGGGTCCGGCGGGAGAAGCCGCGCGTGTCGGCCTTCACCTCGGCCGACATCCCGAAGATCCTGGCGCTGTCGCCCGACCTCGTCCTCACCTTCTCCGACCTGCAGGCGGACATCGTCGCCGCGCTGATCCGGGCCGGCGTGGCGGTGCACGCGTTCAACCAGCGCGACGTGGCGGGCATCCTGGCGATGATCCGCCTGCTCGGCGCGCTCGTCGGGGTTCCCGAAAAGGCGGAGGCGCTGGCGCGCGGCTACGAGGACAGGCTCGCGGCGGTCCGGGCCGCGACGGCCGGCCTGCCCCGGCCGCGGGTCTATTTCGAGGAATGGGACGAACCGCTGATCTCCGGGATCGGCTGGGTCTCGGAACTCGTCGCGCTCGCCGGCGGCGACGACGTCTTTCCGGCCCTGCGCGCTGGCCAGGCCGCCCGCGACCGGATCGTGTCGCCCGGGCAGGTGATCGCGGCGGCGCCCGACCTCATCCTGGCGTCCTGGTGCGGCAAGAAGGTCGTCGCGTCGCGCATCGCGTCCCGGCCCGGATGGGCCGGGATCCCGGCGGTCCGGGCCGGGCGGATCGTCGAGATCAAGTCGCCCCTGATCCTGCAGCCGGGCCCGGCGGCCCTGTCGGACGGCCTCGACGCGGTGTGTCGCGCGCTCGCCGCCGTCCGGGCGGACGACCACCATCGACCCCTTCCCCCGGCTTGACCGATCGCCGGCGCGTCGGCCGGTCATGGGTTGTCGCGTGCGGCGGGGCGGTGTCGCCAGGATGGGCCGGTCCTTACCACCTGGTAAGGGGGGTGAAGTGCTTGATTTCGTTGATGGTGATCGCCCGGGTGCGCCGAGACCGGGCGCGATGCGGCGTCGTCACGCGCCGCGCGGCGGCAGTATGGGCGGCCGACCCCGCGGGTGTCGGGCGAGTGCCCGGCGCTTCCCCGCGATGAAGGTCTCGCGCTCCGTCGGCATGGCCGATCCGGGCGCCGGCAGTCCGACCCGCGTCCGGCCGCGGGGCGGTCGGCGGATCTCGCAAGACAGTTCGACCTCGAGTCGGAGCCTTGTCCCACTCCGGACCTCATCCTTCGGGGGTCGGCCCACCGAAGATGGGCTGGCCTCGAAGGAGGGCGTGGATCGGACGAGGACTCCCGATCCCCGTCGCACCGGCCCGGTCGGCTCCCGGTCGCCCGCGCATCGTCCCGCGAACCGAGCCGCTCGGCCGCCGCGGGATGTCGCGACGCTCGTCCGGGCCACGGCTCCGCGGAGCGCGTCTTGCGCCGCCCTCGTCCCCGATCGGCGCGAGTCGGTTCAGGCTTTGCCCGCCCGATAGGCGGCCAGGAGCTCGGGGAGCCGTCCGGCGAGGTAGTCGCCGAAGCCGGGTTCGCTCGCCTCGTCGGTCGTCACCCGCACGCCGGCCGTGCTGCGCTCGATGCGGGCGAATTTCAGGCCCTTGGCGTCCTTCAGCGTCTCAGCCCTCGGCCTCCCGGCCGCCTTCGGGGTCGTCGTGAGCGCCGCCAGCACGGCGGAGAACCGCTCGTCCGACGTCTTGCCGGCGAGGTTCGGGGCGGCGAGGGCCTCGTCGATCCGCTCGGGCGCGGCGGCCTTGATCCGGTCGGCCAGGGTGAGCCAGTTCGGCCGGCCGATCCTCGGGGCGGGCCCGATCGTGGCGAGCACGGGGGCGGGAATCGCGTCCGCGACCGTCAGCAGGCTCGAGAGGTGGCTGGCCTGCAGGCCCATCGCCTTGGCGATGACGTCCCGGGCGACCCCGGCCTGCACCATGTTCCGGGCGAAGTGGGCCCGCTCGATGTAGCTCAGGTCGGCCCGCGCGAGGTTCTCGGACCCCTGCGCGATGATGAGCTCGGTGTCGCTCAACGGGCGCACGATGGCCCGCAGCGGACGGCCCAGGAGGCGCGCCGCGCGGTGCCGACGCCGGCCGTAGGCGATCTCGTAGCGGCCGGGCTCGCCGGGCTTCGGGCGGACCAGGGCGGGACTGCGCTGCCCCTCCTGGCGGATCTGCTCGACGAAGGCGTCGAACGCCGCGTCGGTCGTGTCGGGTACGCGGTCGGCGATCGCGGACGGGTCGCAGATCTCCGGATCGAGCTCGACCACGCTGCCGTCGCGCTCGGCGTCGGCGGCCGCGCGCGCCTGTTCCTGCGCCTGCCAGGCCGCGCCGAAGGAGCGGGCCGCGGCGGTCCGGCGCGGGGAGGGGGGATTACCAGCTGGTAAGGGGGGTGAAGTTGTTGATGGCGTTGAGGATGGGGTGTCCGGCGCCAGCTCCGGCGCGGGCCGGGCCATCAGGTGGCGGATGCTCTTGCTCATGCCCGCCCCCACGCGGTGCGGATCAGCGCCTCGATCTCCCGGTTGACGTCGTCGAAGGCGTCCAGCGCCCGCCGGTAGGTGGCACGGCTCACCTCGTCGCTGCGGTCCCGGCCGAGCGGCGTCTCGTAGATGGTCTGGCCGATGAGGCCCGAGGTCGAGACAGCCGGGGTCTGGAGCATCGCCTTGGGCAGCACGTAGCTCCCGAACAGGTCCTGCAGCATCCCGACGACCGAGGTCTGCGGCACGCTCTGCGGGTCGTACCGGGTGATGAGGTAGCGGAACCAGTCCTGGGCCGGCGGCGGGGCGCCCTCGGCCTGCACCGTCTCCATGAGATCGCTCATCATCGTGAGGAACTGGCGCATCGACGCGAGGTCGATCATCTGCGGATGAACGGTGATCAGAGTCGCGGTGGCCGCGCAGAGGGCCGAGATCGCGAAATAGCCGAGCCGGGGAGGGCAGTCGATCACCACCACGTCGTAGTCGTCGGCCACGCTCTCGATCGCGACGGGCAGGCGGGCGAAGAACGGAGGGCCGCCCGACCTGCGCCGCTCGGGGCTCGACATCAGCGGGGCGTAGAACTCGAACTCCTCGAGCTCGAGGTTCGCCGAGGCGAGGTCGAGCCCGGTGAAGTAGGTCTTGCGGATCACCTCCCGCAACGGGCGCTGGCCCTCGCCGTAGCGGACGGCGTCGTAGATCGTCGGAAAGCTGTCGTCCGGGCGGATGCCGAGCAGGGTGGACAGGCTGGCCTGCGGGTCGGCGTCGATCGCCAGCACGCGATAGCCGTGGAGGGCGAGGTAATGGGCGAGCCCGGCCGTGTGCGTGGTCTTGGCCGAGCCGCCCTTGAAGTTCGTCAGCGCGATGACCTGGAGGTGCTCGCCCTTCGCCGCGTCGCGGTGCGGAAGGTAGCCCCGCCCGACGCGGTCGATCTCGTGGAGGTATCGGCGCACCGCGTGGATCTCGGCCAGCGTGAAGTAGCGCCGTCCCGCCGGCCCGATCTCGAGGTCCGGCGTGAGCCGGTCGAAGGGAAGCTGGCGCAGGCGCACCTCGGTGATGCCGAGCAGCCGCGCCGTCTCGCCGGCCGAGAACCGCCGCAGGGTCTTCTGCGCCGTCGGGGGATAGAAGCCGACGGCCAGGTCCTGCAGTTTCCCGCCCAGAAGCCGCGCATGGCTCGCCGCGATCTGATTGGAGGGCGTCTCGGCGCCATCCATGGGGACGTGCTGGTTCATGACCCTTCTCGCTAGCGGTCAAACGACGGAATACGCCATACCACCGCTAGCGACGTGATGGGATCGTTTCGGGCCGCACGCGGCGTCCCCCCGCAAGCCCCGCACAAGCTTGTCTCCGGTGCCGGCACGGCGGCGAGGGGAGAGGAGGGGAGGGGAGCCGTCCGGCTCCGTCACCGCCGGATGTCCTGCCGGCGGGCGGCGCCCTCGCCGCCTCCCCGGGCACCGTCCCCCGCGGGCGGCCGCGGCGTCCGGCCGTTCGTCGCGTTCGGGCGCGCCGCTTCAGTACCCGGCCGCGGCGAGGGCGCCGTCCGCGGCGCGCGGTTCCGGGCCCTGCCCGAGATAGAGCCGCCGGATGTCGTCGCGGGCGCGCAGCGCCCGGGCGGGGCCCTCCAGGACCGAACGGCCGGTCTCCAGCACCACGCACCGATGGGCGTGGCGCAACGCCAGGGCGACGTTCTGCTCGGCCACCAGCAGCGTCAGGCCCTCGGCGCGGTTGAGGCCGACTAGGATGGCGTAGATCTCGTCGGTCACCTTCGGGGCGAGGCCCATCGACGGCTCGTCGAGGACGAGGAGGCGCGGGCGCCCCATCAGGGCGCGGCCGATCGCCGTCATCTGCTGCTCCCCGCCCGAGACGAGGCCCGCGGGCAGCCCGCGCTTCTGCGCGAGGCGCGGGAACAGGGCGTAGATCCGCTGGAGGTCCGCGCGCAAGTCGCTCCGGCCCGAGCCGCGGCCGAGGCCGCCCGCGACCAGGTTCTCCTCGACGCTGAGGCTGCGGAAGCAGTGGCGCCCTTCCAGCACGCCGACGAGGCCGCCGCGCACCAGCGCGTCCGTACGGGTGCGCGTCACGTCCCGTCCCGCATAGGACACGCGGCCGGCGACGATCCGCCCGCCGGAAGCGGGCAGGAGATGCGAAACCGCCCGGAGCAGCGTGGTCTTGCCGGCGCCGTTCGAGCCGGCAAGCGCGACGATCTCCCACTCGCGCACCGTCAGGTCGACCCGGGACAGCGCCCTGACCCCGTCGCCGTAGACCGCCTCCAGCGCCTCGACGCGCAGGAGATCCCGCCCGGCGGTCACTTGACGTCCGCCGCGGCGCGCTTGCCGGATTGGGCGTCCGCCCGCTCCTCGGCGGCGCAGTCCCGGGGCGTCAGGCCGTGCTCCTTGGCGTAGGCGGTCGAGGAGGCCTCGATGATCGGGCGCAGGGTCGCCCAGTCGGGCTTGATCCAGTCGGAGACGACGGTCCATTTCGCGCCGTCCCACTGCTGGAACGTGACGCGGCCCTCGCCCTCGTGGTTGGCGCAGGTGACGTTGATCGAGTGGAACAGCCCCTTGGCACCGAGCGCGGCGACCCGCGCCTCGTCGAGGCGCAGGTGCTCGAAGCCCCAGCGGACCTCGTCGCCGGTCAGCGTGCGGTGGCCGAACCTCTCCTGGGCGATCCGCACGGCCTCGACGTTCAGGATGCCGTTCAGCACGCCGAGATTGTGGTAGACGCTGCCGATCCGCTTCCGGTCGGCGAGGTTGCCCGCGCCCTTGTCGTAGACCGCGCGGACGATCTCCTGGATGACCGGGTACTGCGCGCCGGAGGCCTGGGTGGTGATGGCGACGTAGCCCTTGGCGGCCTCGCCGGCCGGGATCACGTCCTCCTCGGAGTTGGACCAGACGTTGCCGACGATGCGGCCGGCGGGGAATCCGGTCTTCTGGGCCGTCTTGAGGGCGACGGGGTTCATCACCCCCCAGCCGCGCAGCACCACGTAATCCGGCTTCAGGCGACGGATGGCGAGCCACTGCGATTGCTGCTCGTTGCCGGGATGCGGCACCTCGATCTGCTCGACCTTGAAGCCGTAGCGCTTCGCCAGCAGGTCGTAGATCGGGATCGTCTCCTTGCCGTAGGGCGAGCCGTGGTAGAGCACCGCGATCGTCTTGCCCTTCAGCCTGTCGAGGCCGCCCTCGCGGCCGGCGAGGTATTCGACGATGCCGGAGGTCTCGCTGTAGGGGTTGAGCAGCAGCGGGAAGACGTAGGGAAACACCCGCCCGTCGGTGGAATCGGTGCGGCCGTGGTTGATCGTGATCAGCGGCACCTTGTCGGCGGTGATGCGGTCGATCATCGCGTAGGCGATGCCGACCGAGAGCGGGTTCCAGGCCGCGATGCCGGGGCGCGACTTCAGCCGCTCGTAGACCTCGACGCCCCGCTCCACCTCGTACTGGGTCTCGCCCTCGCTCCAGGTGAGCTTGACCCCGTTCACGCCGCCGTCGCGGCTGTTGACGAGGTTCAGGTAGTCGATGAATCCGCCGAAGAAGCCCGTTCCCCCGGCGGCGTAGGGCCCGACGCGGTAGCTCTGGAGCGGGAAGTACTGCTCGGCGGCGGAGGCGCTCGCGCCGAGGGCGAGGAGGGCGGCGCCCGCCAGCAGGGCGCGGATCGGGGTCGTGCGGGGCATCGCGAAGAATCTCCGTCGGGAATGGGAGCGGGGAGGGCGGGTCAGGCCGGGACGCGCCGGGGGCGGTCGAACAGCCGGGTGAAGAGGCGGTCGAGAAGGGCGCTGAGGCCGGCCGGCTCGCGGATCAGGACGGCGACGATGAGCGCGCCGAGCACGATGCGCTGGACCATCTCCAGCGTGCCGGAATCGAAGCCGTCGCCGAGGAGGGCGGCCCCGAGCCGCGACAGGACCAGCGGCAGCACGACGATGAAGCCCGCGCCCAGGAAGGCGCCCCGCAGGGTGCCGAGCCCGCCGATGATGACGATGAACAGGATCTGGAACGAGCGGTCGAGGTTGAACCCCGCCGGCTCCACGGTGCGCAGGTAGGCGAAGGCCCACAGCACCCCGGCGACCCCGACGACGAAGGAGGACAGCGCGAAGGCGAGGAGCTTGGTGCGCGCCACCCTCACGCCGACGATGCGCGCCGCCGTCTCCTGGTCGCGGATCGCCACGAGGTCGCGCCCGGTCGGCGAGCGCACCAGGCGCCAGGCGGCGAACGTGAGGAGCGAGACGACGACGAGCGAGACCGCGTAGCGCCCGCGAGCGTCCTCGAACGACCATCCGGCCAGGACGAGGCGCGGGGCGCCGATCACGCCCGACGGGCTGTCGTTCGACAGCCACCCGATGCGGTTGAGCGCCCAGGCGACGAAGAACTGCGCGGCGAGCGTCGAGACCGCGAGGTAGAACCCCCGCAGCCGCAGGGCGGGCAGCCCCGCGACGAGCCCGGCCGCCGCGGCGGCGAGCCCCCCGCCGAGGAACGCGGCCGGCAGGGGCAGGCCGGGGACGCGCAGGGACAGGTTGAAGGCCGCGTAGGCCCCGACCGCCATGAAGGCGGCCGAGCCCAGGGACAGGAGGCCGGCATAGCCGACGAGCAGGTTGAGCCCGAGCCCCGCGAGGGCGAGCGCCAGGAAGGGCGTGAGGATCGCCTCGAGCAGGTAGTCCCCGGCGACGAGCGGCACGAGCCCGTAGGCGAGGGCGAGGAGCAGCCCGATCCCGGCCGGTCCGGACAGGCGCCGGAACCGTGCGGGATGGGGAAGAGCGGTCATGGGTGTGTTCATGGGAGTGCTCACGGGATCACGCCCTCTCGACGCTGCGCCGGCCGAACAGACCGGCCGGGCGGACGAGCAGCAGGGCGAGCGCCGCCACGTAGGCGAACCAGCCCTCGATGCCGCCGCCGATCACGGGGCCGAGATAGACCTCCGCCAGCTTCTCGGCGGCGCCGACGATCAGCCCGGCCACGATGGCCCCGGCGATGGAATCGAACCCGCCCAGCACGAGCACCGGAAGCGCCTTGAGCACCACGAGGGAGAGGGAGAACTGCACCCCGAGACGCGCCCCCCAGAGCAGCCCGGCGACCAGGGCGACGACGCCGGAGGCGATCCACACCGCCGACCAGATCCGCGGCAGGCGAAGCCCGATGCCGAGCGCCGCCAGCGGGTCGTCGGCCACCGCCCGGAAGGCGAGGCCGGTGCGGGTGGTGTGGAAGAACAGGGTGAGCACCGCCACCAGAACCCCGGCGATCGCCGCGGCGACGAGGTCGAACCGGCTCACCAGGACGCCGCCGAATTCGAGCGGCGTGTCGTCGATGCCGAGATCGAGCGCGTGGACCTGCGTGCCCCAGGCGAGCTGTGCCGCGCCCTCGATGACGTAGGCGACGCCCAGCGTCGCCATGAACAGGGTGATGGGCGGCTGGTTCACCAGCGGGCGCAGCACCGCCCGCTCGACGGCGAGGCCGACCAGCGCCATCACGGCGAGCGTCGCCGCGAAGGCCGCCGGGACGGGCAATCCCCGCTCGACCAGGCTGACGAAGGTCAGCGCCGCGAACAGCACCATCGCCCCCTGGGCGAAGTTGAGCACGCCCGAGGTCTTGTAGATCAGCACGAAGCCGATCGCCACGAGGGCGTACATCACGCCCGACAGAAGGCCGCCGACGACGACCTCGACGAAGAACGAGACGTCGGGGCTCATGCCGCCTCTCCCGCGTGCTCGTCGCCGCCGAGATAGGCGGCGATCACCGCCGGGTCGGCCTGGACCTGCGCCGGGGTGCCGTGGGCGATCCGGCGCCCGTGATCCAGCACGGTGACGCGGTCCGAGAGGCGCATGACGACGCCGATATCGTGCTCGATCAGCACGATTGCGCTGCCGAGGCGCTCCCGCGCCTCCCGGATGAAGCGGCTCATCTGCGCCTTCTCGGTGGCGGTCATGCCGGCCATCGGCTCGTCGAGGAGCAGGAGGCGCGGCCGCGCGACCAGCGCCCGGGCGAGCTCGACCCGCTTCTGCACGCCGAACGGCAGGGTCCCGGCCGGCCTGCCGGCCATCGCGGCGAGGTCGAGGTCGGCCATCACCTCCGCGGCCCGCGCCCGGTGGGCTTGCGCCTCGCGCCTTGCATGCGGCAAGCCGAGCGCTTGCGCGGCAAATCCCGCCCGCTGCGCGCCGGCAAGGCCGGAGAGCACGTTATCGAGAACGCTCAAGCCCTTGAACAGGGCGAGGTTCTGGAACGTCCGCGCGACCCCGAGGGCGGCGAGGCGCCCCGCCGGGACGGTCGAGAAGGTCGCCTCGCTGATCCGCACGCGGCCGGATTGCGGGACGTAGAGGCCGCTGATCGCGTTGATCAGCGAGGACTTGCCGGCACCGTTCGGGCCGATCACCGCGTGGATCTCGCCGGGTTCGACCGCGAGGTCGATCGCCTCGAACGCTGTCGTGCCGCCGAAGGCCAGCGTGAGGCCCTCGACGGCCAGGATGGCGGAGCCGGCAGGCGGCGCGGATCGCGCCGGCGCCGCGGCCAGGGCCCGCGCGCTGCGCCGCGGCGCGGCGCGGCCGGGCAGGGGCGCCACCCGCCTCAAGGCGGACGGCAGCCAGGACGAGTGCGGTGGGGCGGACGAGACCATCGCTCCGGCAGCTTCCTGTTCAAGCAGAGATGTGCGAAAGCCGGGATCGATTGCCGCGCGAGGCGTCAATGCAATCGATATTAGCTGATATGTATGATTTAACGGTGGTTTCGACGCGCTGTCAAAAGCATTGAACGCTCTTTTTCAGCGCGTTCCTGCGTCGATTTTTTCGCGGCTGCCGTACCGAAAGGGAGATTTCGTCTGTCGCCTGGCGGCGCCGCGGCGGCCGGCCGGTGGGCCCGGATCCGCTCCGGAGCGACGGGACCCTCGACCGGGAATGGTGTGCGAGCCGGGGCCCGGCCCGTCGATCGCGGCACCGGACGGCGCGGTTCGGCCCCGCGGTCGGCGTCGGATCCGGGCGCGCCGTCACGCCTCCGGGCGGCGGCACGGCGCGCGGACACCGTCCGGAGGCGGCCTCAATGGTGCCCGGCCATGTGGCGGCCGATCGCCCCGATCTCGGCCTCGGCCGCCGTGGTCTCGTAGACGAGGCGGCCCTCCGACATCACCAGGATGCGGTCGGAGAGCTCAAGGATCTCGTCGAGGTCCTCGCTGATCAGCAGCACCGCAGTGCCGCCGTTGCGCGCGGCCACGATGCGCGAACGGATGTCCGATACCGCCGCGAAATCGAGGCCGAAGCAGGGATTGACCACGATCAGGAGATCGACCGGGTCGGTCAGTTCGCGGGCGAGCACGGCGCGCTGGACGTTGCCGCCCGACAAGGTGGCGATCGGCGCCTCGGCCGAGGCGGTCTTGACCCCGAACCGGGCGATGAGGTCGCGTGCGCGTCGGCGCAGGCCGCCCGTGTCGAGCCAGAAGCCGGTGCGTCCGTCGGTCCGCCGGTCGAAGGCACGAAACCCGATATTCTCGGCCACCGACATTTGCGGGGCGCAGGCGTTGCGGAGGGGCTCCTCGGGGATGAAGCGGACCCGGCGGCTCCGGCTCTCGGCCCGGGTTCCGGCATAAGGAGCGCCCGCCACCGCGACGCGGCCGCCGGTGGCGCGGGCCTGGCCGCCGAGCACGTCGGCCAGCTCCTTCTGGCCGTTGCCGGAGACACCCGCGATCCCGACGATCTCCCGGGCCCGCACGCTCAAGGAGTCGATCGCGATGCGGCGAAGGCCCGACGGGTCGGTGGCGGTGACGCCGTCGAGCTGCAGCACGGTCCGCTCCGGATCGGGCGACCCGGAGCGGGCCGCGACCGTGCGGATCCGGCGCTCGCCCATCATCATCGCCGCCATGTCGTCGCGCGAGACCGCCCCGACCGCCCCGCCGCCGGCGAGCCGTCCCCGGCGCAGCACGCTGAAGGAGCGGGCGAAGGTCTCGACCTCGCGGAACTTGTGGCTGATCATCAGCACGGTCAGCGCCCCGGCATCGGTCATGCCGCGCAGCAAGCCCAGCACCTCCTCGGCTTCCGCCGGGGTGAGCACCGAGGTGGGCTCGTCGAGGATCAGGAACCGGGCCTTCAGCGAGAGCTGCTTGACGATCTCGAGCTTCTGCTTCTCGCCGGCCGAGAGCGTCGCGACCGGCCGGTCGAGGTCGAGGCGGAACGGCATCCCGGCCATGAAGGCCGCGAGCGCCGCCCGCTCCCGGCCCCAGTCGATGAGGCGCGGCACGTCGGCCCGGGCGATCACCAGGTTCTCGGCTCCGGTGAGCGAGGGCACCAGGGTGAAGTGCTGGTAGACCATGCCGAGCCCCTGGGCCTGGGCCGCCTTCGGGCCGGCGATCGCGACCTCGCGGTTGTCGACGAGCAGGCTGCCACTGGTCGGGGCGTAGAAGCCCATGATGCATTTCACGAGGGTCGACTTGCCGGCCCCGTTCTCGCCCAGGAGCGCGTGGAAGCCGCCGGCCTCGATCTTGATCGAGACGTCGTCGAGGGCCGCGAAGGCGCCGAAGCGCTTCGTCATGCCGATGGTCTCGATCGGGAGGGCGGCGCTCATGACCCGAGCGCCGCCAGGATCGCAGCCGACGTGGCGACCGCGCCGAACACCCCGCCCTGCATCGTGACCATCTTCAGCGCCGCCGCGTGGTTGCCGGGATCGGTCGCGGCGGTCGCATCCGAGACGATGACGCATTCGAAGCCCCGGTCGTTGGCCTCGCGCATCGTGGTGTGGACGCAGACGTCGGTGGTGATCCCGGTGAGGATCAGGTTGCGGATGCCGCGCCGGGTGAGGATCAGTTCGAGGTCGGTGGCGCAGAACGAGCCCTTGCCGGGCTTGTCGATGATCGGCTCGCCGGGGAGGGGCGCCAGTTCGGGGATGATCTCCCAGCCCGGCTCGCCCCGCACCAGCACCCGCCCGCAGGGGCCGGGATCGCCGATACCGGCGCCGATCCGGCGCGAGCGCCAGCGCTTGTTCGCCGGCAGGTCGGCGAGGTCGGGCCGGTGGCCCTCCCGGGTGTGGATGACGGGGTAACCCTTCGCCCGCGCCGCGGCGAGCAGCCGGCCGATCGGCCCGATCGGGGCGCGGGTGAGGCCCAGGTCGTACCCCATCGCGTCGACATAGCCGCCCTTGCCGCAGAAATCGGTCTGCATGTCGATGATGACGAGCGCCGTCGTCTGCGGTGAGAGGCTGCCGTCGAAGGGCCAGGGATAGGGCTCGGCGACGACGAAGGTGCCGGGGGCGGAACGGTCAGCGCCGCTCACTCCGCCGCCTCCTTCGCGCCCGGCACCGCACCGGGCCGGTACGTCCGCGTCGGCGCCGGGATCCCGCAGGAGGTGCCGTCGGTGATCCGCACCTCCGCTTCCCAGGGCAGCCGGTATCGGCCGGCGGCGAGGTCATGCATGTAGGTATAGGGACAGTCGCCGGCGCCACCCTTCACGGCGGCGTAGCCGCGATGGCCGAGCTGGTAGATGTTGTTCTCGACGCCCCAGTGCCGGCGCGCCTCGCGCACCAGGTCGGGCCGCACCTCGGCGGTGATGATCTCGTCGGGCCGGCCGGAGGTGCCGTGGGCGATGATCGTGCCGTCGAAATTGACGACCATGCCCTCGCCCATCGAATCGAAGGTGCCGTCCGAGCCGCACATGCAGACGTTGGCGGTCACCATCAGGTTGCAGAAGGCGTTGGACTGGTTGGTGAAGCGCCAGGCCTCGCGGATCGGCGCGGTATAGCCCGCCGTCCGGAGCATGATCTCGGCGCCCTTGTAGGCGCATTCGCGCGCCATCTCGGGAAACATGCCGTCGTGGCAGATGATGAGGGCGAGCTTGGCGCCCTTCGGCCCGTCGATCACCGGGATTCCGGTGTCGCCCGGCTCCCACGGCTCGACCGGCACCCAGGGGTGCATCTTGCGATAGTAGAGCCGCAGCTCGCCAGTGTCGTCGATGATGAGCCCGACATTGTACGGGTTGCCGGCGGGGTTGAACTCCATGATGGAGAAGCAGCCCCAGATCCGGTTGTCGATGCAGGCCTGCTTGAAGGCCGCGACCTCCGGGCCGTCGAGGCGGCACAGGATCTCGGGGCTGGTATCCATCGACAGGCCGTGCAGGGCGTATTCGGGGAAGACCACGAGGTCCATCCCGGCGAGGTTCGCCCGCGCCTTGCCCACCAGCGCGACGATGCGGGCGGTCTGGGCGGCGAGGTCGGCCGGCGTCGCGACGACCGGCAATTGCAGCTGCACGAGGCCGATGACGACGCCGTCCGGCGCCTTGTTCAATCCGCCGAGGCCGTTCATGCAAGACTCCCTTTCCTTTGCGCTCCTGCTTCGACACGGTGATGCAGCAGCGTTCGGCGCGTCAGGTCCGGCGCCCCTTCGGGCTTGCCCGGCATTCTCGACCGAAGCCGTCCGACCACGCCGCGAGTTGCGTTCAACGCGACAGGCCGAGCTCGCCCGGCGCGCCCGCCAGCGCCCGGTCGGGCGAGGAGGTGGCGACGAGGAGCGCGAGGGTGAGGACGTAGGGCGCGGCGTAGAACAGGTAGTAGCCCGAGGACACGCCGACCGATTGCAGGGCGGGGCCCAGTGCGCCCGCGCCGCCGAACAGGAGCGCGGCGCCGAAGCAGGCGAGCGGATTCCAGCGGGCGAAGATGACGAGGGCCACCGCCATCAGGCCCTGGCCCGACGAGATGCCCTCGTTCCACGAGCCCGGGTAGTACAGCGACAGGTAGGCCCCGCCGATGCCCGCGAGCACGCCCCCCGCCATGGTGGCGAGCACCCGCACCCGCGTGACGGAATAGCCCATGGCCCGGGCCGCCTCGGCGCTGTCGCCGACGACCCGGACCACCAGGCCGGCCCGGGTGTGGCGGAACGCCCACCACAGCACGACGCTCAAGGCGGCGCCGACGAGGAACAGCACGTTGACCCGCAAGGCCGCCTGGACCTGCCGCAGATCCGACCAGAACCCGAACGGGATCGCCGGCAGGGGCGGGGCCGAGGGCTGGATGAACGGCTTGCCGAGGAAGAAGGCGAGGCCGAGGCCGAACAGCATCAGGGCGATGCCGACCGCGACGTCGTTGACCCGCGGCAGCGAGCAGATCACCCCGTGCACGAGGCCGAAGCCGGCGCCGGCCAGGCCCGCCGCGGCGACGCCGGCCCAGGCCGAGCCGGTCAGGACGGCGGTGGCGTAGGCCGCCATCGCGCCGAAGACCAGGGTGCCCTCGAGGCCGAGGTTGATCCGCCCGGCCCGCTCGGTGATCGTCTCGCCGAGGCTGACGAACAGGAACGGGGTCGAGACCCGGATCGCGCCGCCGATTACCGCGAGCGGCACCGTCCAGAGGCCGAGATCCTGGCTCATGTCGCGGAGGCCTTCCTGGACGCCCACAGATGCGGGCTGAAGATCTTGAAGCGCCCGTAGGCGGTCTCGCCGATCAGCAGGCAGAGGAAGAGGAGGCCCTCCAGCACCAGGATCGTGGCGCCGGGCAGTTGCATCCGGCGCTGGATCAGCCCGCTCGACGCCTCCAGGCCGCCGAGCGCGAGCGCCACCGGCGGGATCGCGAGCGGGTTGTGGCGGGCGAGGAACGCGACGAGGATGCCCGTGAAGCCGTAGCCGGCGGCGAGCGTCGCGTTGGCGTTGCCCTGCACGGCGGCGACCTCGAAGAAGCCCGCCAGCGCCGCGCAGGCCCCCCCGAGCGCCGTGAAGCCGACGATCAGGCGGCGCACCGGCAGGCCCTGGATCTGCGCCGCCCGCACGTTGCCGCCGGCGATCCGGGCGGAGAAGCCGAGCGTCGTGCGCTCCACCAGCAGCCAGGCGGCGAGGCAGGCCAGCAACCCGGCGCCGAGGCCCCAATGCACGCCAATCCCCGGCATGGCCCCGAGCATGTTGGCCTCGCCGACCGGCAGGGTCGAGGGCTTGTTGAGGCTGGCGGGATCGCGCAGCGGCCCCTCGATCAGGTGGTTGGCGAGCGCGATCGCGATGGAGGACATCAGCAGGCTGGCGATCGTCGCGTCGACGCCGCGATAGGCCTTGAGCGCCCCGACCGCGCCGATCCAGGCGGCGCCCGCCAGCATCGCTGCGAGCGCCATCGCGGCGACGACGAGAGGCGCCGGCAGGCCCGAGAGGGGAGGGGCCACGACCGCCGCCGCGAGGCCGCCGAGCACGATCGCCCCCTCGCCGCCGATCACCACCAGCCCGAGCCGGGCCGGCAGCGCGACGCAGAGGCCGGCAAACAGCAGGGGGGCGGCGCGCTGCAGGCTGTTCTGCCACGCGAAGGCCGAGCCGAAGCCGCCGCGCCAGACGAGATCGACCAGGGCGGCCGGAGACTTGCCGAGGGTGAGGAGGAACAGGCCGAACAGGGCGAGCCCGACGAGCACCGCGCCGAGCGGGATCGCCACCGCCTCGGCGCGCCGGGCGAGCCAGGCCAGTGCCCGGATCGCAGGTGCGGCCCGCGTCGCGGCGGCCGTGACGACCGAAGGGGCGGTCTCGGCGACCATGGCGGGACCTCCGGCGCCGCGGCTCACACCGCCCCCTTCACCCCGGCGACGAGATAGTTCGTGCTCTCGAGCTCGATCGCCTTCTCGGGCAGGCCCTTGCCGGCGGCGAGCACCTCCTTGCCGGTATTGTCCTTGAGCGGTCCCTTGATGATATCGAAGCCGCCTTTCATCATCTCGGCCTTGACCGCGTCGGCGTTGCGCCGCGCCCCGTCGCTCACCGCCGGGCCGTAGGGGCTCATCTTGACGAAGCCGTCGGCGAGGCCGCCGCGCAAGAAATTCGGAGGGACGCGGCCGGCCTGCACGTCGGCGACGAAGCTCTTGTAGATCGGCAGCCAGTCCCACTCGGCGCCGGTGAGGTAGGTCTTGGGGGCGAGCGGCGACTGGTCGACGTGGTAGCCGCACACGAAGGCGCCCCGGCGGGCCGCGGTCTCGACCGTGACCTTCGGGCTGTCGACGTGGCAGGTGATCACGTCGGCGCCGCCGTCGATCAGCGCGTTGGTGGCCTCGGCCTCCTTGACGGCGAGCGACCATTCGCCGGTGAAGATCACCTGGCAGGTGATGCTCGGATCGACGCTCTGCGCGCCGAGCAGGAAGGCGTTGACGTTGTTGAGGACCTGCGGAATGGGCTTCGCCGCCACGAAGCCGATCTTCTTCGATTTCGAGGTGTGGCCGGCGACGATGCCGTTCAGGTACTGGCCCTGCGCGATGTAGCCGAAATAGGACCCGGCATTCTTCGGGTCCTTGTCGGTCCAGAGCCCGCCGCAATGCCGGAACTGCACCTTCGGGTTCTTCTTCGCCTCGGCGACCACGAAGGGGCTGAAGTAGCCGAACGAGGTCGGGAACAGCAGGGCCGCGCCGTCGAGGTTGATCATGCTCTCCATGGTCTTCTCGACGGCGTTGGTCTCGGGGACGCGCTCCTCCTCGATCACCTCGAGGCCGGGCAGGCCCTTGAGCGCCTTGGCGGCGACGGCATGGGCCTGGTTGTAGCCGTAATCGTCCTTGGGCCCGACATAGATGAACCCGACCGTCAGGGGGCCGGCGGCCCGCGCCCGCCCGGGCAGGCCGGCGAGGCCGAGGGCGGCCGCGCCGCCGAGAAGATGCCGCCGCGTGAGATCAGTCTTCATCACAGCTCTAGGCTCCGCCGGAGGGACATCCGTGCAACCCGAAGACTAGAACCGCGTGTCGTGACGGCGAAGCATGGAATTTCGGCATCGCTCCGTGACGGTCGCCCTCGGGCGGGCGGGGGATTCCGTCGGGATCGCCCAACTTTGCGACCGTGCATGCACAATCCCGCGCCAGGAACGAGTCCTCGGGGGCGACAGGCTCTTTCATCGATGGGAAGAATGGCGACCGGTCGGATGGCCGCCGGGACGTTCGCCATGTATGCATGGAGTCGCCAAGACTCGTTGCCCGGCCGGGTATCGACCCGCCCGGGTCCGTCCAGGGCCCGGCCCGTCAGGATACGGCAGGCCGTTCCCCGTCCCGGAGGGCACCCGCGCCCGTGACCGTCACGAAGACCCGCGCCGAAACCCTCTCCGAGCGAATCGCCGACGAGATCCTGGCGGGTGCGCTGCCGCCGGGGCTGCATCTCGACGAGCAGGTGCTCGCCCGGCGTTTCGGCGTCTCCCGAACGCCGGTGCGCGATGCGCTGCGCCTGCTCAGCGGGACCGGGCTGATCGACATCCGCCCGCGCCTCGGGGCAACCGTCCGGACGGTGACGACCGAGGAACTCGACACCCTGTTCGTCGCCATGGGAGAGATCGAGGCGAGCTGCGCGCGGCTCGCCACGCTCTCCATGACACGAGCGGAGCGCGCGGCCCTGCGGACGCAGCACGAGGCGATGGCCCGGCTCGCCGTGGCCGGCGACCGTGAGGCCTATGTCGAGGCGAACCTCGCGTTCCACGGCCTGCTCTATGCGGGCGCCCACAATCCGGCGATCGAGGACATCGCCCGCTCCCTGCGGCGGCGGCTGATGCCGTACCGGCGCGCGCAGTTCAACGCGCCGGGGCGGCTCGCGCGCTCGCACGCCGAGCACGACCTCGTGGTCCGCGCGGTGCTGGCCCGCGACGCCGCCGGCGCCAACGCGGCGATGCTCGTCCACATGAGCGTGGTCGAGGACGTGTTCGTCGACCTCGCCGGGGCCGTCCAGCGCGAGGGACCGGCGGAGGCACCCGCCGGGGTGGGCGGGACGCTCCGCCGGGAGCCCCGCCCGTCCGCTGCACGGCCTGCCCGAAACTCGCGCAGCGAGGCGCGCAGATGAGGCAGGCATCGTCGCCGGCATGCATACATGATGGCGGGACGACGCCCGAAGGACCGCCATGCCGCGCCCCGTCACCATTCCGGCCGAACCCGCCCCTCTGACGATCGACCTCGACGCGAGCGCGCTCGTCGTCATCGACATGCAGCGCGACTTCCTCGAACCCGGCGGCTTCGGCGAGAGCCTCGGCAACGACGTCTCGCTCCTCGCCGCGGCCGTGCCGGCCTGCCGGGCGCTGCTGGCCGCGGCCCGGGCCGCCGGCCTCCTCGTCGTCCATACCCGGGAGGGTCATGCCCCGGACCTCTCCGACGCGCCGCCCGCCAAGGTCGCCCGCGGCGCCCCGCGCGCCCGGATCGGCGAACCCGGCCCGATGGGCCGGATCCTGGTCCGGGGCGAGGCCGGGCATGCCATCGTCCCCGACCTCGCCCCGGCCTCCGGCGAGATCGTCATCGACAAGCCCGGCAAGGGGGCGTTCTACGCCACCGGGCTCGGGACGCTGCTGGAGGAGCGCGGCATCGCGAACCTGATCGTCTGCGGGGTCACCACCGAGGTCTGCGTCCACACCACCGTGCGCGAGGCCAACGACCGCGGCTACCGCTGCCTCGTCGTGTCGGATGCCTGCGCCTCCTACATCCCGGCCTTTCACGAGGCGGGCCTCGCGATGATCGTCGCCCAGGGCGGCATCTTCGGCTGGGTGGCCCCGAGCCCCGCCGTCGTACCCCTCGTCGCGGGAGGGGGCGGGATCGGCGGCGGATCCCGAACCGCTTGACCGTGCGACGGCGTGGTCGGGGGAGGGGGCTCGGACCCCGTTCCCTGGAGGCTGTCCAGGTTCCACGGATTGGAGGTGTGCCCGACGCGGACCCGAGGGACCCGAGATGGATGTGCAGCCGCCTGTGATGGGCGCGCATCCCCGGGACGGGGCCGTCACCCCGCCCCGCCGCTCCCCGCCGCCGGCACCGCCGCGATGCCGGCGCCCGCCGCCCAGGCGGCGAGGTCCTGCTTGCGGATCGCCGCCGCCATCATGTCGGGGAAGAGGTCGGGCGTGCAGGCGAAGGCCGGCATGCCGAGGCCGGCGAGGCGGGCGGCGAGCGCCCGGTCGTAGGCCGGTGCGCCCTCGTCGGAGAGCGCCAGCAGGGCCACCGCCTGGACGCCGGCCCCGACGAGAGCTTGCGCCTGGGCGAGCAGCCCAGCCTCGACCCCGCCCTCGTAGAGGTCGGAGATCAGCACCAGGATGGTGTCCTCGGGCCGGGTGATGCGGGAGGCGCAATAGCCCATCGCCCGGTTGATGTCGGTGCCGCCGCCGAGCTGGACCGAGAACAGCACCTCGACGGGATCGTCGAGTTCGTCGGTGAGGTCGACGACCTGGGTGTCGAACACGACGAGGCGGGTCGAGACCGCGGGCAGCGAGGCCATCACCGCGCCGAAGATGCTCGAATAGACCACCGAGTTCGCCATCGAGCCGGACTGGTCGATGCACAGGATCACGTCCTTGAGCGAGCCGCGGCTCCTGCGGCCGTGGCCCAGCCGCGTCTCCGGGATGATGGTGCGGTATTCGGCCTGGTAGTGGCGCAGGTTCGCCCGGATGGTGCGGTGCCAGTCGATCTCGGCGTGGCGCGGCCGGCGGTTGAGGCTGGCGCGGTCGATCGCCCCGGCGACCGCCTGGCGGACCGGCTCCTCGAGCCGCTTCATCAGCGCGTCGACCACCTTGCGCACCACGAGGCGGGCGGTCTCCTTGGTGCGCCCGCCCAGCAGGCCGCGCAGCGAGATCAGGGTCGAGACGAGGTTCACGTCGGGCTGGACCGCCTCCAGCATCTCGGGCTCGGTCAGCATCCGCTTGAGGTCGAGCCGCTCGAAGGCGTCGCGCTGCATCACCTGCACGACCGAGGCGGGGAAATAGTCGCGGATGTCGCCGAGCCAGCGCGGGACGGACGGGGCGGAGGCGCCCAAGCCTCCCTTGCGGTCGGAATCGTAGAGGGCGCCGAGCGCCCGGTCGAGGTGCAGGTCGCGCTCCGCGAGGGTGCAGCCGGTGCCCTCCGCCGCGCCCCCGCCGAGGACGAGGCGCCAGCGGCGCAGGCGGTCGGTCTCGCTCATGCTGCGTCTCCTGCTGCGTTTCCGGTGGCGGTCGCGGGGGCAAGGAGCAGGCGCAGGATCGGCAGCACGGCCGCGGCGCGGGCCGCGTCGAAGCCCTCGGGGCCCTCCGCGCTTCCGGCACCGGGGCCGCCGCCGCGCGCCAGGGTCTCGCCGATCGCCCTCCGCTCGGCCGGGGCCAGCGTCGCGAAGGTGCGGCGCACGAGCGGCAGCAACTCGGTGAACAGCGTTTCGTCGAGGCCCGACAGCCAGTCGTCGACGACGCCGAGCAGGCCCTGCCCGTGGATCAGGACGGTGCCGCTCTCCTCCAAGAACCCCTCGATCCAGGCGGCGGCCGGCCCGGCCCCGGAGGCCCGCGACAAGGCCAGGCGCAGGCGCGTGCCGGCCTCCTCGGCGTCGATGGCGCGGTCGTCGAACAACAGCCGCACGGCCCGGCCGACGACCCGGCCGTGGACGTGGTCCTGGTCGGCGAGCGCCCGAAGCGCCTCCCGCCAGGTCGCCTTGAGGCTCAGGTCCTCCAGGAGCGCCACCGCACCCGAGACGGCGACGAGGTGGGCCTTGGCGCTGCGGGCCGCGTCGTCGTCGAGGCTCTGGCAGGCGGCGACGAGGCCCGCGGCGGCCCGGGGCACCAGCCCCCGCACGACGGCGAGCACCGGCTCGGTGTCGGAGGAGCGCACCGAGCCGTAGCGGGCGAGCTCGGCCAAAGCCGGCAACGCCTCCATGAGGTCGAACACGTCGGCCGAGACCGCGGCGCGGTCGTCCAGCGCCCGGGTGACCTGCGCGGTCGCCTCGGGCAGGTCGGCGTCGAGCAGGGTGCCGATGAGGCCCGACAGGTCGGCGACGCGTTGCGCGCCCCGGGCCCGAGTCTTCACTCTCGAAGCAGCGGCCTCGGCGACCGTGCCGCCCTCGGCCGAGGCCGCCACCAGCTCCACCACCCAGTCCGGCTGCCAGGCGAGGAACCACGCCTCCTTGAAGGTGCCGCGCCCGCGCGCCTCGCGCCGCGTGCCCCAGGGCACGCCGATCAGCGCCAGCCGGTTGAGGAAGTGGCTGCGGGAAAGATCCGTCTCCTTGCGCAGATCGAGGACGAGGTCGCCGGCGGACGCGCCGGGCTTCAGCCGCAGGCGCTTGCACTGCGCCTCGAAGTCGGCCTCCACCGGCGTGCCGGGGCTGTCGGGCGGGGTGGCGCCCAGCCGTTCGCCGATGACGAGCTTGCGCCGGATCAGCCCCATCGGCCCCGGATCGGCGAAGCAGAGGGTGGCCTGGGTCGCCTCGTCGAGGTCATCGAGGGAGGGCCGCGAGCGCCCGCGGAAGGCGGCCAGCGCCTCGGCGAGGCGCGCCGCCTCGATCACCGAGGCCGGGGAGGCGTCGAGATCTTCCTCGCGCAGGAGCGCGGCGGCCCGGGCGAGCCAGCGGGCGGCGACCCGGCCCTCGTGGTGCCAGAGCGTGTCGTACCATTCGGGCGAGAGCACCCCGGCGCGGTAGCCGGAGGCGGTCGCCAGCCGCTCGTAGGACCAGGGCGCCCAGGCGGCGGCGACCCTGGTCTTGGGCAGCCCCTTGAGGATGGCGGTGTCGGCGGTCGCCTGGCCCCTGGCGTCGTGGCGGGCCAGCGCCGGGACGTGCCAGGCGCCGCAGATCACGGCGATGCGCGAAAACTCCTCCTTGGCGGCCTTGCGGATCGCCGTCCGCATGTGGGCCTCGCGGGCCTCCTCGCGAAGGCCGTCCTCCGGATCGGGGTCCGCGCCATCGCGCAGGGCCGCCATCGCCTCACTAATCGCCGCGAACACGTCGCCGTCGGCGCCGGCCCGGCTCTCCACCAGGGCGTCCCACCAGCGCTCGCCGTCCGGGTAGCCGGCGGCGGCGGCGAGCTCGCCGAGGGGATCGCGGCGGATCGCGGCCGGGGCGGGCAAGGCCCCCGCGGGCTCCTCGGCCGCGTCAGCGACCGGCTCGGCCTCGATCGGCGCGGTCGCGTCCTCCGGCGGCGTACCGAACCCGTCGGCCAGCTGGTGGGCGTGCGGCAGGTCGATGAAGCGGATCGTGGCGCCTGCCGCCAGCCCGTGGCGCATCGCCACCCATTCGGGCGAGAACGCCGCGAAGGGGAAGAACGCGCAGTCGCGCGGCCGGTCGGGCCGGTAGACGAGGAGCGCCACCGGCGGCGCCATCGCCTCGTGGGCGGCGAGCGGGATCAGCGCGTCGGCATCCGGCGGGCCCTCGATCAGCAGGCAGTCGGGGGCGAAGTCGGCGAGCGCCGCCCGGAGCGAGCGGGCCGAGCCGGGGCCGTGGTGGCGGATGCCGAAGAGGCGGATGTCGGGCATCGTCGCCTCACGCGCCCGCGCGGGCGGCCTTGTAGAAGTCCTTCCAGCCGTCGCGCTCCTTGACCACGGTCTCGAGGTATTCGCGCCAGACGATCGCGTCCTGGACCGGGTCCTTCACCACCGCGCCCGCGATGCCCGACACGAGGTCGCTCGCCGAGAGGCGGCCGTCGCCGAAATGCGCCGCGAGCGCGAGCCCGCTGCCGACGACGCTGATGGCCTCCGCCGTCGAGAGGGTGCCGGAGGGCTGCTTGACCTTGCTCTTGCCGTCCACCGTCACGCCCTCGCGCAACTCGCGGAAGATCGTGACGACGCGGCGGATCTGCTCGGCGCCCGGCGGCTCGGCCGGGATCTCGAAGGCGCGCCCGAGCGAGGCGACGCGGCTCTCGACGATGGCGATCTCGGCCTCGATCGTCGCCGGGGGCGGCAGCACCATGGTGTTGAAGCGGCGCTTGAGCGCGCTCGACAATTCGTTGACGCCGCGGTCCCGGTTGTTGGCGGTGGCGATGAGGTTGAAGCCCTTCTGCGCCGGCACCTCCTCGTTCAGTTCGGGGATCGGCAGGGTCTTCTCGGAGAGGATGGTGATGAAGCTGTCCTGCGTCTCCGAGGGGATGCGGGTCAGCTCCTCGACCCGGGCGATGCGGCCCTCGTCCATCGCCCGCATGATCGGCGAGCCGACCACCGCCTCGCGGCTCGGCCCCTTGGCCAGCAGCAGCGCGTAGTTCCAGCCGTAGCGGATCGCCTCCTCGCTAGTGCCGGCGGTGCCCTGCACGATCAGCCGCGAGGTGCCGCAGATCGCGGCCGCCAGGTGCTCGCTGACCCAGCTCTTGGCGGTGCCGGGCACGCCGAGCAGCAGCAGCGCCCGGTCGGTGGCGAGTGTGGCGACCGCGACCTCCATCAGGCGCCGGTCGCCGATGTATTTCGGGGTGATCGCGAGGCCGGAATCCAGCCTGCCGCCCATCAGGTAGGTGACAACGGCTTGCGGCGACATCCGCCAGTTCGGCGGACGCGGCCGGTCGTCGGCCCGGCACAGGGCGGCAATCTCCTCGGCGAAGGCGTCCTCGGCGGCCTGGCGCAGCTGCGCGGCCTTGCGCCCCGTCGCATGGGATCCGGTGCTCGACGTCATCCTCGGGCGGTCTCCTCGGTCGGGGTTTCGAATTCGCGCCGCATCGCGACGCGCAGGTCCAGGGTCTCGGAGAGGGCGGTCACCTGCGCGCGCAGGCGGTCGCCCTCCTGCTCCGGCAGCCGGGCGGCGAGGGCCGCCGCGCTCGCCGCGACATCGTCGCTCGGCCAGAGCCGCTCGCCGAGGCGGCCGATCACCCAGGGCTTGGCGAGGTCGCGCCTCAGGTCGTCGGAGCCGCGGGTGACGAAGGCGAGCCAGTCCACCAGCGCGGCGCTGAAGCCCTCCGAGAAGGCCTCGGGCCCGCTGCCCAGCATCGCCAGCACCACCTCGATCTTGCGGGCGCGGATCAGCTCCGTCACCGCGGCCTCCCACTCCGCGTCGGGCAGGAGGTCGACGGCCCGCACCCAGCGGCCGATCAGCTCGTTGGTGCGGCGGACGCCCGCGACCTTGCCCTCGCAGGCCTCGGCCAGGAGATCGATGGCGGCCCGGGTCCAGTCCTGGTCGCGCTCGCGCGCGATGGTCTCGAACAGCCCGGTCAGGATCGGCTCGGACCACTCGCCCCGCAGCGCGAGTTCGAGCCACAGCCGCGGCGGGTGGTCCGCGAAGGCGCGCAGCGGCGTGCGGGCCAGGATGTCGCGCAGGAGCCCGGCCCGGATCCCGCCGCCGCGCTGCTCCCACTGGTTCGGCGTCACCCCGTCGCGGGCGAGCGTCGGCGAGTCCTCCGGCAGGGTCACGACGAGGTCGTGCGTCGCGCTGCGCAGAAGGCGCGTCTTGGTCTCGATCACGACCGCGGTCGCTGCCCGCATGGCCATGCGCGAGGCGTAGAGCGAGCCGGGGAGATGCGGCAGCAGGCGCTGCGCCGCCTCGCGCACGCCGCCGGCCCGGTCGTCGAGGCACGCTTCGAGGAAGGGCTCGTCGGCCGGCGACAGGCCGGTGGCCAGCGCACCGACCAGCGCCTCGCGCGCATCCGCCTTCTCCTTGCGGAAGACCGGCTCCAGGGCGGCGCGCGCGCCGTCCGGGTCGCGGGCCCGGAAGGCCGCGAAGGCGGCGCGGCGCTCCGCGAGGCTGCCCGCGGTCCAGTCGTCCGGCGCCTCGTCCGATTCATCCTCGGGCGCCTCGCCGCAGGCGCCGGCGAGCCAGGCGAGCTCGGGGCCGACGACGGCCTGCGCGGTCTCCGGCAGGGAGCGCGCCTGGAGCATCAGGGCTTGGTGCAGCCAGGCCGGCGGGCGCATCCGTGCCGCGGCCGCGAGGTCGAACCACTCGCCCAGGCGCTCGCGAGCGGCGTGGCCGCCGCCGAGGAGGCCGTAGAGCCGCATCGCCGCGGCCGGCGGGCAGTCGCGCCCGGCCGGTTCCCGCGGCGCCAGCGGCGCCATCGCGTCGGGCGCGAGGTCGAGGCCTGCGAGGTGGTGCAGGCCCCCTGCCGCGAGCCACGCCAGCAGGGCGGCGCCGGGATCGGGTTCGGTGATCAGGTCCGCCAGGGGGCCGGGCGGGGCGGGCGGCGCCCGCTCGGCACCGAGGAGGGCGGCGGCGAGGATCGGCTCCCAGCCGTCGGCGGCGGTCACGGTCGCGTCCATCACGCCACCTGCAGCAGCACTGGCTGCGACGCCTGGGCCGGCATCGCGTAGAGGCGGCCCTGCGCCACGAGGGCGAGGGGCGCGACGCCGTGGCCGTCATGAAGGCCGAACAGGTCGAAGGGGTGCCCGCCCGCCACCGCGATCAGGCTCGGCAGGCGCGCATCGGCCCGGAGCGGCAGGCAGCCGGTGTCGTCGCCGACCGCGAAGGCCGGGGCGCCGCCGGCCGGGCCCAGCAGCCGGCCGAGCCGCACGCCGGAGAGCCGTACCGGCCAGCTCTCGGTCCAGGGTGCCTGCGCCAGCACGGCCGTAAAACCGTCCCGTGCCGCCGCGACGGTGCCGCCTCCGGGCAGGCTCGCGGCGGCGGCCGGGCCGGCGCGGCCGTCCCGGAAGAGGGCGCGCAGGGGCGGTGCGCCGGGATGGAAGGCGAGCGCGCCGGAAAAGTCCTGGCCCGCGGCGGGGGCCGGCGGCAGGGGCGAGCCGGCGGTGCCGTAATCGAGCACCTGCGCGACCGCGCCGCTGCGGCGGCCGACGAGCCAGACCGCGCGGGCGGTGAACTTGTCCTCCTCCTCGACCGTGTGGGCGAGGACCGCCCATTCGTCGGCGTGGTCCGGCCGCGCCGCCATCTCCTCGGCGGCGACGGGATAGCCGAGCGCGGCGCGGGCACCCGCCGCCTGCTCGGGCGAGAGCGCGTCGAGGCGGCGCGCGGCCCGCGCCAGGAGGGCGATGCGTCCGAGCGCCAGGCCCAGGGCCGCCTCCGGCCGGGCGGCGCCGGCCCGCGGGCCCGCCGCGATCAGGCCCGGCAGGGCCCGCACCCGGCGGGCGAGGCCGGGGGCCTGACCGTCGACGAGACGGCCGGCCATGCGGTCCCAGAAGCCGTAGGGCTCGGTGCGGGCGGCGGCGAGCCCGCGGCGCATCAGGTCGCGCAGCCAGAGATCGAGCTCGTCGAGGGCGGCCGCGACCTTGTCCTCGCGGGCCTGGCGGCGCCTGGCCTGCGCCTTCTCGTCGACGGGCCTGGCCGGCTCGGCGGCCCGGGTCTCGGCCGCGGCGGCGCGGCTCTCGCGGCCCTTGGCCCAGGCGGCGACCCAGTCCGGCGCCTCGGCCTCGGCGAGGGAGGCGGCGGCGTCGACCAGCATCAGGCCGAGCGCGTGCTTGCAGGGAAACTTCCGGCTCGGGCAGGTGCATTTCGAGGCCGGCCCGGCGAGGTCCGCGACGGTGCGGTAGGGGCTGGCGCCGCTGCCCTTGATCTCCCCCCAGATCACCGATCCGGCCCGGCCGAGGCCGCTCCATTTCGGCGGCTTGGCCTGGTCCTGGCCGGCCTTGCGGCTCGCGGCGTCGGGCGCGAGGTCGAGGATCTGTGCAGTCGTCAGGCTCATGCGGCGGGTCGTCTCTCCGTCGATGCACCGTGTCGGGCGTGCCGCGCAGTCTGCACGAAACGATGTCGCGGGCAAGCCTGGCCGCAGGACGCAAGGTCGCCGTCGATAAACTTTAAATCAATTCCAGGAATGGTCTTCGGGAAAGTCCGGCACGACGATTGCCGGCTAATGTGCGCGGCTTTCGGGCGGGCGATCGTCTTGTGTGCGTCTCATCACGACGGTCCGGGTTGCGGATTCCATCCGCCAGGACCTTCGAGCGAAGAGAGCGGCCTTCGTGCGAGGGGGCGGCCCGCCGGGCCGCCCCCTCCTCATCCGCGGAGGAAATCCGCGATCACCGCCGGCGCCGCGGCGTCGAACCCGACCACGTCGAGCATGCCGGGATCGGCCGGGTCGGCGATGCTGAAGCCGTTGGAGACGAGCCCGACGACCACCAGCTTCGCCCGGATTCCGGTCTTCTCCCGGTACTCCCGCAGCGCCTGGACCGGATGGACCGGGCCGGCCCAGGTCTCCGAGTCCGTGTAGACCACGAACGCGTCGGCCTCGATCCCCCGCTCCAGCGCCCAGCGCATCGGCAGCGAGCAGTCGGTGGCGCCGAACGGCAGGTCCGCCGTCGCCGCCACCGCCTGGTCGAGCCGCTGCGACGGCCCGATCGCCAGGGGCGTCAGGGCCGCGCCCCGGTTCCAGGGCCGCCCCTCCTCGGCCGTGAAGCCGAGGATCTGCCAGCGCTCCTCGCTCGCCGCGGTGACGAGCGCCATCGCGGCCGCCGCCTCGCGGGCGGTGAGGCCTGAGCCCGCCACGGTGCTGCCCGCCATCGAGCCCGAGACGTCGAGGGCGAGCACCAGGCGCCGGCCCGTCGGCTCCACCGCGCCGAACGCGGTGTAGAACGCGGCGTTCAGCGCCTCGACGATCGCCGCGACCGGCTCCCAGGCGAGCTTCCCGCGCTGACCGTGCCCGGAGGCGTAGGTCTTCAGCGCCAGGAGCAGCGCCATCGGATGCAGCCGCGCCTTGAGCAGCCGCTCCCGGTCGGCCAGCACCGTCCGGACACGCTCGGTGCCCTCCGAGAAGGGCGCGAGCGCGCCGGCCGCCGTCAGCCGCCCGAGCTGGCGCACCAGGGCGCCGACCGGCATCCGCTCGATCAGGGCCTCGTTGACCGCGCGACTCTTCATCAGACCGGTCGGCAGCGCCTCCCAGGGCAGGCCGTGCGAGCGGATCAGCGCCGCCGCCACCGCCCCGTCGATCCCGTCCGCCTGCACCTGCGCGAAGGCGTGGACGATCGTTGGAACCTCCTCGGCCAGGCGGCCGCGGCAGATCCAGTCGAACAGGGCCCGGCGTGCCGGCTCCTCCGTCTCGGGATGGGCGAGGCGAAGGAGGTCGCGATGCGTCCAGCCCTGGCGCACGCGATACTTGATCGCCTGGAAGGCCAGGGCCTCCACCGGCGCGGCCGCGTACCAGGCGCCCACCGCCCGCCGCAGACCCCGGCCCCAGCCGCGCATCGCCTCGACGGCCTCGGCGAACTGGAACAGGTGCGTGCCGGTGCGGCAGACCCGCGGCAGCGCCTGGAGCGCGGCGCGCCGGGTCGCCAGGTCCGGGGCCGCCGCCGCGAGGGCCAGCGCGAAGATCGCCGGATCCTGCTTCGGCGCCCGGCCGCCCTCGCTCACCGCGACGATCGCCGCGACGGCGCGCAGGCCGTCCTCGGCGAGGCAGCGCTGCACCGCCGCCGCGTTCTCGACGGTCAGCGCGCGGGGGCTCGCGTAGTACGAGCCGCCCTCGGAGCCGAGCACCAGGAAGCGCGCGAGCCGGGTCCAGTCGTCGACCGCGAAGGCGTGGCCGCCGGCGCCGTTGCGCACGGTGCCGGGGATCGGCTCGCTCTGCGGGGTACGCCGGAGCGAGGCCAGCGTGGCGTAGGTGATCATGGCGGGTCCTCCTCGTCTCTCCTCTCTCCATCGCGGTCCGTCATCGGACCGGTGGCTCGTGACGGCGCACGGGCGCGGTCGGGGAAGGGCGTGACGTCCCGTCCCCGGTGTGCCTCGCGGCCGAAAAGACTTTCGCGTCGTCGCGGACGGCCGTCGGCCGTGCGGGCGTGGGTTCGGGACCGGCCGTGCTCCCGGCTTTCGCCGACGCGGGCAGCTCGTGCGTCACCCGAGCCTCAGGCCCGACGGCCCGCGGGATTCGAACCCGGACCTTTCGGTCGACCGGACAACCCGTCCCGGCCGGCCCGCACGGCCGTGCCTTCACCGCTCGCGGTCGCGGCGAAGGCTCTTGTCCGATGCTCTGCTCGAGCTGCGGGTCCGGCGACCCGGCGGGGATTGAAGCCCGACGAGCTTCGCACCCGCACCCCTCGGACCCCCTCGATAATCTTCGCCTGTCGGCCCGCGGCGATCACCCGGGCCGCGCGGTCGTGGCATGAGGGACGGCGTTGGGCGCTCTACCGACTGAGCTACGGGCCTCGCGGCCCGGCGGGGTTCGAACCCGCGACCTCCTCCGTGGCAAGGATAACCGTCCCTCTCCGGCCCGCGCGGCCGCGAGAATCCTCGTCCCGTCCTGATGGCGGGGTCCTGCGGTCATGATGTCGGAGACGGGGTGTGCTGAGCTACTGGGACCTGACGGCCCCGGCGGAAATCGAATCCGCGACCTCCGCGGGACAAGCCTGCGGCGCTCTACCCGATAACCGTCCCCTGCCGGCCCGCAGGGCCGTCAGATGGTGGGGTCGAGTCGTGGTGGGAAATCGGCCGGCTTCGCGAGGCCGGCGGGCGCCGTCAGCCCCTGAGGCCGGCGCGCTCCCGTTGCGGCCATAATGGCCGCACCAGCCCGGGACGGGCGGACGCGGCGACGCTGAGACCGTCGTGCTGTGTCATGCCTGGCTCCGTCCGAACGGGGCTGCGGGGTGGCGCGGGCGTGTCGTGCGATGGCTCGGTGTGATCTTGGACGAGATAACCGAGCATCTCCGGCCCGCACCGGCGATGGGGAGGGGATACGGCCCGGCAGACACGGCGTCAATCCGAAACTTGAAAAATCTTTCAGTTTCGCCCATCTCGCGCTCATGATCGTCGCCGCACAGATCCGCGCCGGGCGCGGGCTCCTCAAATGGACCCAAGGGGTTCTGGCGAGCCGCGCCGCCGTCTCTGTCGTGACCCTCAACATGATCGAGAGCGAGCAGGTCCAGCCCCGCAACCGAACGCTCGAGGCGATCCGCCGGGTGCTGGAAGGGGAGGGCATCCGCTTCATCGGCGATGCCGAGGACGGATACGGGGTCGTCCTGCGGCCGGCGCCCGCGACGGCCGGTCCCCGGAGCGATCAGGGCGCGCCGGCGGTCGCCCCGGGACGCCCGGACGACATCCCGGACGGCCCCCCGGCACGCCGGCGCCCGCGCCGTCCCTGACGGAACCCTGGTTCTTCCGCCGCCCCGACCCCGGAGGGCTCTTCCGGCCCGGCGCCATGACCGGCTCGGCGCCATGACGGCCGCGCTCCGGTCCTGCCCCGCGGGCGGGCCGAAGGCCGAGCCCCCGTCGCCGCGCGGCGCCCGTCCGAGCGTGCTGGTCGCGTTGCGCTGGATCAAGGCCCAGGCCCGGGGCGGGCGCGAGACTGGTCCCAGGCCCGGGGTAGCCCGGGCGGTCCTTCGAGGCCCGGGCTACCCCGGGCGGGTCCTCGGATCGGGAGATCGTCATGACGTTCGCCACCCTCATGGTCTCGGTCGATCTCGGCGCCGCGGCGGCGGATCGCATCCAGCTCGCGGCCGGCCTCGCCGCCCGGTTCGGGGCGCGCCTGACGGGCGTCGCGGCCTGCCCGGTGCCGATCCCGATGCCGGCCAGCGAGGCGCTGCTCCTGGCCGACGACCTCTACGAGAGCGAGGAGGAGCGCGCCCGCGAGCGGCTGGACGGCGCGAAGGCGCTGTTCGAGCGCGAGGCCGGCGCGGTCGCCGCGCGGTCCTGGCACGCGGGCCTCGGCTCGCCCTCGGCCTTCCTCGCCGAGCGGGCGCGGGGCGCCGACCTCGTCCTGGTCGGCCGGCAGGGGCCGGCGGACGGCGATCCGGGCCCGCTCGGGGTCTCGGCCGGGACCGTGCTGATGGAGGCCGGTCGCCCGGTCCTCGTGGTACCGCCGGGGCTCGAGCGGCTCGATGCCCGGCGGGTCGTGGTCGCCTGGAAGGACACCCGCGAGGCGCGGCGCGCGGTCCGCGACGCCCTGCCGTTCCTGGCCGGCGCCGAGCGGGTCCAGGTCGTCGCCGTCGGGGCGGAGACCCGGCGCGACGGCGCGGAGGGCACCGCCGCCTATCTCGCCGCGCACGGCGTCGCGGCGACCGCCCAGCTGCTGCCGGGCCAGCAGCTGGGCGCCGCCGACCCGCTGCTCCGCTTCGCCGCCCGCGAGGAGGCCGACCTGATCGTGATGGGCGCCTACGGCCATTCGCGCCTGCGTGAATGGGCCTTCGGCGGCGCCACGCGCGACATCCTGCGCACCACCCCGATCTGCTGTCTGGCGAGCCATTGATGGGCGCGCGCCGGCCCCTCGCGACGATCATCGCCCCGGCACTGGCCGCTCTCCTGGCCGCGGGGCCCGCGGCGGGCTGGGACCGGCGCGAGGCCCAGGGCGCGGCGCTCGCCCGGACGCATTGCGCCCGCTGCCACGCCGTCGGGCGCACCGGCCCGAGCCCGCTGCGGGCGGCCCCGCCCTTCCGCGACCTCCACGCCCGCTATCCCGTGGAGGAGCTGGCCGAGGCCCTCGCCGAAGGCATCCGCACCGGCCATCCGGGCATGCCCGAGTTCCGGTTCGACCCCGACCAAGCCGAGGACCTGATCCGCTACCTCAAGTCCCTCGAGCGCTGACGCGGCAGGATGCCCGGCGGCCCCGTGCGGCCCCCCGGTCCCCGATCGGCCTTGCCGGTCCCCTCCAAGTCGAGCCCAAATCCCGACGGCCCGGATGTCGGGTCGATCGCTGCGCCTTGACTGTCGCGGAGGGACGGGCAAGCTGAAAGAACCGCGCCGGCCTGCCAAGAGCGCGGCCCGAGGGAGTGAGACCATGCTGACGCGCCGCGGCTTTGCCGGGCTGGCTTCCTGCGCCATCTGCAGCCTGACCGGGTTCCTCGCCACCGACGCGGAGGCGCAGACCGCGCCGCCCGCCGCCACGCCGGGGGTGAAGCGCAAGATCCTCGGCCGGACCGAGGGCCCGGCCCCGGGCTACGTCACCATCACCGCCGAGGTCGAGATCGAGCCCGGCGTCCTGGTCGGCCGCCACACCCATCCGGGCATCGAGTCGGGCTACGTCGTCGAGGGCGAGATCGAGTTGCCGATCGAGGGCCAGCCGACCCGCATGCTCAAGGCCGGCGACGGGTTCCAGGTGGCGCCGGGCGTACCTCATGGCGGCGCGAAGAGCGGGGAGCGCCCTGTGCGCCTCGTCAGCACCTACATCGTCGAGGCGGGCAAGCCCCTGGCCTCGCCGGCCTAAGGGCCGGCCTGAGGCCTCCGCCCTGGTTGCGTCCGTGCCGGTGGGGTAGGGGTGGGACGGCCGTTCGCGGCCCGTCCTCGTCGAGTCACGCCCCGCCGCATGCCGCTCTCCCCCCTGGTCGCCGTCCTTGTCGCCATCCCGCTCGCCGCCGTCCTGTCGGCCGGCCTGATCGTCGTCCTGCGTCCGCTCCTCCTGCGCTACGCCCTGGCGCGGCCGAACGCCCGCTCGAGCCACCGGGTCCCGACCCCGCAGGGCGGCGGCA
The DNA here is from genome assembly GCF_036448855.1 of Methylobacterium ajmalii. Lineage (NCBI taxonomy): Bacteria > Pseudomonadati > Pseudomonadota > Alphaproteobacteria > Hyphomicrobiales > Methylobacteriaceae > Methylobacterium > Methylobacterium ajmalii. The sequence goes on from NZ_JAZFXT010000004.1 coordinate 132,297, forward strand.
TCGCGGTCGTCGCGGCGGCGCTCGCAGTGCTGCTCGGGCTGTCCGGCGCGGTGGGCCCCGAGATCGCGGCGCTCGCCGCCGGCACGCTGGCGCTCGCGGCGATCGGCGCGGTCGACGACATCCGGCCGCTCTCGGCGGGGTTGCGCCTGCCGCTCCAGGCCGCCGCCGTCGTGCTGGTGCTCTCGGCCTCCGGCGGCGCGCCCCTCGTCCCGGCCCTGCCGTCCTGGCTCGAATACGCGATCGCGGTGCTCGCCGGGCTGTGGTTCGTGAACCTCGTCAACTTCATGGACGGGCTTGACTGGATGACGGTGGTCGAGATGGTGCCGCTCCTCGGCGCCCTCACGGCCTTCGGCCTCGCCGGCCACCTGCCGGCCGAGGCGACCGTGGCGGCGGCCGCCCTGCTGGGCGGGCTCCTGGGCTTCGCGCCGTTCAACCGGCCGGTGGCGAGACTCTTCCTCGGCGATGTCGGCTCGCTGCCGATCGGCCTCCTCGTCGCCTGGCTGCTCTACCGGCTCGCCGGGGAGGGGGGGCTCGCCGCCGCGATCCTCCTGCCGCTCTACTACCTGGCGGACGCGACCCTGACCCTCGGGCGCCGGGCGCTCGCCGGCGAGCCGGTCTGGCAGGCCCATCGCAGCCACTTCTACCAGCGTGCCACCACGAACGGCCGCTCGGTGCCGTTCGTCGTCGGCGCGGTGTTCGGCCTCAACCTCGCACTGGCGCTGCTCGCCGGCCTTACCCTGGCGGCGCCGGGCTGGACGGTGTCCCTGGTCGGCCTCGCCCTCGGCGGCGGTCTCGTCGCCGCCCTGCTCCGGCTCTTCGCCCTGCCCGCCACCCGGACGAACCCCGCATGACCGCTCCCCTCGTCGCCCTGACCGGCTCGACCGGCTTCATCGGCCGCCACCTCCTGGCGGCGCTCACCGCCCGGGGCTACCGGGTGCGGGTGCTGCTGCGCCGCCCCGGGGACCTGCCGCCGGGGATCAGCGGCGCGGTGGTGGGCGATCTCGCCCGGCCGCAGAACATGGCGGCGGCGCTCTCCGGTGCCGACGCGGTGGTGCACTCGGCCGGCCTCGCCCACGCGATGTCGGGGGCGCCGGAGGACGATTACCGAACCTTCAACACCGAGGCGACGCGGGGCCTCGCCCAGGCCGCCGCCCGCGCCCGGGTGCGCCGCTTCGTGTTCCTGTCCTCGATCCGGGCCCAGTCCGGGCCCTCGGCGGACCGCGTCCTCACCGAGGCCGACGCGCCGGCCCCGACCGATCCCTACGGCCGCTCGAAGCTCGCCGCCGAGGAGGCGCTCGCCGGCATCGATATCGATTACGCCGCCCTGCGCCCGGTGCTGGTCTACGGTCCGGGCCAGAAGGGTAACATGGCGGCGCTGCTGCGACTCGCCCGCGCGCCCTACCCGCTCCCCCTCGGGGGACTGTCCGGGCGGCGCTCCCTGGTCTCGGTCGAGTCGCTGGCCGATGCCGTCGATGCGGTCCTGCGGGCGCCCGATCCCCTGCGCCGGCCGCTGATCGTCGCCGAATCCGAGCCGGTGAGCGTGCCGGAGATGATCAAGGCCCTGCGGGCCGGCCTCGGCCGCCGGCCAGGCCTCGTGCCGGTGCCGGAAGGCCTGCTGGGCGCCGCCCTGGCCCTGACCGGGCGGAGCGAGCTGCGCGAGCGGCTGGCCGGCTCCCTGGCGGCGCGGGCGGCGGGCCTCGCGGCGCTCGGCTGGGCCGCGCCGGTCGAGACCCGGCACGGCCTGGAGAGGCTGGCCCGGGCCGGCGGCTGAGGGCCGGCCCGAAAGGGGCATCAATCCTCTGCGTCGTCCTCGTCGCTCTGGCGGATGCCGTAGCGGTTCTCGAGGTTGACGCTCGGGCGGGGAGCCGGGTCCCGGGGTGCGTAGTCCCGCGGGCCGTCCGTGCCGACGGCGCGCGGCGGCCGGGCCGGGCGCTCGCCCTGCTCGCGGCCGATGCGGGGGATCAGCTGCACGATGTCGACGAAGTCGTCGGCCTGGCGGCGCAGCTCGTCGGCGACCATCGGCGGCTGGGTCTGGACCGTCGAGACCACGGTCACCCGCACGCCGCGGCGCTGCATCGCCGCCACCAGCGGCCGGAAGTCGCCGTCGCCGGAGAACAGCACCATGTGGTCGATGTGGGGGCTGAGTTCCATGGCATCGATCGTCAGCTCGATGTCCATGTTGCCCTTGATCTTGCGCCGGCCGGTGGAGTCGGTGAACTCCTTCACGGGCTTCGTGACGACGCGGTAGCCGTTGTAGTCGAGCCAGTCGATCAGCGGGCGGATCGAGGAGTATTCCTGGTCCTCGACCAGAGCGGTGTAGTAGAACGCGCGCACCAGGTTCTCGCGCGCCTTGAAGTCGGCCAGCAGCTTGCGGTAATCGATGTCGAAGCCGAGGGCCTTGGTGGTCGCATAGATGTTGGCGCCGTCGATGAACAGGGCGCTCCGGGACGGATTGGGCATCGGGTGTCCTTGAAAAGTGCGGTACGGCCGCACGAAAAGAATGACTTGCGAGTAAAGCCGCTACGAGCAATGCACTGCCCCCGGAGTATTGAGGGCAGGGAAAAACCGCGTGGGTGCCGCACACCGGGCAGCGGCCGCAATCCGGCCAGCTAAGGACGCGCCGCCGCGCCTGTCAAGCGACGGTGCGGCGGCGCAGCGGGGACAAGCCGGTTCTAGCCGACCGGCAGGGCGCGGCTGCCGGGCTTCACCGCGGGGATCGCGGCGAGCTCGGGCGGCAGCTGGTCGGCCGGGTAGTTCGGGATGTCGAGGGTGACGAGGGCGACGAGCGGCATGCCGAGATCGGCCTTGCCGCCCGAGCGATCGATCAGGCAGGCGGCGCCCACCACCTCGCCGGGCTCCTGCGTCAGGGCGGCTAGGCACTCGCGCGAGGACAGGCCGGTGGTGACGATGTCCTCGACCATCACCGCCCGGGCGCCCTTCGGGATCTGGAAGCCGCGGCGGAGGGCGAAGGGCTTGCCAGGGTCGCGCTCGACGAAGATCGCCTTGGCGCCGAGCGCCCGCGCGGTCTCGTAGCCCGGCACGATGCCGCCGATCGCCGGCGAGACGACGTAGTCGACCTTCCCGTACCGGGCCGTGATCCGCTCGGCGAGGGCGCTGCAGACCCGCGCGGTGCGCACCGGATCGGTGAAGATCGCCATCTTCTGCAGGAACACCGCGCTGTGCAGCCCCGAGGAGAGCACGAAATGGCCCTCCAGCAGGGCGCCGGCGGAGCGGAATTCGGCGAGGACGTCGTCGGAGGTCATGAGAGCCTTCAGTGGTCGGCGGGGGAGCACTGAGCCGGGGCTTGTGGCAGCCCGCCGGCCCCGGTGCAATCCTGCCCCTCCGCTCGTCTCACCCGTTCACCCGGTCGACCCGGCTCACCACGCGCTTGGCGCGCAGCTCCGACACGATAGCGTTGAGGTGCTTCAGGTCCCACACCGCGAGGTCGATCGTCACGTCGGTGAAGTCCTGGCTGCGCCGCTTCATCGAGATGTTGTCGATGTTGCCGTCGTGGTCGGCGATCACCTGGGCGATCTGGGCGAAGCTACCGGGCTCGTTGATCGATTGCAGGGCGAGCCGCGCCGGGAAGCGCTGGTTGGAGGCGCCGTCCACGTCCCAGCGCACGTCGAGCCAGCGGTCGGGCTCGTTGTCGAAGGCGGCGAGCGCCGGCGACTGGATCGGATAGATCGTCACGCCCTCGCCGGGGGTGAGGATGCCGACGATCCGGTCGCCCGGCACCGCGCCGCCGTCGGGGGCGAAGCGCACCAGGAGGTCGCGGTCGAGGCCGCGGATCGGGATCGCGCCGTCCTCCGGAGCCGCGCCGCCGGGGCCGGCTTCCTTGCCGCCGGAATCCTTGCCGGCCGCGTCCTTGCCCGGCCAGGTGAGCCGCACCGTCTGGTCCTTGTCGAGGGACAGGCGCCCGGCGCCGGTGACGTGCGGCCGCGGACCGGCCGGGGCGGGCTGGCTCGCCGCGCGGCGTTCGTCCTTGTAGTCGGGATAGACCGCCTTCACGACGTCGCCGGAGAACATCTCGCCCCGGCCGACCGCCGCGAACACGTCCTCGGTCGATTGGCGGGCGAGCCGGGGCAGGGCACCGCGCAGCTTCTCGTCGGAAAAGTTCTTGCCGGCGCGCTCGAAGGCGCGATCGAGGATCTGCCGGCCGAGACCGGCATATTGCCGGCGCACCGCCGAGCGGGTGGCCCGCCGGATCGCGGCGCGGGCCTTGCCGGTGACGACGAGGGATTCCCAGGCCGCCGGCGGGATCTGGCCGTCGGCCCGGGCGATCTCGACCTCGTCGCCGTTCTGCAATTCGGTCAGCAGCGGGGCGATGCGGCCGTTGATCTTGGCCCCCACCGCGGTGTTGCCGACATCGGTATGGACCGCGTAGGCGAAGTCGATCGGGGTGGCGCCCCGGGGGAGCGCGATCAGCCGTCCCTTCGGGGTGAAGCAGAAGACCTGGTCCTGGAACAGCTCGAGCTTGGTATGCTCCAGGAATTCTTCGGGGCTGTCGCCCTCGGCGAGCAGTTCGATGGTGCGGCGCAGCCACTGGTAGGCGCCGCTCTCGGTGGCGAGATGCGGCGCGCCATCCTTGTAGAGGGCGTGCGCGGCGATGCCGTACTCGCCGATCTCGTCCATCTCGGTGGTGCGGATCTGCAGCTCGACGCGCTGGCTCTTCGGCCCGATCACGGTGGTGTGGATCGACCGGTAGTCGTTCTGCTTCGGGGTCGAGATGTAGTCCTTGTAGCGGCCGGGCACCATCGGCCAAGTGGTGTGGACGACGCCGAGCGCCCGGTAGCAGGTGTCGACCGTGTCGACGATGACCCGGAAGCCGAAGATATCGGACAGCTGCTCGAACGCGACCGACTTGCGCTCCATCTTGCTCCAGATCGAGTAGGGTCGCTTCTGCCGTCCCTTGACGGTGGCGGTAATGCCGGCATTCGCGAGCTTGGCGACGAGGTCGCGCTCGATGCTCTCGACGAGGCGCTCGGACTTCGCCGAGAGGTCGGAGAGGCGCTTGCTGATCGTCGCGTAGACGTCGGGCTTCAGGTTGACGAAGGAGAGGTCCTCCAGCTCCTCGCGCAGCTCCTGCATGCCCATGCGGCTGGCCAGCGGCGCGTAGATGTCGAGGGTCTCCTGCGCGATGCGGGCGCGCTTCTCCGCCGGCATGTGCTGCAGGGTGCGCATGTTGTGCAGCCGGTCGGCGAGCTTGACCAGCAGGACCCGGACGTCGACCGCGATGGCGAGCAGGAGCTTGCGGAAGTTCTCGCCCTGCGCGGCACGCTTCGAGACCAGATCCAGGCGCTTGATCTTGGTGAGCCCGTCGACGAGCCGGCCGATCTCGGGAGTGAACACCCGGTTGATCTCGTCGAGGGTGGCGGCGGTGTCCTCGACCGTATCATGCAGCACCGCCGCCACGATGGTGGCGTCGTCGAGCCGCAGGTCGGTGAGGATGGCCGCCACTTCGAGCGGGTGGGCGAAGAACGGATCCCCGGAGGCGCGCTTCTGCGTGCCGTGCGCCCGCATCGCGTAGACGTAGGCCCGGTTCAACAGCCCCTCGTCGGCGCCGGGATTGTAGGCCTTGACCCGCTCGACGAGCTCGTACTGGCGCATCATCCGCCGCTGGTCTCCTTGAGGCGCGCGAGAGCCGACGGCACGCGGCCGGCGGAGGCGTCGCGGCGTGCCGGATCTGAAGCCGGTTGCGCTGAACGCCGACGACGCTTGTGGAGGTCCGGATGGGAATATCGAGCCGAACGTGCGGTCGCGCCAGCCCCTAAACGTCGCGGCGGCGCCGCTTCCGTCCGGGATCGGTCAAAAAGGTCACGAAAAAACCCGGCCTCTCGGCCGGGTTCGGGTCGTTGGGGTCCCGAGGGAAGGCTCGATCGCCTTCCTGCTCTTGGTCCCGACGGAAGGCTCAGTCGCCTTCCTCCTCCGTCTCGGTCGGGGGTGCGAGGTTCTCGAGGCCGCGCAGCAGATCCTCTTCGCTCATCTTGTCGAACTGGATGTCGTCGCCGTCGCCGGAGCCCTGCGGCGCCACCGCGGCGGCGGCCGGCGAGCTCGACAGCAGCGGCACGGTCTCGGCCTCCGGCTCGTCGACCTCGACGTATTTCTGCAGCGAGTGGATCAGCTGCTCCTTGAGGTCGTCCGGCGTGATGGTCTCGTCGGCGATCTCACGCAGGGCCACGACCGGGTTCTTGTCGCGGTCGCGGTCGATGGTGAGGGGAGCGCCGGAGGAGAGCAGGCGAGCCCGGTGGCCGGCGAGAAGCACCAGCTCGAAGCGGTTCTCGACCTTGTCGATGCAGTCCTCAACGGTGACGCGAGCCATGCGCGACCCCTTCCTTGGTCAAACGAAAATCTCGGAGTAGCGGCCTCCCTACACGAGATGCCGTATTGCAACAAGCGTCGGTGGAGGAGTTGGTCTGTGCAAGGCTGTTCGACAAACACCTGGCGCGGGGCCCCCTCTCCCGAATGGGAGAGGGGTGGGGGCGAAGGTGCCGCGGTCCGGTGTGAAGCGCAGACCGTCGAGCTGCGCAGCTCGACGGTTCAGGGTCGTTGCTGAAGCCGAGCCGCCCCCACGCGGGATCTTCGATCCCCCGGCCCCTCTCCCAAACGGAAGAGGAGAGACCCGCGCCTCTCCTTGCCGCCTGGTCTTTGGCGAGGACCCGCGAAGCGGCGACGTCCGGCTCGCACGATTCCCCCGAACGCGGCGATGAATTTTTACGGTCCGGCCACGCTTGACTACCGCTTGCCGCTCTGCGACTGGCGCCGCCCAATCGCTGCGTCCCGCAGCCGCATCGACTCACGAACCCAGGGCAGGAAACACCCGCACGTGTCGCGCGCCTTCATCTTTCCGGGCCAGGGCAGCCAGGCCGTCGGCATGGGCTCGGCCCTCGCCCAGGATCACGCCGCCGCCCGCGCGGTCTTCGCCGAGGTCGACGAGGCCCTGGGGCAGAACCTCTCGCGCCTGATGTTCGAGGGCCCGGCCGAGGAGCTGACCCTCACCGCCAACGCCCAGCCGGCCCTGATGGCCTCCAGCATCGCGGTGCTGCGGGTGCTGGAGGCCGAGCGCGGCCTGGATCTCGCCCGGGACGTCGCCTACGTGGCCGGCCACTCGCTCGGCGAGTACAGCGCGCTCGCCGCCGCCGGCAGCCTGTCGCTCGCCGACGCGGCCCGCCTGCTGCGCCTGCGCGGCGAGGCGATGCAGAAGGCGGTGCCGGTGGGCTCGGGCGCCATGGCGGCGCTTCTCGGCCTCGACGTCGAGGCGGCGGCCGAGGTCGCCGCGGAGGCCCGCGACGGCGAGGTCTGCGACGTCGCCAACGACAACGGCGCCGGCCAGGTCGTGGTGTCGGGCCACCGCGCCGCGGTCGAGCGGGCGGTCGCCCTGGCGCAGGGCCGCGGCGCCAAGCGCGCGGTGATGCTCAACGTCTCCGCCCCCTTCCATTGCGGCCTGATGGCGCCGGCCGCCGAGGCGATGCGCGAGGCGCTCGCCCGCGTCGACCTGCGCCCCGCCAGGGTACCGGTGATGGCCAACGTGCTCGCCGCCCCGATCGGCGAGCCGGCGGCGATCCGCTCGGCCCTGGTCGAGCAGGTCACCGGCACCGTGCGCTGGCGCGAATGCGTGGCGGCCATGGCCGCCGCCGGCGTCGACGCCTTCTACGAGATCGGCACCGGGAAGGTGCTGTCGGGCCTCGTCAAGCGCATAGCAGTTGGGACCTCGGCCACGCCGGTCGGCACCTCGGCCGAGGTCGCGGCCTTCACGCTCTGAGAAAGAAACCGTCCATGTTCGACCTCAGCGGCCGCAAGGCCCTCGTCACCGGCGCCACCGGCGGCCTCGGCGGCGCCATCGCCCGCTCCCTGCACGCCCAGGGCGCCCATGTGGCGATCTCGGGCACGCGGCGCGAGGCCCTGGAGGCGCTGGCGAGCGAGCTCGGCGAGCGCGTCCACGTGCTGGAGGCCAACCTCTCCGACACCGCCGCGGTCGAGGCCCTGGTGCCGGCGGCCGAGGCCGCGCTCGGCGGGCTCGACGTGCTGGTCAACAACGCCGGCATCACCCGCGACAACCTCTTCCTGCGCATGAAGGACGAGGAGTGGGACAGCGTGATCGCCGTGAACCTGACGGCGGCGTTCCGGCTGTCGCGGGCGGCGGTGAAGGGGATGATGAAGCGCCGCCACGGCCGCATCGTCAACATCGGCTCGGTGGTGGGCGCGACCGGCAATGCCGGCCAGGGCAACTACGCCGCCGCCAAGGCCGGCCTCGTCGGTCTGACCAAGGCGCTGGCCGCCGAGGTGGCGAGCCGCAAGATCACCGTCAACTGCATCGCGCCGGGCTTCATCACCTCGCCGATGACCGACGTGCTGAACGACAAGCAGCGCGAGGGCATCCTCGCCACGGTGCCGATGGGGCGCCTCGGCGAGGGCGCCGAGATCGCGGCCGCCGCGGTCTATCTCGCCTCGGACGAGGCGGCCTACGTCACCGGCCAGACGCTGCACGTCAACGGCGGCATGGCGATGTACTGACCCGGGCGCGGATGGCGGGTTGTCCCCAGGGCAAGGGCACCATTCCGTCGGCGGGGTACGGTTCCTTAACCGGAGCTGAAGCGGGCCTCGCCAGGGCGGAATCCCTGTGTTAAGCACCCGCCGGCCGTGCAAGGGGATTGACGGACCGGCCGTCCGCGGCTTTTCCACGACACGCGCGACCGGTGCGCCGGCCGCATGACGAACTCTCCCCGGGGCTCCGCCCGCACGCGGCGGCTCCGAACAGTTCCACGAGCAGTAACTTAAGGACCTACACGATGAGCGATATCGCGGACCGGGTGAAGAAGATCGTCGTCGATCACCTGGGCGTCGAGCCCGAGAAGGTGACCCCGAACGCGAACTTCATCGACGATCTGGGCGCCGACAGCCTCGACACCGTCGAGCTGGTGATGGCGTTCGAGGAAGAGTTCAACGTCGAGATCCCGGACGACGCCGCCGAGACGATCCAGACGGTCGGCGACGCGATCAAGTTCCTTGAGAAGAACGCCGGCTGATCGCCGCCGTCTTCCCCTAAACAGGTAGAACGCTTCCGTCATGGGATCGGGTCGGGATAACGCGATGCGTCGAGTCGTCGTCACGGGCCTCGGAATGGTGTCGCCGCTGGGAAGCAGCGTCGACGTCACGTGGAGCCGCCTCATCGAGGGGCAAAGCGGTGCCGCCCGCGTCGAGGCCTTCGACGTCTCGGATCTGGCGTGCAAGATCGCCTGCTCGATCCCGCTGGGCGACGGCAGCGACGGCACGTTCAATCCCGACAAGTGGATGGAAGCCAAGGAGCAGCGCAAGGTCGACCCCTTCATCGTCTACGCGATGGCGGCGGCCGGCCAGGCGCTCGACGACGCCGACTGGCACCCGACCTCCCACGAGGATCAGTGCGCCACCGGCGTCCTCATCGGCTCCGGCATCGGCGGCATCGGCGGCATCTACGATGCCTCGGTGACGCTGTTCGAGAAGGGCCCGCGGCGGATCTCGCCGTTCTTCATTCCCGGCCGGATCATCAACCTGGCCTCCGGCCAGGTCTCGATCGCCCACGGCCTCAAGGGCCCGAACCACGCCGTGGTGACGGCCTGCTCCACCGGCGCCCACGCCATCGGTGACGCCGCGCGCCTCGTGGCGCTGGGCGACGCCGACGTGATGCTGGCCGGCGGCGCCGAATCGCCGATCAACCGGCTCTCGCTCGCGGGCTTCGCCGCCTGCCGGGCGCTCTCCACCGGCTTCAACGACGAGCCGCAGCGCGCCTCGCGCCCCTACGACCGCGACCGCGACGGGTTCGTGATGGGCGAGGGCGCCGGCGTGGTGGTGCTCGAGGAATACGAGCACGCCAAGGCCCGCGGCGCCAAGATCTACGCCGAGGTCGTCGGCTACGGCCTCTCGGGCGACGCCTACCACATCACCTCGCCCTCGCCGGACGGCGACGGGGCCTTCCGCTGCATGACCGCGGCGGTGAAGCGCGCCGGCATCGCCCCGTCCGAGATCGACTACATCAACGCCCACGGCACCTCGACGCCGCTCGGCGACGAGCTCGAGCTGAAGGCGGTCGAGCGCCTGCTCGGCAACGCCACCGACGTGGCGATGTCCTCGACCAAGTCCGCCACCGGCCACCTGCTCGGTGCCGCCGGCGCGATCGAGGCGATCTTCTCCGTGCTCGCGATCCGCGACGGGGTGGTTCCGCCGACCCTCAACCTCGACAACCCCTCGGTCGAGACCGCGATCGACCTCGTGCCGCACAAGGCGCAGAAGCGGAAGGTCGACATCGCCCTGTCGAACTCCTTCGGCTTCGGCGGCACCAACGCCTCGCTGATCCTGCGCCGGGTCTGAGTTTTTCGGCCGGGCGGATCGTCCGGCTCCTGCTCGTCTGTTTCGAAAAGCCCCTCTCGCTCCTGCGGAGGGGCTTTGTCGTCTGTGGCCGGCGATGCGCGCGCGGCTCCATTTCGCCATAAAAGTTGCTAGGGTCTCGGTCGATTTCCGCCCCATCGGGCCGGCACGCGCGTCCACCTGCCGCTTCCCGGACGCGCCACGACAGGACCGCCATGTTTCGCAGATCGAAGACGCAGGACCCGGCGCCGAGCGCGCCGGAGCCGGTCAGCCAGCCGAACCGGCTCGCCCCGCGCAGCCCGAGCGAGGCCATCAAGCCGACCGCCGCCCCGCCGCCGCCCGAGAAGCCGGTGCGCGAGCGCGGCGGCCTGCTCTCGGCGGTAAGCGGCCTCCTGACCCTGTTCGTCATCCTCGGCCTCGGCGCCATCCTGGGCATCGTGGTCCTGGAGCGGCAGACCAACGAGGCCGGCCCGCTGCCCGCCGACAAGGTCGTGGTGGTGCCCCGCTCCAGCGTCGGCGAGATGGCGGAGCTGCTCCAGCGCGAGGGCGTGATCGGCCACCCGATGCTGTTCGAGCTCACCGCCCGCTTCGGCCGCAAGGCGGCGCTGAAGGCCGGCGAGTACAACTTCAAGGCCCATGCCAGCATCGACGACGTGGTCGACGTCCTGGTCCAGGGCCGGCCGGTCCAGCACGCCATCACCTTCCCGGAGGGCCTGACGAGCGAGCAGATCGTCGCCCGCCTCAACGACAACGACGTGCTGACCGGCGACATCAACGAGACCCCGCCGGAGGGCTCGCTCCTGCCCGACACCTACAAGTTCGAGCGCGGCGACTCCCGCCAGAAGATCCTCAACCTGATGCGCACCAAGCAGCGCGAGGTCTTGAATCAGATCTGGGCCCGCCGCTCGCCCGACGTTCCCGTGCGCACGCCCCAGGAGATGGTCACGCTGGCCTCGATCGTCGAGAAGGAGACCGGCCGGGCCGACGAGCGACCCCGCGTCGCCGGGGTCTTCGTCAACCGGCTGCAGAAGCGGATGCGGCTGCAATCCGACCCGACCATCGTGTACGGCCTGGTCGGCGGCCGCGGCACCCTCGGGCGCGGCATCCTGCGCTCCGAGATCGACCGGGTGACGCCCTACAACACCTACGCGATCGAGGGCCTGCCGCCGGGGCCGATCGCCAATCCGGGCCGGGCGGCGCTGGAGGCGGTGGCCAACCCCTCGCGCACCAAGGAGCTGTTCTTCGTCGCCGACGGGACCGGCGGCCACGTCTTCGCCGAGACCCTGGAGGCCCACAACCGCAACGTCGCTCGCTGGCGCCAGGTCGAGAAGGCCAAGGCCGCCGCCGATCCGGGCACGACGATCGGTGTCGACAAGGTCGAGCCGCCGGCGCAGGCCGACCCGGCGGCCGCCGGCGCCGCCCTGCCGCCGCGCACCGCGCTGCCCGGCGCGCCGCTCGCCTATGACGGCGGCGAGGCGAATACGGCGGCCCGCTCGCGCGCCTTCGACGCCTCGGAGGGGACGGCCCGAGATCCCCTGCGCAACAAGACGTTCGACCTGAACTCGCCCAAGACCGTCCCGGTCCTGCGCAACCCCTGAGCGCCGCACACGATGACCATCGCCAGCATGACGGGCTTCGCCCGCGAGGCCGGAACCACCGGGCCCACGCACTGGGCCTGGGAGCTCAAGAGCGTCAACGGTCGCGGCCTCGAGGTCCGGGTCCGGGTGCCGACGGGCCTCGATTCCGTCGGCGAGGAGGCCCGCGCCCTGGTGCAGAAGCGCCTCGGGCGCGGCACCTGCCACCTCACCCTGACCCTGTCGCGGACCGAGGCCGCGCCGCGGGTGCGCATCAACGAGGCCCTGCTCGCCTCGCTGGCGGAGGCCGTGACCCGGGTGCCGATGCCGCTCGGCATCACGCTTCCCTCCGTCGACGGGCTGATGGGGGTGCGCGGCGTCGTCGAGGTCGAGGAGGAGACGGGCGACGACGAGGAGGCCCTGCGGCGCGACCTCGCGGCGGCGGCCCTGCAACTCGTCGAGGCCCTGGCCGAGGGGCGGCGCGCCGAGGGACGGGCGCTTACGGAGATCGTCGGCGGCCAGCTCGCCGCCATGGCCGATCTCGTCGAGGCGGCGGAGGCCTGCCCGGCCCGCCGGCCCGAGGCCGTGAAGGCTCGCCTCGCCGCCCAGGTCGCCGCCCTGATGGAGGTCGCGACCTTCGATCCGGCGCGCCTGCACCAGGAGGCGGTGCTGCTCGCCACCCGCGCCGACGTGCGCGAGGAGATCGACCGCCTGCGCGCCCACCTCGCCGCCGCTCGCGAGTTGCTGGCGGCCGGCGGCGCCGTCGGCCGCCGGCTCGACTTCCTGGCCCAGGAGCTCGGGCGCGAAGCGAACACCCTCTGCGCCAAGGCCAACGACGTCGCGCTCTCGCGCATCGGCCTCGACCTCAAGGCGGTGGTCGAGCAGTTCCGCGAGCAGGTGCAGAACATCGAGTAGGGGCACTTGTCCCCGCCCGGCCCGCATCTCCCCGGTTGCGCGCCCGCCGGGCCGGCGGCATTGGAAGGGGTCTGACGGGAGAGCCGGATGCGCGGCGGGGGGCACGGCCCCCCGCCCGCCCGCGCCGCCGACGAGGATGATGGAACGCGATGGTGGCGACTATGGGCTCCGAACTCCTGAACGCACCGGTGGCGCGCCGGGGCCTGGTGCTGATCCTGTCCTCGCCCTCGGGGGCGGGCAAGACCACCCTGACCCGGGCGCTGGCCCAGCGGCCCGAATGGGGCCTCGAGCTCTCGGTCTCGGTCACCACCCGGGCGCGCCGCCCGTCCGAGATCGACGGCCAGCACTACCGTTTCATCGACCGGGACGCCTTCGAGCACCTGCGCGAGCGCGACGACCTGCTCGAATGGGCCGAGGTCCACGGCAACTATTACGGCACGCCGCGCAGCCCGGTGGAGAAGGCGCTGGCCGCCGGCCGCGACATGATCTTCGACATCGACTACCAGGGCACCCGCCAGGTGCGGAGCAAGCTACGCGACGACGTCGTCACCGTCTTCATCCTGCCCCCCAGCATGGCCGAGCTGCGCCGCCGCCTGGAGCGCCGGGCCGAGGATTCCGCCGAGACGATCGAGCGCCGCCTGCTCAACGCCCGCACCGAGATCGAGCGCTGGTCGGAATACGACTACGTGCTGGTCAACGACGACCTCGACCGCTCGTTCAAGACCCTCGAATCGATCCTGGCCGCCGAGCACCTGCGCCGCGAGCGCCAGGTCGGACTGTCCGGCTTCGTCGGCCGGCTCCTCGCCGAGGGTGGTGTGTCGCCGGCCTGACGTCCGGGACGACCCGACGCGCGGGAACGAATCGTCCACGATCCAAGTTGCCGAAGGGCCAACCAGCGCCGTCGCCGCTCCGCCGCGCCGTGCGGCCCGAGGGAAAGACAGATGCGTGAACTGACCTGCGACGTAGCCGTCATCGGGGCCGGCACGGCCGGGCTCGCGGCCTACGACGCGGCGACGAAGGCCGGCGCCCGCGCGGTCGTGATCGAGCGCGGCCCCGGCGGCACCACCTGCGCCCGGGTCGGCTGCATGCCCTCGAAGCTCCTGATCGAGGCGGCGCGCGCCGCCCACGATGCGCGCCATGCGGGCGTGTTCGGCGTCGAGGCTGGCGAGGTCCGGGTCGATGGTGCCGCCGTGATGCGGCGGGTGCGGGCCCTGCGCGACGACTTCGTCGCCTCGGTCCTCGACGGGCTCGACCGCATCCCGGCCGAGCAGCGCGTCGCCGGTACCGCGCGCTTCTCCGACCCGGCGACGCTCGTGGTCGACGACCACACCCGGATCGTCCCGGGCGCCGTGGTGATCGCCACCGGATCGAGCCCGAGCCTGCCCGAGCCATTGCGGCCGGTCGCCGACCGTGTCCTGACCACCGACACCCTGTTCGAGATCGGGACGCTGCCCGAATCCCTCGCGGTGCTGGGGGCCGGCGCCGTCGGGCTCGAACTCGCCCAGGCGATGAGCCGCCTCGGCGTCCGGGTCACCCTCCTCGACCCCGCGGAGGCCGTCGGCGGCATTCACGATCCCGAGGTCGCGGCGTGCGCCGCCGCGCTCCTCGGCGCCGAGATCGACCTGCGCCTCGGCGCCACCGTCGAGACCGCGACCGCCGAGGGCGACGGCGTGCGGCTGACCTGGCGCCTCGCCACGGGCGAGCGGGGCGAGGGGACCTTCGCCCGGGTTCTCGCCGCCGCGGGGCGCCCGCCGAACCTGTCCGACCTCGACCTCGCGGCGGCCGGCCTCGACGATCCCGAGGAGGACGGCCTGCCGGACTTCAACCCGCGCACCCTTCAATGCGGCACCCTGCCGATCTTCATCGCGGGCGACGCCAACCACGAGCAGCCGGTGCTGCATGAGGCCCAGCGCCAGGGCTGGATCGCCGGCGGCAACGCCGCGCGTTTCCCCCAGGTCGAGGCGCCGCCGCCCTGGCCGGCCTTCAGCCTGATCTTCACCCATCCGCTGATCGCCGCGATCGGCCGCGCCTTCGATCCGGAAGCCGCCCGCGACTGGGTCGTCGGCGAGACGTCCTTCGCCGACCAGGGCCGCGCCCGGGCGATGGACCGGGCCGACGGGTTGATTCGGGTCTATGCCGAGCCGGGCGGGCGCCTCGTCGGTGCCGCGATGATCGGGCCGGGCGTCGAGCACCTCGCTCACCTGATGGCGGTGGCGGTGCAGGAGGGCTGGACCGCCGCGACCTTCCTCGACCGGCCGTTCTACCACCCGACCCTGGAGGAGGGGCTGCAGACGGCAGTCAAGGCCGTCGCCGAGCGGACCGGCGGCACGCGGTGATGCGTCGTCGGCAGGGACGATACTCCGTTGCGGTTTCGTTCAGATCCAGAACCCGATAAGATGCGCGGCCCGTCGCTGGACGCGCGCCCGTTTCGGGCCTTCGCCTCCTTGGAATACCCGTGACCTTGCCCGATCAGACGATGTCTCCGGCGATCGACCTCGACGCGCTCGCGCCGCACGACCTCGACGCGCTTCAGCAGGGCGTGATCCAGGTCGACGGCCGGGGCATCATCCACCTTTACAACCGCGCTGAGAGCCTTTTCTCGGGCCGGCGGCCGGAGCGGGTGATCGGCCGCAACTTCTTCACCGACGTCGCCCCCTGCACCCACCTGCCGCATTTCTACGGTCGCTTCCGCGAGGGCCTGCGCCGGGGACGGCTCGATGACAGCTTCTCGTTCGTCTACGGCTTCGACCCCAAGCCGATGCAGGTGCGCATCACCCTGCGCGACGCGGCGGTGCCCGATCGTTACTGGATCGTCACCGAGCCGGTGGAGGCCCTGGAGGCCGGGCACCGGCGCGACGCGGTCCAGGCGGCGGTGAACCAGCGCGTGCGGGCCGAGCCGGTCGATCCGAGCCTGTGCGAGCGCGAGCCGATCCACGTCCCCGGGGCGATCCAGCCCCACGCGGTGCTGATCGCCGCCGAGATCGACGGCCTCGCGGTGGTGGCCTGCAGCGCCAACGTCCGCGACGCGCTCGACCGCGATCCCCTCGGGCTGCCCCTCGAGGCGGTGCTGGGCGCCGACCTTGCCGGGCGCATCCGCGCGTCCCTGCAGGGGGAGGGGATCGATCCCGGCCGCACCGTGCGCGAGCGGGTCGTGCTCGCCGCCGGCCTGCCGGTCGAGGCGGTGGCCCACCGCAACGGCGAGCGCATCGTCGTCGAGCTGGAGCTGGCCCCGGCCCATCCGGAGGATTTCCGCAGCGCCAGCCAGCTCGACATGGAGCTGGCGATCGGCCGGCTGCGCGACGCCGATTCGCTCGAGGGCGCGGCCCGGGTGGCGGCGCGGGAGACCCGCGCGCTCACCGGCTTCGACTGCGTCCTCGTCTACCGCTTCGATCCCGACTGGAACGGTGCTGCGATCGCCGAGGACAAGGACCCGGACTGGAGCCGGAGCCTGCTCGGCCTGCATTTCCCCGCCTCCGACATCCCCGCCCAGGCACGCGCGCTCTACACCCGCTCGAAGAGCCGCTTCGTCATCGACCGCGACTACGTCCCGGTGCCGCTGGTCGCGACGCCCGCGACCGCCAACACCCCGGTCGACCTCACCTTCGCGCAGTCGCGCAGCCTGTCGCCGATCCATCTCGAGTACCAGCGCAACCTCGGGGTGAACGGCTCGATGTCGGTCTCGATCCTGGTCGAGGGGCGGCTCTGGGGGCTGATGATCGGCCACCACCGACAGCCGCACTACGTCGCGCCCGAGACCCGCGCCGCCGCCACCGTGCTGGCTGATGCCTTCGCGATGCGGGTCTACGAGCTCGAGAGCCGGCGCCTGTGGCAGGAGCAGCAGGCCCACCTCGCCCTCGAGAGCGATCTCGTCCGGGAGCTCGCCCGCTCCGACGATTTCGTGAGCGCGCTCACCGAGCAGGCCCATACCGTCCTCGACCTGTTCGGGGCGCGGGGCGCCGCGACGGTCTCGCAGGATTCCGTGCGCTCCCTCGGCGAGACCCCGCCGCCCGACGCGATCCGGGCGATCGCCGGGTGGCTGCGCGAGACCTTGCCGGCCGACCAGGCCAGCTACGCCACTGCCGAGTTCCCGGCCGCCCACCCGCCGAGCGCGCCCTTCGCGGCCTGCGCCAGCGGTTTGCTCGCGGTCTTCGTCGATCCGGAGCGGCGCCACCTGCTCCTGTGGTTCCGGCCCGAGATGCCGAGCACGGTCACCTGGGGCGGCGACCCGCGCAAGCCGGTGCTCGCCGGCAGCGGGCCGGTGGCGGTGCTGCCTCGGCGCTCGTTCGAGCGCTGGGTCGAGGAGCGCCGCGGCATCTCGGAGCCGTTCGCCCCCTGGCAGGTCGCCATCGCCGAGGCGCTCGCCCAGGCGGTCGAGGGCGTGGTGCTGCGCCAGCAACGCAAGATCACCGAGCTGACCGGGCTCTTGGCCGACAAGGAGCGCCTGCTGGCGCAAAAGGATCTGCTGACCCGAGAGATCGACCACCGGGTCAAGAACTCGCTCCAGATCGTCTCGGCCTTCCTGCAGATGCAGCGCCGCCAGGTGACCGATCCGGCCTCGCAGGCGGCCTTCGCCGAGACCGCGGCGCGTGTGATGAGCGTCGCGCGGGTCCACGACAGCCTCTACCAGGCCGAGAGTGTCGAGGAGGTCGATCTCGGCCAGACGATCGAGAACCTCTGCGCCGACCTCGCCGGCATGGCCGGCAAGGGGCACGCGGTCGACCTCGACGCCGAGCCCGGCCTGATGGTGCCCTACCGCAAGGCGGTGGCGCTCTCGCTGATCGCCACCGAGCTGATCACCAACGCCTTCAAGTACGCCTACGCGGATGCCGGCGGGCGTGTCGCGGTCAGCGTCGCCGGCGAGACCGAGGGGCGCATCCGCCTCTCGGTCTGCGATGAAGGCCAGGGCCTGCCGGCCGGCTGGTCCGACGCGCCGGCCCGCGGCACCGGACTCGGCATGAAGCTGGTCCGGGCGATGCTCGACCAGATCAACGCCCGGCTCGAGGTCGAGAACCGTCCCGGCGCCTGCTTCACGGTCACGGCGTGATCGATCGGGTCGACGACATTCACGCGCGCCTGCGCGTCGAGACCCGCGAGGCGCACGAGGCGATCGAACGCGATCTCGCCTGGGAGACCCGCGTCTCGACCCGCGAGGGCTATCGCGGCCTGCTCGCCCGCTTCTGGGGTTTCCACGCCGCCTGGGAGCCGGCGCTCGCCGAGGTTCTGGCTGACGACGCCTTCTTCGGTCCGCGCCGCCGCCTCGATCGCCTCACCGCGGATCTGCGTCATCTCGGGCTCGGCGACGCGGCGATCCGGGCGCTGCCGCGTCCCGCCGCGGCACCGCCGCGCGACCGGGCGGAGGCCTTCGGCAGCCTTTACGTCCTCGAAGGCTCGACGCTCGGCGGCCAGGTCATCGCCCGGCACGTCGCGCAGCAGCTCGGCCTGACCGGCGAGGACGGCTGCCGCTACTACCGCGGACACGGCCGCGACACCGGCGCGATGTGGAAGGCGTTTCGACTGCGCCTCGCCGAGGAGGCCGGGACGGCCGGGGCCGAGGCCATCGTGGCCTCCGCGACCCGGACCTTCGACACGATGCGCCTCTGGCTCTGCGCGCCGTCCGACCCCGCCTGACGGTAGGGGAGGGGGCCGGGACGGGCATTCCTGTCGCCGAAGCTTCATGAAACCGGTTGACGGGCCGAAACGCGGAGCCTATACGACCACCCATCGGCGCCGGCCGCGACAGCGGCCCGGGCGCTGAGCCATCTTCGAGACAGTCCGGGCCGGCAAGCCTGACCTTGGTCAGGCGC